>JAEDIZ010000003.1 GCA_016296635.1 Oscillospiraceae bacterium
CTCTGTTAAAGATAGAAAAAGGCGATACCTGGTTGTGAAAACCAAGTATCGCCAATTTTTCTTGTCGCACTCCTGTACGGCAGCTACCCTATGCCAGTAATGTTCTCATACTGTCTTATTGGAAGCTACGGAAAGGCGTGGTTTTAATTTATTTCCCTTATGAATGAAAGTGACTCTTGTTTCCTCCTTCGAAAAAACATATAATATAATTGATAATATATCCCATGGAGGATTCCCATGAAAAAACAGTATCTTCAGACCGGCAAAATCGTATCGACCCACGGCATACGCGGAGAAGTGAAAATTCTTCCCTGGGCAGACGGCCCGGAATTTCTGCTGGAGTTCGACCGGATATTTTTGGACGGAAAAGAATATGAAGTGGAAAACAGCCGCGTGCAGAAAACCTGCGTGCTGATGAAGCTGGCAGGCATTGATGATGTGGAAACAGCGTCCCGGCTCCGCGAGAAAATCGTTTTCATTGATCGCGATGATGTGGAACTTCCGGAGGGGAGTATGTTTATTGCGGATCTGATCGGTTTGCCCGTTTTTGCGGACGGTGTCGAGATCGGAAAGGTAAAGGATATTCTGCCTATGCCGGCAGGAGATGTCTATGAGATCAAGGGCGAGCATGAATACTTGATCCCGGCGGTGCCGGAGTTTATTCTGGAACGCAACGTAGACGAGGGCTTTATCCGCGTGAAGCTCGTGGAAGGAATGCAGACCGATGCGCTTTGATATTATGACGCTGTTCCCGGATGCGGTGGATGCCATGATGCAGGAAAGCATTCTCGGCAGAGCGCAGAAAAAGGGATTGATCGAAATCAACACCCATCAGATCCGGGACTACACGACAAATAAACAGAATCAGGTGGATGATTACCCCTACGGCGGCGGACGTGGGGCGATTATGCAATGCGATCCGCTCTATAACTGCTGGGCAGCCATTCAGGATGAGCTGGGCGGCCATGCGCATACGATTTTTCTTTCGCCCTGCGGTTCGACCTTCCATCAGGAAAAGGCGAAGCAGCTGGCGCAGAAGGAAGCAATCATCCTCGTCTGCGGACATTATGAGGGCATCGACCAGCGCTTTATCGATGAGTGCGTGGACGAGGAAATCTCCATCGGCGATTTTGTGCTGACGGGCGGCGAGCTGCCGGCGATGGTGATCGCGGATGCGGTCAGCCGGTTGGTACCGGGCGTGTTGGGCGATGACATCTGTTTTCAGGATGAAAGCCATTGGGACGGCCTTTTGGAGTATCCCCAGTATTCAAGGCCGGAAAACTGGCACGGCCTGCAGGTACCGGAGGTGCTGCTTTCCGGCGATCACGCCAAGGTGGACAGATGGCGGAAAAAGCAGTCGATTCTGCGCACGATGCATCTGCGTCCGGATCTTTTTGCAAAGCTGAGATTCCCGTATAAAACACGGGCGGAGCGGAAGTTTGTTGCGGAACTGGAGGAGGAAGACGATGATTTCCGAAATCGAGACCCTAAAAACCTGGATTACAGGAAGTGACAACATCGTTTTTTTCGGCGGGGCGGGTGTTTCAACGGAATCCGGTGTGCCGGATTTTCGAAGTGTGGACGGACTGTATCATCAGAAGTTCGACTATCCGCCGGAAACGATCCTTTCTCACAGTTTTTTCTATCAGCATACGGAATACTTTTATAACTTCTACCGCGAAAAGATGCTGCCGCTTGAGGTCGAGCCAAATGCTGCCCATAAAAAACTGGCCCAATGGGAGCAGGAGGGCAAGCTGAAAGCGGTCGTGACGCAGAATATCGACGGCCTGCATCAGAAGGCCGGCAGCAGCTGTGTCTATGAGCTGCACGGCTCGGTACACCGCAATTACTGCCAGCGCTGCGGAAAGTTTTATTCGGCGGAATACATCCGCGACAGTGAGGGTAATCCGCATTGTGACTGCGGCGGGCTCATCAAGCCGGATGTGGTTTTGTATGAAGAAGGCCTTGATGAAGCGTGCATCGATGGCGCGGTGAAGGCAATTGCGGCGGCGGACGTGCTGATCGTAGGCGGAACTTCTCTGACGGTCTACCCGGCGGCGGGTCTGATCCGCTACTATCGGGGAAATAAGCTGGTGCTGATCAATCGGGACGAAACACCCTATGACAGCTATGCAGATCTCATTTTCCGCGACCCCATCGGCGAGGTACTTTCGCAGCTTTGAATCTGGAGGAATCAATTGTGACAAGAACGGAATTTTCTGTCTGGTGTGCATCGGGTATTCATTTTTTAGACGGAGCGACAGGCAGCAATCTGATGAAAGCGGGCATGCCGAAAGCAGTATGCACGGAAAAATGGAATCTCGAGCACCCGGAAGCGATTCTTGCCCTGCAAAGAGCCTACCTGCAGGCTGGAAGCGAGATTGTCTATGCACCGACCTTCGGCGCAAACCGCGTGCTGTTGGCAAACCACGGCCTTGAAGGAGAGGTTTTGAAGCTGAACCGGGAACTGGCTGTGCTATCCAGACAGGCTGTTGGGCAGTCGGCCATGGTGGCGGGGGATATGACCACCACGGGCAGACCCGTTGACCCGGAGGATAACGGACAATACGCTGCTTTGCTGGATGTTTACAAAGAGCAGGCAGAGGCACTGCTGGAAGGCGGCGTGGAGCTTTTTGCGGTGGAAACCATGATGGGTGTCACGGAATGTATGGCGGCGGTGGAAGCGATCCGCTCACTGTGTGATCTTCCGATTCTGTGTACGCTTTCCGTGCAGTCGGACGGCAAGTGTTATTTTGACGGAAACGCCATGGAAGCAGCTGAAATTCTGGAACATCTGGGCGCTGATGCGGTAGGCATCAACTGCTCTTCGGGACCGGATCAGCTGGAGTCTGTAGTGCGCGGTATGAAAAAAGCCTGTATGCTGCCCATTGCGGCAAAGCCGAATGCAGGTCTGCCGCAGATCCTGGAAACCGGTGAGGCGGTTTATTCCATGATGCCGGAAGAATTTGCCCGGCATATGCGCAAGCTTGCGGATGCAGGTGCAACGCTGCTCGGCGGCTGCTGCGGGACAACACCTGCCCATATTGCGGCGCTTTGCAAGCTGAGCCGATGAGCATGCATTTGTGTATCAAAAACATATATCGGAATCTTTTTTCGTTGGAGGAGAACTATGAAAATCGTTATCCTTGATTCATATTGTGTAAATCCGGGCGATCTGAGCTGGGAGAAACTGAGAGAGTTCGGCGATATCGCAGTTTACGATCGTACTTCTCTTTCGGATGAAAACGAAATCATCGATCGGATCGGTGACGCGGAAATCGTATTGACAAATAAAACGCCGATTTCGCGCAATGTGTTGATTTCATGTCCGTCTGTCAGACTTATCAGCGTTCTGGCGACCGGATATAATGCCGTTGACTGCAAGTCTGCGCATGAGCTTGGTGTCGTTGTCTGCAATACACCTGCCTACGGTACGGCTTCAGTTGCACAGCATACGTTTGCTTTATTGCTTGAAATCTGTCATCATGTTTCCCATCATTCCGATGCAGTCCATGACGGTAAATGGAGTTCCTGCTCCGATTTCTGCTTTTGGGATTATCCCTTATTGGAGTTGAGCGGAAAAACCATCGGCATTATTGGCTTCGGCGCCATTGGACAGGCCGTTGGCCGCATTGCGGCGTCTTTCGGTATGAACGTGATTGCGTATAGCCGTTCTCAGACTGATAGCGGCAGAATGATCGGGGAGTATGTCAGTTTGGACGAGCTGCTTCAAAGGTCAGATGTGATTTCTCTGCATTGTCCGCTTTTCCCGGAAACGGAGCAGATTATCTGCAGGGAAACGATTGAGAAAATGAAAGACGGAGTCATTTTGCTCAATACCTCACGCGGCGGCTTGATCAATGAGTATGATGTCAGTGAAGCCTTGAATAGCGGGAAGATTTCTGCGGCGGGCGTGGATGTTGTCAGTTCAGAGCCGATCAAAAATGAGAATCCGCTTCTTGGCGCGAAAAACTGTCTGATCACGCCGCATATTGCCTGGGCTCCCTTTGAAAGCCGGCGGCGCATCATTGCCTATGCATGGGAAAACATACATGCGTTCCTGGACGGACAACCGATCCATGTCGTAAACGGATAAGATCCATCCTTTCAGCTCCGCAGCAGATGCGAGTGTCTGCAAAAAAATGTTTATATCTGAAAAAAAGTGTTGACATTTTTCGCCTTTGTGATATAATAACGGAGCTGTCAGAGATGCTGCTGTAGCTCAGTCGGTAGAGCGCGTCATTGGTAATGACGAGGTCGGCGGTCCGAATCCGCCCAGCAGCTCCAAAAAAGAACTACACGTTTGTGGAGTTCTTTTTTTTTGCAAAAAACAAACCAAATTGGGACAATGTTTTTTCGAAATATAGGAAGAGATCTGCTACGGAATGCATATATATAAAAACAAGGATATCACTTGAAAAGCATTGCAAAAATTACGAACGTTTTTGCGCTTTCCTTCTATTTGTAGGTTAAATTCCTAATAATTCTTAATAGGAATTTATGAACATTTGAAAAAATCCGATTGAAAACATTGTAAGTACGTGCTATACTTTAACTGTATGTAGCTAATATGTTAGTAATTACTTACGAACTAAAAAACGGTTTCCCATAAAACCTTTTTTCGGATTCACAGGCTATATGTGCATGCAGAATAGATGAGAGATTTTTCATGAAAAAATCGAATATTTCCCGTATTGGAAAGGCAATGATTGTAATTTGCGTTATGCATGTAGATGGTTATGATTTCTGCCGGAGCGCGGAACCGCTAGAGAACAAGTTTTGAATACGGTGAAGTGCTATGCAGACGAAATATGCATCAATTCCGATTGAACTGTATGTCGGAAAGTGCTTTGTGCATGAGTATAACGGACAGTACCGTTCTGACCGCTGCCATAAATTTGAGAATGAGAGGTGCATGGAGAAATGAAAGAAATTAAGAGATTTGCTGCAATGCTGTTAGTACTTGTTATGACGCTGAACAGCATGTCTCTGTCTGCTTTTGCAGAGGATGAGCTGGCTGTCGAGGAACAGTCTTTGCTTGTATCTGATGCAGCGGATATAATTTCTGAACCCACATCCGCTGCGGTTGATCCATAAGAGGACGAGGATACTCCGGATTTGATGGCACCGCTTGGTGCTGCGAAAGTGCCTGCTTTGGCAAAAGCACCTGCTGATATCGGTGGTAACGGAGAACCGACAGAAATTCAGAAGGCAATTCTTCAGGAAGCAGAAAGACTGTATGGCTCCGGTTGCACGCAGTATGAACTGGTGGTCACCGGCGGTCCTTACGAAGACATACTGGCTGGCATGGATACCGATCAGTATAACATCTATGTTAACTACGCAAATGCAGATACCTTTGCGTTGGGTTCAGATGCTTCGCCTACATTATATAACAGCTATTACAACAATGTTGTTACGCTGAAGCTTCCGGATGGGCTGATCCTTTCTGACGATATGATGCGGTCGATGGAGGAAATCTATGATGACCTCATTGAAAGTGTTACACGCGAAGGAAACACCTACCAGGTTCGTCTTGCGGATTGCGATGCATATGCATCTTCAACTGCACAGTTTGCCATCAACCTGACTGTCTGCGGAAACGGCACGGAAAATGCTGTCAAGTCCTATACCTTTGATACAGATGCAGTCAGTTTTTCCAGTTCGTTTATGATTCTGGATAAAACGGGTGATGTAGTTGTTGAGCTGCGGGAATATACGCAGTCAACCAGTACGAGCATGAATCCGGTAAAGACGCACTCTCAGGATGAGTGGCTGATTGAGAAGAGCGTCAAGAAAAACGACGGCAAAGATATTACAATCGACAAAAATGCAAAGACGGCCACCGTTACGTGGATCGTCGAATTAGGCCTCAAAAATACAAACGCTGATTCAGCATCCGCCAGCTCGGCCATGATGCGTGAACCGGAGGCCTATACGGAACTGAACGGACGCGATGCGATTGAGTTCATGCAAGTGAACGAGCATATGATGGCGTACATTCTGAAAGCTGACGGTTCAGGACTCGTCAACCCGACGCTGCAGAGTGTTACTGCGGTCAGAACCGGTGAACATGCGGCCACTGCCTCGGTCGGCGGTGCAGATTTTGAGCTGCTCTCTCTTCTGCCGCTTGATACGCGAAAGATTGACAGCGACGGAGATAAGCTTGTTGATCAGGAAGTTCCGGTTTATACAAAGTATGAGATCACCGCGGTCTATGCATTGACAGATGATATGATTGCGCACTTTACGGAAGAGAACAGAAAAATCGAGTGCGACAATCAGGCCAGACTGTCCTATAAGCTCTATACTATTGCCAATCCTGCGGATCAGACTGTATCCGCAGAGGCAGAGGCGCAGCTGCCGAAGCATGTGCCGGCTACGCTGAACATCAGTAAGAAGCTTTATAAATACGGCGCCAGAGACGCTGCTGCCTATGATGGTTCCCACGGCGCGATTTCGTATTTGATTTCTGCTGCGGTACCGTTTGATGTCTGGGTAAAATCCGGTAATACATAAGTAATACGGTTTGTGTTACGCTGATGGATAAAGGCGTTGAAGTCGGCGGTGACCTTTGGATCGACGAGGACTGGGATGGAACGCAGGAAACCGAAAATCGCCGCGATTACAGTAATTACGCAATTGTAAATGCACTTCGTAATGCGATGAGCTTCAGTATCACCGACCTCCGCAAGGTTGCGTCCGGTGACAGCTCTGTTGTGTACGAGGATAATACCGGCGGTTATGAAAGCGTGAAACACTTCGCATTCAAGGAACTGAATGCGGCAATGCTCAAGGAAGGCGAGAACTCCCCGTATAGAGAAGACAAGACACTCGATATCAGCAAGCTGAAGACAACGGATCCGTACCGTTATCTGATTACCGCAGAGATCGGTGCTGTGAAGACGGATACGAACGGCAGATTTATGGCGAAGGCATTGACCGCGCCGAAGCCGCTCACGAAGGAGTATCTGCTGAGCATTTTCGAACTGACGGATCTCGGTGAATGATACTATATGTCCGACAATGCTGATGATACCGATGGTGTTACGATTGCAAACAAGAGAGACAGCAACTTCTTTGAGGTGACACCCGGATCCGGCATTTACAAAACAGCTCCGTTCTATCTGCACTACACTGCAAAGGTAGACCTGAGTAAGGACATCGGCTTTAAGATGTACCGCGATCTGGAGTTGGAGAAGATTGCAGCAGATGACGAAACAATTAAACAGTAGTTTTTTATAAAAAACACTTCCTATTTCTGCAGAATATTCCTATTAAGAATAACACAGGATTTGGATAAGGACAAGAAAAATGAATCTAGAACGGGAAAAACGGAATGAGAACAAACTTTGCGGTTTGGAAAATGAGAAGAACTTCCGGTTTTCGAGCATCAGAGCGCGCAGCTATGTGTTCTGCATCATCGGAGGTTTTATTGCGCCGGATTCCGCAACGCAGACAGAGAATTATCTTGTAGTATGTGGCATTGGGAAGTATAATAACAGAAAGTACCAGAACGGAAAGGAACATTATGGAACAGATTTCTTCTCTGCTTGCAAAGGAACTGGGCGTCTCCCTACAGGCAGTTCAAAATGTAATTACGCTTTTAGATGATGGCAATACCATCCCCTTTATTGCCCGATACAGAAAAGAAGCCCATGGCGCGATGGATGATCAACTGCTGCGAAAACTGGAAGAGCGGCTCGGCTATCTCCGAAATCTGCAGACCCGCAGAGAGGAAGTTCAGGCGGCAATCGATGCACAGGGGAAACTGACGCAGGAAATTCAGAAGGCGATTGAGTCAGCTTCTACGCTGGCGGAGATCGAAGATATCTACAGACCCTTTAGGCCGAAGCGCAGAACCCGTGCAACCATTGCAAAAGAAAAAGGACTGGAGCCGCTTGCGCTGGAGATCCTTGCGCAAAAGAAAAATGCACCTTCGATTGAAGAGCTTGCGCTTGCGTATGTAGATGAGCAGAAGGGCGTACAATCTGTAGAAGATGCACTTGCCGGTGCTTCCGATATTCTTGCGGAGCGTTTTTCCGACGATGCGGAGCTTCGCAAAAAGCTGCGCACGCTCTATACAAACCGAGGTCAGCTGCAGACAAAGGCAGCCGGGGAAGAAGATTCCGTTTACAGTTTATATTACAACTTTTCGCAGCCCGTCAGCCGCCTGCAGGGGCATCAGATCCTTGCCATCAACCGGGGCGAAAAAGAGGGTTTTCTGAAGGTTTCCCTTTGCGCAGCGCGCGAAGAGGCAGTTCCGATGCTGGCTCGCAGCGTCATTTTCCCGGGTTCCAATGCAGAGCGTTTCCTGCTTTCTGCTGTGGATGACTGCTACGACAGACTGCTGGCGCCTTCCGTTGAAAATGAAATCCGGGCAGCTTTGACGGATCGGGCAGCAGAAGGTGCAATTTCAAACTTTGCGCTGAATCTGAAACCGCTTCTGATGCAGCCGCCGGTCAAGGGATGCACTACCATGGGCCTCGATCCCGGATACCGGATGGGCTGCAAGGTAGCGGTTGTCGACGCGACCGGAAAGGTTTTGGATACGGCTGTCGTTTACCCTACATACGGGGAAAAGCAGAAGCAGGAGGCCATTGAAAAGCTGGCCGGGCTTATCAGAAAACATAACGTGAAGCATATTGCAATCGGAAACGGAACGGCATCGCGGGAAACGGAGATCATGACGGCAGAGCTGCTGAAGCTCTGTCCCGGCGTCAGCTATATGGTCGTCAGCGAGGCGGGAGCTTCCGTTTATTCTGCTTCCAAGCTTGCGGCGGAGGAATTCCCACAGTACGATGTCAATCTGCGTTCGGCGGTATCCATAGCTCGCCGTCTGCAGGATCCGTTGGCGGAACTGGTTAAGATCGATCCGAAAGCCATCGGCGTGGGACAGTATCAGCATGATATGCCGCAGAAACGGCTCGGAGAGAGTCTGGATGCGGTGGTCGAGGACTGCGTCAATGCGGTCGGCGTCGATTTGAATACGGCTTCTGCGCCGCTGCTGCAGCGTGTGGCAGGGCTTACGGCAGCCTCGGCAAAAGCAATCGTTTCCTACCGGGAAGAAAACGGGGCCTTTACGACGCGAAAGCAGGTCATGAAGGCACCGAAGGTTGGGCCGAAGGCCTTTGAGCAATGCGCGGGCTTCCTGCGTGTACCGGAGAGCAAAAATGTGTTGGACAATACCGGTGTCCATCCTGAGAGCTACGGCGCGGCAGAAACGCTGCTGTCCTTGTGTGGCTATACACTTTCCGATGTGAAGGCGGGCAGAATCTCCGAGCTTCCCGCAAGACTGCAGACCTACGGTCAGCAGAAGGCTGCGCAGGCCTGCGGTATCGGCCTGCCGACGCTGCAGGATATTGTAAAAGAGCTTCTGAAGCCGGGCCGCGATCCGCGTGAGGCGCTGCCGGCTCCGATTTTCCGGACGGATCTTTTGGATATCAAGGACCTGAAGCCGGGAATGGAGCTGACGGGTACGGTCAGGAATGTAATTGATTTCGGCGCATTCGTGGACATCGGCGTGCATCAGGATGGACTTGTCCACATTTCGGAGATCACCGACCGGTTTATTCGCCATCCCAGCGAAGTTGTTTCCGTGGGTGACGATGTAAAGGTTGTTGTATTGAGTGTCGATGTGCAGAAAAAACGAATTGCTCTGTCTATGAAACAGGCGGGCAGACAGCAGTAACAGGGAGAGCGGAAATGGGTAAAATTGTGTCTTTTTCCGCAGCGGCAAGGCAGGCGCTGCTGCGATCCGGTGAAGAACTGATGCGGACGGATACCTGCGGCATGGACGAAGCGCAGCTTCGTCGGCTGCTGGAGGATGTAGCCGAGATGATTCGCAGACTGGATGAAGCAGAACCGGGTGACATGCAGAGTGATGCCTATGAAGAATGGGCTGAGGTACATGAAGGCGTTGAAGATCTGCAGGACGAGATCTTTGATCTGCTAGATAAGTTAACATAATTCTTTTTGAGGTGCAAGCATGGACGAATGGAAGCTGACAATGGAAATTGCTGCGCGGGTGAAGGCCGCCGGCGGAAGAGCATATCTTGTCGGCGGATTCGTCCGCGATAAGCTGCTGGGAAGAAGCTCGAAAGACCTTGACATAGAGGTGTACGGCATTGAGCCAGCAGCGCTGTGCCTGGTTTTGTCTGAACTTGGCGAAGTATTTGAAAAGGGCGCCTCTTTCGGTGTGCTCGGAATTCGGCATACGGATATCGACATTGCCATGCCGCGGCGGGAAAGGCGCAGCGGCATGAAGCATACGGATTTTGATGTGTCGGTCGACCCGTACCTTTCAAACCGGGAAGCCAGCCGCCGCCGTGATTTTACGGTCAACGCCATGATGTACGATCCGCTGACGGAGGAGATCATCGACAACTGGGGAGGCAGGAGTGATTTGGAAAGGGGTATCATCCGTCATGTGGCGGACGATACCTTCGGCGAGGATGCGCTGCGTGTGTTCCGCGGGGCGCAGTTTGCCGCGCGGCTCGACGCGGAAATTGCGCCGGAAACCATTGCCATCTGCAAAACCATGCAGGTGGGCTATCTTGCGCGCGAGCGCGTTTATGAGGAGCTTTGCAAGGCACTTTTGAAAGCGGACAAGCCTTCCGTGTTTTTCCGCGTGCTGCGAAAGATGGAACAGCTGGATGTGTTTTTTCCGGAAATCAAGGCGCTGATCAGTGTGGAGCAGAACCCGGTCTATCATCCGGAGGGGGATGTGTTTGAACACACCATGCAGGTGCTGGACGCCGCTGCAAAGCTGCGCGATCAGGCAAAGTTTCCTGCGGAATTTATGCTGTCTGCGCTGGTACACGATCTCGGAAAGATTGTTTGTTCCCGTATCAAAGACGGCAGAATCGTGAGCTATGACCATGAGAATGCGGGCATTCCGCTGGCAAGGCGGCAGCTGAAGCGGCTGACAGACAACCGAAAGGTGCTGGACTATTGTGAGAACATGGTCGCTCTGCACATGAAGCCCAATGTATATGCAAGGGGCAATTCTGCGGTCAAAAAGACGCGGCAGCTCTTTGATGAAAGTGTCTGCCCGGAGGATCTGATTCTGCTGAGTCAGGCGGACAGCGACGGAAAAGGCGGAAGAATCTGCGAAGATTCCCTGCAGTATCTGCAGGAAAGACTGGCGGATTACCGACTTTGCATGCAAAAACCCATGATAACCGGCGCTGATCTTCTTGCAGCGGGATATGCGCCGAGCGAAAAAATGCGTGAAATGCTTGCGCGGGCGAAGCAGCTGCATTTTGCGGGACTGGAAAAGCAGCAGGCTTTGCGTCAGATCCTTGCGGAGTTCCAACAAGACAGATAAAACAGCACATCCGAAGAAATCGGATGTGCTGTTTTTTATAGCTGATCAGAGAGAATATCTGCTTCATCGAGTCCTTTCTCAAATTCGGAAAACCGCTTGGAGGTTCGTGAGGGCTCACGGAAGGCGACTGCGTTGCAGAGATAGTCCATAAGACAGATCGGAGCAACCGAGCTGTTTTTCATGCCACCGGTCTGCACCTGACAGAGAAGAACCACATCCGCATAGCCGGAAATCTCTTCAAAGGGAGCTTCGGTGATCAGCAGCATCTGCACTCCTTGGCTGCGGACGAACTGGAGCATCTGCCGTGATACGGCCGTGTATCGATGAAAGAGAAACCAAATACAAAGATCGTCCTCCGTCAGATCCAGCGCCCGTTCGAACATGGCGTTGTAGCCCACATCCAGCATATAGACCTCGGGACGGACAGTCAGAAGCCGCGTGTAAGCATAATGCGCGAGCGCAAACGATTCGCGCATTCCGAAAACAAAGATGCGCTTTGCCCGGCAGATGCGATTTGTTGCATCCTCAAGACATTGGCTTTGGAAGTCGGCAAATGTCTGCTCAAGATTTTGGATGCTTTCACTCAGCGTCTTTTCCAAAAGTGCATTGCGGCTGCCGGCTTGCAGGGACTCGTCCAGCCGCTCGGAAAGATCCAGATGACGGCTGACATCCGACTGCAAAGACCGCTGAAATTCCTTGTATCCGGCAAAGCCGAGCCTTCGGCAGAAGCGGATCACGCTGGTGGTGCTGGTATCAGCGAGTTCGGCAGCCTGCTCCAGCGTTGAAAACGCAAAGGCCTGCGTATGATGCATAAAGCAGGCGGCAACCGATTTTTCTGTTCTGGTCATCTCGTCGTACTGCTGCTGCACAAGCTGGAATACGGTCATGTTATCGCCTCCAGAGATTATTATATCGGCTGGAATGAAAAAGTGCAATGAAATTGTATGAAAAAATACATATTGTACCGGGGATTCGTCGGAAAGGAGAAAAATGCAGAATCCGTTGACAAATCAGGGCAATCGACTATGATACTTGAGGATGTACAAAACGAATGAATCATCCGGATACAAAGAAAATGTAGAAAATGTAGAAAACAGTTTTTTGGAGGAAGTTCGATGGGTAAGAAAACAGAGTTCCTGTTCCTTTCGGAAGAGGATATGATAAAGGCAGGCGTGTTGGATGCGGAGAAGTGCGTAGACTGTCTCGATGAGATGTTCCGTCTGCTCGGGCAGGGCGACTATATCATGGGCGGCGCCAGCCACAACGAGCATGGCATCCGCATTGCGTTCCCGGATGAGCCGCAGTTTGAGGGTATGCCCGCCAACGGCCCGGATCGTCGGTTCATGGCAATGCCTGCTTATCTCGGTGGCAGATTCCACATTGCAGGCGAGAAGTGGTACGGCTCCAACATCGTCAACCCCAGCAGAGGTCTGCCCCGCAGCATTCTGATGGTCATGCTGAACGATGTCGATACCGGCGAACCCGTTGCACTCTGCTCCGGCAACCTTGCCAGCGCGATCCGTACCGGTGCAGTACCCGGCGTTGCGGTTCGTTATCTTGCAAGAAAAGACGCATCTACTATGGGCCTTGTCGGCGCAGGCCCGATTCAGAGAGCTTGCGTGCAGGGGATGATGGCAGATGCAAAGAATGTCAAGACCATGTACTGCTTTGACATCAACCCGGAAGCAGCAGCAAAACTCGGCGAGTGGGCGAAGGAAACCTACAGCGTTGAATTTGTGGCCTGCGGCTCTATGGAGGAAGCTTTGAGACCCAGCGATATCGTGAGCTTCGCAACCTCCCGTCTGCGTCCGGTCAATGTCAAAGAGGAGTGGATCAAGGAAGGCGCAACTCTGATTTTCACGGGTGCTGCCAAGATCGAAGAGAAGCTGCTGCTGGAGGGCAAGGTCTATTTTGATAACGAGAAGCTGCACGCAGCAAGTATTGATGAGTGCCACAATGATCCAAAGGGCCTTGAGGCTGCTTATGATTACAATATGACCGGCTCTGTTTACAGACTGATCGAAAACGGCAAGCTGCCTCCTGTACTGGATATGCCCAGCCTCGGCGACTGCGCCTGCGGCCGTGACCCCGGCAGAACGAATGACAAGGATCGCATCTGCGTCATGACCGGCGGTATGGCGGTTGAGGATCTTGCATGGTGCCATGATCTTGTGGAACGTGCAAAAGAACTCGGTCTCGGTACGAACCTGAAGCTGTGGGACAGCCCCTATTGGATGTAATGAAATGACGACCACCCTGTCCGGTGGACAGGGTGGTTTTTGTATTTAGAACATTGAAATTTGTGTGTGAATCAGTTACTGCAATTTTTATCAAAGTTTTCGGAATCATGAACTGTTATGCTGTTTCTTTATTCCTTTTTTCGAGAAGTTTGCCGTATTTCGCTGATCATAAAGACGACGATGGCGGCGAGAAAGAACAGAAAGCTCACAATCTGACTGGCGGTGAAGGTTTCACCCGTGATCAGTCCACAGATCAGATTGAAGGTCGGACTGAGATACTGCGCAAAGCACATGAAAATAAGCGGGAACCTGTGAACGCTTCGGGAGTAGAGAAACATGGGAAGTGCAGTAACAATACCGCTGCCGAGAATGAACCATATTTCAGGACTTTGCAGCGCAGCAAGATCCGCCGGCTTCAAGATCAGCAGAAAAGCAAGGGCGAAAGGTGTCAGAATCAGCGTTTCCACGCAGATGCTCAGAACACCGTCAAGCGTGACATTTTTCTTGAGTGTGGCATAGACGGCCCAGTTGAAGGCGATGATCAGGCTAATGTACGGGAAATCACCGAAGGCGGTGCTGCTGATCACAACACCGATGACGGCGATACCGAGTGCAGCCAGCTGCATTTTTGTGCAGCGCTCCTTATAGAACACGATGCCGAAAGCGAAAAGCAGTAGAGGATTGAAGTAATAGCCAAGGCTTGCATCCAGCACATGACCTGCATTGACAACGATGATGAAAACAGCCCAGTCTGCCAACAAAAAAACAACGGCGGGAAGCAGAATCTTCATCAGTTTTCGGTTACAGAACACGGCTTTCAATTCCGGCAGACGGTGGGTGACGGCCAGCAGAAAAACGGAAAAGACGGCGGCCAAAACGATCCGGCAGCCCAGGATAATAAAGGAATCGACACCGTTCAGAAACTGCCAGTACAGCGGCTGAAAGCCCCATAATGCATAGCAGAGCAGCAGGGAACAAAGATCCTTTCTCGTTCTCAAGATGTCATCAGCTTTCTCATTTGCAGATTTGTGACCATTATAGCGGCTTTCAGCAAAAAAACAACTGAAAAATTATAATAATGCGATCAATCAACCCTGTTTCGCCGATTGCCTTTTCTGCCGGAGGGATTTATAATGACGAAAAAGAAAAAGAGAAGGAGCCGCATATGACTGAATGCAGACATATTCTGATCACCGGAGACGTTGGTGTCGGGAAAAGCACGCTGATCAGAACCCTGCTATCCCATCTGAACAGACCTGTTTACGGCTTTGAAACGGTAAAAACGGAGAATACGGAGAAAAACGGCTGGCGATTTTATATGTTTCCGGCATTGACGCCTGCCGAGAGGCGCTGTTTATCAGAAGAAAACCTGATCGGCATCCGGCATACGCAGATCGTCAGCAGACCGGAGGTCTTTGATACACTTGGGGTGCAGCTGATCCGGGAGGCAAAGCCGGACGGCATTCTGCTGATGGATGAGCTTGGCTTTTTGGAATCGGAAGCAGAAGTATTTCAGACCGCGGTTCTGGAGACTTTACTAGGAACGATCCCCGTTATAGCGGCGGTGAAGAAACGAGAGAATATTCCGTTTTTAAGAGCGGTTTTATCCTGCCCACAGACGGTGTTATACACAGTTACAGAGGAAAACCGGGGGACCCTCGCAGATGAAATTCTCCGGACGGAAACGATTTTCAAAGAATAAAGGAACACGGCACCGAAGATGTTTCGGCGCCGTGTTTTATGTTGTAATCAAGGATTTTCTACGCAATAGATCTCGGCTTCCCACGGAAGCCATGCGGAGCGGCCACCCAAAGAAGGTACTGTTTCGGGACGGTTAGAAAGCAGACGGCGGAATACTTTGCCGATAAGTTCTGGTGGAACCTGCACGGGAACTTCACAGTCGGATTTGTTCGCAATGATCAGCAGCGTTTCCTGTTCATATCTGCGAAGATACATAAGAACATTCTCGTGATCCGGAAGTACAAACTCCAGATTTCCGCCTATGATCGCCGGATGATCTTTCCGCATACGGATGAGCTGCTGATAAAACGCGAAGATGGAATCGGAACTTTTCTGGTCTGCTTCGTAATTCACAGAAGGGTAGTTTTCATTTACCTTCAGCCAGGGAGTACCGGTGGTAAAACCCGCATGGCGGGAAGCATTCCATTGATAGGGCGTTCTGGTATTGTCACGGCTCTTCGGCTGCAGAATCGCCAGCGCCTGCTCTGCCTCCATGCCGTTTTCCAGCATGGAGTAGTATTCGCCGACGGTGTAGCGGTCGTTATAGTTTTCGATGCAGGAATAGGCAACATTTGTCATGCCGATTTCTTCGCCTTGATAAAGGAATGGCGTACCGGGCATAGTATGCACAAGGACGGCCAGCAGTTTGGCGGATTCAACGCGGAACTGTCCGTCGCTGCCGTACCGGGAAACCATACGAGGCTGGTCGTGGTTGCTGAGGTACTGCGTTGTCCATACATCTTTTTTCATGACTTCCGCCCATTGTGTCTGCTCGGTGCGGAACTGCTGCAGCGTGAAGGGCGGACGCTTTCGGGAAACAAGATTGAAATGATAGACGGTATCCAGTTCCTTTCGGCTTTGCGCGGTGTAGTCGGCCACATTTTGGATATTGATGCCGGAGCCTTCTCCGATGGTGAAAATATCTCTGCCTTCCATGACGTTTTTGTGGATATTCTGCCAGATCTCATGGATTCCGTCAACGCAGGTACACATATCACGGTCGACAATAAAACCGTTTCTGTCGAGAAGGGCGTTGGGCGATTTAGGAGTGTCCGGGAATCCGGCCGGCTTTTTGAATCGGGTAAAAATATCGAACCGGAAGCCGTCAACGCCCATGTCCAGCCACCAGCGCATCATGCGGTAAACCTCCTCGCGAAGGGGTACATATTCCCAGTTGAGATCCGGCATTTTTGCGGAATACTGGTGCAGATAGTATTCTCCCGTTGCTTTGTCAAATGTCCATGCGGAGCCGTTGCCCTCAAGAAAATAGTTGCCCCAGTTGTTGGGTTCCGATCCATCCGTCTTCGGCGGCTGCCAGATATAGTAATTCCGGTAGGGATTGTCTTTGGATTTGCGGGATTCTAGGAACCATCTGTGTTCATCGGAGGAATGATTCAGAACCATGTCCAAAAGAATGCGAATACCCAGCGCATGGGCTTTTAAAAGAAGCTCCTTGAAATCGTCCAGCGTTCCGTATGCAGGGTCAATATTCTGATAATCCGCGACATCATAGCCGTTATCGACCTGCGGTGATGTGAAGATTGGCGTGAACCAGATACAGTTGATGCCAAGCTCCTGCAGCATGGGAAGCTTGGAGATGACTCCCTGCAGATCTCCGATGCCGTCCCCGTTGGAATCGCAGAAGCTTTTGCAGTAGATTTCATACACAACAGCTTCCCGCCACCAGTGCTTTTTTATATTGTATCCCTCCAACTTGAAATTTAGGTTATTATATCGAACTGCATTTTGTGTCAAGAAAGCAACTGAGTTTGGTTTGACCGGAGGAAAACTGTGTGTTATACTGAACCGGATCAAAGAATACGGAGGAAAAGCGGATGAAATTCAGATTTGCAGAACGGAAGGATATTTCCCTGATCCTCGGTTTTATCAAGGGACTGGCGGAATATGAGCATATGGCGGATCAGGTGGTTGCCACACCGGATCTGCTGGAGTATTGGCTTTTTGATAAGAAAACGGCGGAAGTCCTTTTTGCGATAGAGGGCGAAAAGGAAGTCGGCTTTGCGCTGTTTTTCCATAATTTCTCGACATTTCTCGGCAGAGCGGGTATTTATCTGGAGGATCTGTTTGTTCTGCCGGAATATAGAGGGAAAGGCTACGGCAAGGGGCTTCTGACGCAGCTCGGAAAGATTGCCAACGAAAGAGGCTGCGGCAGACTGGAATGGTGGTGTTTGGACTGGAATCAGCCGAGCATTGATTTTTACCGCGCCATGGGCGCTGAACCCATGAGCGAGTGGACAACCTATCGCATCACCGGACAGACGCTGAAAAATCTGGGGTAAAGGGAAGAAAGGAAACCGGATATGTTTGAAACGGAAGAGAAACAGATTCGGCAGAACTTCGTTCTGCTTTCTGACATCGTGCCTGATATTATTCAGGAGCTTCGATATTTTTCAACCTATAATTTTATCGGTGAACGGATTGACGGCTATATTGAACCGTGTGCCATACTTACGGGAAAGGCCGCTGAGGCGCTGAAGAGGGTAAGTGACGATCTGAAAAAAGGGGTATCGGCTCAAAATTTTTAATGCCTACCGCCCGACGAGAGCCGTGGCACATTTTGTCCGGTGGGCAGAGAATGAAAACGATCTGCGGATGAAGACGTATTTTTATCCGGATGTCAAAAAAAGCGACCTTTTTGAAATCGGCTACATTGCAAGAAAGTCAAGCCACAGCAGGGGCAGCACAGTGGATCTGACGCTTTTGGATATGGCCAGCAGCAAAGAAGTCAGTATGGGAAGTCCCTTCGATTATTTCGGAAAGCGCTCACATACCGATTTTCTGAAGCATCTGACGGAGGAAGAGATTCGTAATCGATTCTTCCTGCGTGATACCATGATAGAACACGGCTTTGCGCCGATGGCGGAAGAATGGTGGCATTTTACGCTGGCGGATGAGCCGTATCCCGATACATATTTTGATTTTCCGGTCTGCGGGACAATGACTGACTGAAAACAGTTTGAAAATGCGGCATGGATGTATCGATCGGCATGTTTCCTCTCATACTAGTTGAGAGGTGAGAAACGTGAGATCAATTTGGCAGCAGTCCGCGCTGCCGCAGTTTCCGGCATTGGACGGCGATATTAAAACAGATGTGCTGATCATCGGCGGCGGGATTGCGGGTATTTTGACAGCGTGGTTTCTTCAGCAGAACGGTGTGGAGTATGTTCTGGTGGAGAAGGATCGAATCTGCGGGAAGAATACGCAGAATACAACGGCGAAAATTTCGGTGCAGCATGGACTGATTTACGATAAACTGATTAGAAGCGGCGGCGTGGAAACTGCGCAAAAGTATTTGCAGGCCAATCAGACTGCTTTTGACCGCTATGCAGAATTATGCAGTCAGATACCATGCGATTATGAGATCCGCGACAGTTATGTGTATGCCTTGAACCGGGAAAAACTGGAACGGGAAATGCTGGCATTGGAGAAAATCGGATATGCCGCACAGTTTCGGGAGACGCTTCCGCTGCCGATTGAAACGGCGGGGGCAGTGAAATTTCCGAAGCAGGCACAATTTGATCCGCTGCAGTTTCTCGGAGGAATCTCTGAGGGGCTTCGGATTTATGAAAATACATGGGTGCGCGCCATGATCGGAACGACCGCAGTTACGGACAACGGGCGGATTCATGCAGAAAAGGTGGTCTGTGCGACGCATTTTCCCTTTATCAATAAGCACGGTCTGTATTTTTTGAAGCTCTATCAGCACCGCTCCTATGTGCTGGCATTGGAAAATTCACCGATTCCGGATGGAATGTATGTGGATGAAGATCTGGCCGGCCTGTCTTTTCGCAGCTGCGGCGATTTGCTGCTGTTGGGCGGCGGAGGGGGCCGAACGGGAAACGGCTGCGGAGGCTGGAAAGAACTGAGAAGATTTGCGATGGAGCATTACCCGGATGCAAAGGAACGCTGTTTATGGGCTGCGCAGGACTGTATGAGCCTTGATGGGCGGCCGTATATCGGAAGGTACGGCAGAAGAACGCCGAGACTCTATGTGGAAACCGGGTTCAACAAATGGGGCATGACCGGAGCAATGCTTTCCGCCATGCTCATTACAGATCGGATTCTCGGAAAGAGGAATCCCTACGCCGATCTTTTCAGACCGGACAGAAGCATACTGAAGCCGCAGCTTTTTGTAAACGGATTTGAAGCTTTTCTGAATATTCTGACGCCATCTAAGAAAACCTGCCCGCATATGTTCTGTGCGCTCAAATGGAACGAGGAGGAGCAGAACTGGCAATGTCCGTGCCACGGATCTCGTTTTTCTGCAGACGGAACGGTACTTGATAATCCTTCAAACGCAGATTTGCATTAGAATCTGAATAATAAAACCTACCGATTTATTCGACTATACTGAAAAAACGGATAAATCCATTGACATTCATACACTGCTTTGCTACAATGAAAAAAACTGAATCAGCTGTTTGATGGTTACAGGAGAGCGGACGGAAGTCCCGCCGACGGGGAAAACTCTCAGGCGTCCCGATTATGGACATGGACTGTGACCGGACAGAACTCTGGAGAAGCCTGCTTTGCGCAGGTGCCGAAGGTGCAAAACGCTTTGCGTTAATCTCTCAGGCAAAAGGACAGAGAAAGGATTCTGCAGGCAGAAGTCTGCAGAGGCTTTGTCTTTGTGCGAACGGGAGAGATTCCGTTCGTTTTTATATTATCAGGAGGATATCATTATGGTAGAACAGAGTATGCGTTACATCAATGCTTACGATCCCGAGATCGCCCGTGTGCTGGATCTGGAACTGCAGAGACAGAGAAATAACATCGAGCTGATTGCCTCGGAAAACCTCGTCAGCCCGGAAGTTATGGCGGTCATGGGTTCGGTGCTGACCAATAAATACGCGGAGGGCTATCCCGGCAAGCGCTATTACGGCGGCTGCGAATATGTGGACATGGCAGAAAATATCTGCATTGAGCGCGCGAAGATGATCTTTGATGCGCAGTTCGCAAACGTGCAGGCCCACAGCGGTTCTCAGGCAAACTACGCGGTCTATCTGGCGCTTTGCAAGCCAGGTGATACCGTTCTCGGCATGGACCTCAATCAGGGCGGACATCTGACCCACGGCTGCCCGGCAAACTTCTCCGGCAAGACCTACAACTGCATCAGCTACGGTCTTGACCCGGCCACCGGCCGTATTGACTACGATCAGGTTCGCGATCTGGCCCGCAAGAACCAGCCCCGTATGATCATTGCCGGTGCTTCCGCTTATCCCCGATTCATTGACTACAAAGCTTTCAGCGAAATTGCCCACGAAGTCGGCGCGTATCTGATGGTCGATATTGCCCATGTTGCAGGCCTGATCGCGGCAGGGGAGCATCCGAGTCCCATGCCCTATGCAGATATCGTGACCACGACGACGCATAAAACCATGCGCGGTCCCCGCGGCGGCATCATTCTTTCCAATGACGCAGAGATTGCCAAGAAGATCAACAGTGCGATTTTTCCGGGTACGCAGGGCGGTCCGTTGATGCACATCATCGCAGCCAAGGCAGTTGCACTCGGCGAGGCACTGCGCCCCGAGTTCAAGACCTATCAGCATCAGATCGTTGCAAATGCAGCAACGCTTGCCAAGACGCTGATGGATGGCGGACTGGAGCTGGTTTCCGGCGGTACGGACAACCACCTGATGCTGCTCGACCTGAAAAACAGCGAAATGAGCGGCAAGGATCTGGAGATCCGGCTGGATTCCGTGCATATCACGGCCAACAAAAATATGGTGCCCAATGATCCGAGAACGCCGCAGCAGACCAGCGGCGTCCGTCTCGGCAGCCCGGCGGTCACGACCCGCGGCTTCAAGGAAGCGGAGATGGAAATCGTGGGCAAGCTGATCTGCGATGCAACGCTGGATTTTGATGCAAAGAGAAAAGAGATCCTCGAACAGGTGAGCGAGCTTTGCGGCAGATTCCCCATCTATGAGAGCAAGTTCCGTCCGTAATCAATACAACAACGAAAAAGCAGCAGGATCGGAATCCTGCTGCTTTTTATCATAGTTCCGGAGCGATGGGAAGCGTTGCGCCGCCGAAGGGCATTGCAATGACGCTGGCATCGGGGCCGTATTTCTGCATGGCTTTATCAAAGGCTTCCTGCGCAAAGCTTTGAGGATTCAGAAAAATGCTGCGTACGAAGTCCGGCTCCATTTCGGAAACGAGATCGATCTGTGCATAGTCCAGAATCATGGCAATGGCGGCGGCTTTGTGGCCGCCAAGTTCAAATTCTCTGCCGATGCGTTCGACCATGGAATGGGCGGTGGGAGCATTTTGCAGCCATTCGGCAAATTTTGCGCTGCCAAGGCCCTCCGGGCAGGCACCAATGTGGATGATGGTTCCGCCGTCTTTCACGGCATGCTTGGCGTTGTCCAATGCTTTCTGGGTCTGGTAGAGATTGGCGTCTTTCGGAGCGCCGCCCTGCGAGACCAAAACGATGTCGGCCCGTTTTTCAATGGGCTTTCGGTACATCCGGTCGAGATAACGGCAGGCCTCTCGGTGGGCTTTTGTCACATCTCCTGCGGCAACATAGACGATTTTTTTGTGCTCGTCCAGTACGGCGTTTACGATAAAGTCCAAATGGCAGAAGGTTTCCGCTTCCTCGATATCCTCTCGCAGCGGATTGCCCTCCAGTTTTCCTGCGCATGCGTCGGGACTGACCATCAGACGGTGGTTACATTGAATGGCGTCCGGCGTGGAAACGCCGGGCATGACGGCCTTTGCACCGCCGGAATAGCCGGCAAAATAGTGAAACTCCACATTGCCGAGACCGATTCTGAAATCCGCTTCCGCGACACGGCGGGTAATATCGACGGGGGTTCCGCGGAATGTCATGCCCATATGGATGAAATCGGTTACATCGGAATCTTCAATACGAACTTCCCGGAATGCCCGCTCACCGACCAGATGGAGCGTTTCCTCCTCTGTATGACGGCGATGCGAGCCGAGAGCCAGTACAACCGTAATGTCGGAAGGAGCTACATTTGCAGCGTAAAGCTCATCAAGAACCGATGGAAGAATGTCATAAGAGGGGAGCGGCCTTGAAATATCGCTTGTGACGATGACAACTTTCTGCCCCGGCTTTGCCATGTCGCGCAGTCGGACCGACCCGACCGGATGCTCCAGGGCATACCGGACGGCTTCTTCACCGCGGCGTTCATGCACCATTTCATTTGCAAGCAGGACGGACTGCAGATTTTTCTGCGGAATCTCAACATCCTGCGTCCCGGAACCGTATCCAAAAGAAAGCAGCATATTTTCTCACTCTTTCCCGGCGGAATCTACAATCCGCGCCTTATCGAATTTGGCAAAATAGCGAACATAAATCAAAGTCGCAGTACTTGCGATAAACCACCCTGCGGGATAGCCCATTGCAATGGGAATCACTGTATTACTGATGAAATTTGCCATAATGAACAGATAGATCTGACGGAAAACAACGAAAGAACAGAGCATGATGATCATGGCGGTTTTGCTGTCACCGGCTCCGCGAAGGGCACCGGAATAGATCTGATTGACGCAGATCATGACATAGAACGGAGAAATCCATCTCAGAAACAGCGTGCCGTATTCCACGACCGAAGGCTTACTGTTGAAGAAAATAACAAGGTGCGGCGCGGTAAGAAATACGATAGCGATGAGAACAAGAGTCGCACATTCCGACATGAAAAGAGCTGTACGCATTCCTTTTCTTGCTCGAGGTACATTACCTGTGCCGAGATTCTGACCTACGAAGGTTGTAGCTGCCAGCGCCAGCGACTGCACAGGCAGAAGAATCAGCTGATCGATCTTGGAATATGCTGTCCAGCCGGACATGCAGTCGGCGCCGAAATAATTGATATAGGACTGCACAAAAATATTGGAAAAGGAGGTCAGCGCCATCTGAATGGCCGCCGGGATACCTACCTGAATAATCTGCTTGAAAATACGGAAATGAAGCCGTAGATCACGGATGCGAAGATGCACACATGAGTCCGTGCGGAGCAGCGTGACAATTACGAGAATTGCAGAAACGAACTGGGAGATAATGGTTGCGAGTGCTACGCCCTGCACGCCCATATGGAAGATGATAACAAAGACGAGATCGAGAACCGTGTTCAAAACGGCACAGACAACAAGATAATAGAAGGGCCTTTGAGAATCACCCACGGCACGCAGAACACCCGCACCCATGTTATAGAGCATCAGACCCATGATACCCGCAAAATAAATGTTGAGATATGCGGAGGATTCCGGCATGACATCTGCCGGCGTTTTCATCATCCGCAGGGCAGTGGGTGTGATCAGTAGTCCTGCTGCTGTGAATAGAACGCCGAGAATCGCAGTCATGGCCAAAGAGGTATGTACGGCGTCATGGACATTTTCAAACTGATGTGCGCCGTAATACTGCGAGATGACCACGCCTGCGCCGCTGGCAAGACCGGTGAAAAAACCGATCAGCAGATTAACAATCGGGCCGACGGAGCCGACGGCGGAGAAAGCCTCATTGCTGACATAGTTGCCGACAACCCATGTGTCGACGGTATTATAAAGCTGCTGAAAGATATTGCCAATCAGCAGGGGAAATGCAAATTGCAGAAGATGAGATACGACGCTGCCGGCGGTCATATCAACATCACGGGATCGTATCGCTCGTGCAGCCATTCTGTTCCTCCAACAAAAGTATACGGGTTACAAAATCATTCCCATCTCCCAAACGGGAGATGGGAATGAAATAAGAATCAGATTATCTCTTCTTCCACTCGTCGAACTGAGCCATGTAGGCCTTTTCTTCTTCGGGGAACTTGCGCAGGGTGTTGATGACCTTGCCGTCGTTGTACTTGCGGCTCTCAACGTCATCGGTAGTACCCATGACGGTGACGTTCAGCTGACGATGACGTGCACGGACGTGATCCCAGTCGATAAAGTAGACATGAGCGAATTCGCCGCCGTCCAGCTTGCCGTCCTTGATGGTCATGGTTTCGCTGCGGCCGAAGAAGACGGAACGCAGATGACCGTCGGTGTTCATGGAAGTGAAGTTGCCCGGTTCGTCAACATAGCGGCCAAACTGTGCATGCACGGGGCCGGGATGACGGTACTGATGCTCTTCTGCGAAGTCGGGGATCAGCTTTCTCATGATGTCGAGCAGATCGTGCTGCAGATACTCGAGATCGAAGGTGTCGAAGTCGTGGGAGCATTCCTGAACCATGACGGAGCAGGTGGTGTGGTGGGAAGCGATGCAGCAGGTGCCGTTCTTCACGCCGGAAGCTTCAACGATCTTGACGATGTCGGTGGTAACATCGTGGAAGGTGGGAACCCAACCGCGGGACTGGAGCTCGAGCTCTTTCTGTACAACTTTAAATTCCATTTTATTTTCCTCCAATTGTAATTTGTTTGGAATTGCTTACAAAACTTACTTCTTGCAGCGCTCGTCGTATGCACGGCGGACTGCGGCGATCATTTCATCAACCATGGCAGCGCGGTCGGAAGCCTTTGCAACGCCGGAAGAAGAACCGGTAGCGTCAGCGCCTGCGATGATGGTGTTATAGACATCCTGACCGTTTGCGATGCCTGCTGCGGTAAGGACGAGGATCTCGGGATCAACATCCTTTACGGCGCGGGTGGCAGCTTCAACATATTCGGGGCCGACGGAAACGCCGGTTCCGATCAGTTCAGAGGGTTCTGCAACGATGATGTTGGGCTTCAGCTTTGCAATCATGCTGGCTTCTGCCATGGAATCAGCGCAGACGATGGTGGTCAGACCGACTTCGTCAGCTCTCTGAATGGTCTGACGCAGGGTGCTGAGAGAAACCTGTTTTTCCACATGGTTCAGCATGACGCCTTCTGCGCCGGCTGCTACCAGAGATTCGGGCAGGATATCCGCCAGACCACGGCCTGGGCGCAGGGGATCCATATGCGGAGCAAAGACATGGATGCGCTTGGTTGCTGCCTTGACGCGGGCGATTTCTACGATAGGCGTGGTGAAGATAATATCAACGTCATATTTTTCAGAGGCTGCGTCAGCGGCCTTTGCAAGCTCGATGACATCTTCGCCGTAAAGATAGGACTTGGGGCCAATTTCGAAAAACGGAGCCTTAATGGTGCATTTCGGATTCATAAGGTAACTCTCCTTTCTATTTTTCCTCCTGCATTATAGTGCATTTGACACCCTTCGTCAACATGGTTTTCTGCATTCAAAAATAATTAGCTACTTCCATCAAAAATGAGTCGGAAATTTATTGAAAATATGGATTGCCTTTCGGAATAGAAAATGTTATTTTCTTTATAAGCGATATTATGTGCAGAAGCACAAAATCAGGAGGTAATAACATGGTAAGTAAAGAGGCTATTCAGGCAGCCCGTGAAGCATATGACATTGAAGAGGCCTGCATCCGTGAGATGAAGGACTATTTTGATGATGAGGCTTTTGCGAAGGCAGTGGAGCTGCTTTCCGAAGCACCCAGAATCGGCACGGCAGGCTGCGGCCATTCCGGCATTATCTGCCAGCATATGGCACATCTGATGTGCTGCATCGAGCGTCCCGCAAGATTCATTTCTCCGGCAGAAGCTGTCCACGGTGCGACCGGCTTCCTGCAGCCCGGCGATGTCATGATTTTTGCATCCCGCGGCGGCAAAACCAAGGAGCTGCTTCCCATTGTCGATATCTGCAAGGCAAAGGGCGTGAAGATCATTACCGTGACCGAGAATATGGAATCTCCGCTGGCGCAGGCCGCTGATGTTGTTTTGAAGCAGCATGTCAACCGTGAGACCGATAAGTGGAACGCACAGGGCACCACCTCTACAACTGCGCTCTGCATGATTTTCCATGCGCTGCAGGCAGCAATCATTGAGCAGACCGGCTATAAGGCAGAACAGTTTGCGCTGATCCATCCGGGCGGAGCAGTCGGCGAACGGCTGAACCACAAAGCACTCTGAGGTTGAAAGGAAGGCGCCCGCCATGGCGGACAGTAAGCTCAAAATAGACATTCGAAGAACGAAAATTCTGGAATATCTGCGCCGCGACGGCAAGGTTCAGGTCTCGCAGCTGAGTCATGATCTCGGCGCGACGCCCGTTACCATCCGAAACGATCTGACAGCGCTTGAGCGTGACGGGTACCTTGTGCGTGTGCAGGGCGGTGCGCTGCGTGCCGCACGGGCATCGCAGGAGCCTGCGGGAACGGCACGCGGACAGATTGCCCGCACAGAACAGAAGCAGGCGATCGCTTCTGCCGTTTCCAGCTTGATTTCGGATGGCGACACCATCTTTATCAATTCCGGCACAACAACACAGTTCGTTGCAGCGGCGCTTCATTCACATCTGCATCTGAAGGTTGTTACGAATTCTCTGTCGGTGGCAATGGATCTCGGCGGTGTGCCGACCTTCCATGTGTTGCTGCTGGGCGGAGGCATCAATACGCAGTACGGCTTCATCAGCGGATCGGATGCGCAGGAGCAGCTCCGCCGCTATCAGGCGGACTGGGCGATTCTGTCCGTGGACGGATGCAGCGTGGAAGGCGGATTGACAACCTATCATGCAGAGGAAGCAATCCTGAACGCGACAATGATCCAAAGAGCAAAGAAAACGATGATTGTTGCTGACCACACGAAGATCGGGCGTACCGGATTTGCACATGTGTGCGGAATCGGGGATAGTCTGATGCTGCTGACGGATCGGCAATGTGATGAAACGCAGATCATGGAGCTGAAGGCGAGCGGCATGGATGTCGTGGTCGCGTAGCTCCGAAATATCCCACCCTATGGGCATATAATAATTATGAAGGAGATTTTTATGGAACAGAAGAAAATCGTTGGCTTCGTCGCTCTCGGCGAAGTGAATACCCCGATTGAAAAGCTGCAGGAAAAGCATGATCAGGCTCTGAAAGCTATTTCCTATCCCGATTATGATGTGATCGACGGCGGCCTCGTCATCGATGATCCGGCATATGAAACCGCTGACGCAGCTATCGCTCGTCTGCAGGCCCGTCTCTTTGATGTGCTGGTTCTGTGCGTCTGCGGCTGGATCCCCACCCATGCAGTTATTCGCGTGACCGATGAGTTCCGTCATCTGCCGATGCTCCTTTGGGGCCTTTGCGGCTGGCGTGAGGACGGCAAGATCGTGACTACCGCTGAGCAGGCAGGCACCACCGCAATCCGTCCTACCATGCAGGAAATGGGCTACAACTTCAAGTATGTTTACAACATGATCGACCAGCCCATGCCCATGGAAGAGATCCGCAGCTTCATTACCGCAGCATCCGCTGCAAAGAAACTGCGCCGCATGCGCATCGGTACTATGGGTTACCGTGATATGCTGCTCTACGGCACGCAGTTTGAAGGCTTCTCCATGCGCCGTGACATCGGCCTCGAAGTCGAGACCTATGAGATGCTCGAGATGGTGCAGGCACTGGAATCCGTGGACGAAGCAGAGATTGAAAAGGAAATGGATTATATCCGCGCCAACTGGAAGATGGACAAGGAATGCGATGAGTCCATCGCAAGAAAGGGCGTCCGTTATGCGCTGGCTATTGGCAAGAAGATCGAAGAACGCGGCTGGGATGCAGTTACGCTCAATGACGTTGACGGCATGAAGAAGCTCTGTGGCTTCCCGCCTGCAATGATCTTCATGGTTCTGGCACACCGCTACAACATTCCCACCACGCCGGAAAACGACGTCATGGGCAATGCAACGCAGCTGATCGCAAAGATGCTGACCGGTCAGATTTCCCATTACATGGAATACTATGAGTTCTTCCCGAAGAGCGTTCTGATCGGCGTTCCTGACTATGTACCCGAAGCAGTCATCGACGGCGATGTTCATATGCTGCCTACCGCATTCGGTCTGCTCTCCACGAGCCTGCTGAATGTTTCCAAGGTCAAGACCGGCCGCGTTACCTGTGTCCGTTTGCTCTTCACTGAGGGCAAGTATAAGATGCACATCTACACCGGCGAAGCAAAGACCCCGCAGCCCTGGAACGAATACGGCTGGGCACCTCCCGCACCGCAGCTGCCGAGTCTGGAAGTCGTTTTGGATACGCCCGTGGAGGAGTTTGCACAGAAGGTAGGCTGCCAGCATGTCATCGTTACCTACGGCGACAACCGTCCCGTTTTCGAAGACTTCGCAAAGATCCTCGGCATCGAGGTCATTTAATCCGGAGGAAACAGCTATGCAGTTTATCGGCGTAGATCTCGGTTCTACGAATATCAAAGCGGCCTGCTATGATGAAAAATTTCATCTGCTCGACCGTGTCAGCTGGCCCGTTACCTATCTTCGTGACGGCCCCGTGGTGGAATTTGATGCGGAAGCTTATTTTGACGGTCTTGTTAAGATCCTCAATGAACTGCTTGCCTGCAAGGGCGTAGAAAAGAATACCATCAAACAGATCGTTTTCACCGGCCAGGCGGAATCGCTGATCGTTCTTGGCGAAAACGGAAAGCCGCTTATGAATGCCATGAGCTGGATGGACGAGCGTTCCGTAGACGAATGTGAAGAGCTGGCAGGGAAGTTCGATTCGAAGCTCTGCGAGGCTGTCACGGGTCAGCAGGCAGTTCTGCCCACATGGCCGGCAACCAAGATTCTTTGGCTGCAGCGTCATGCACCCGAGGTTTTCAACAACGCAAAAACCTTCATGCTTCTGAAGGATTACATTGTGTACCGGCTCACCGGCGTCAAGCAGGCGGATATGTCCATCGCAACCTTCTCATTCTACTTTGACATTTATGAGAAGAAGTACTGGCAGAAGATGCTCGATACGCTGAACATCACCACCGATCAGCTTCCCGAGCTGGTGGAACCCTGTACCGTTGCGGGTACGCTGACGAAGCAAAGCGCATCGGCACTTGGTTTGCCGGAGAGCGTTAAGGTCAACCACGGTACGCTGGATCATTTCACCGGCATGGTCGGCACCGGCAATGTGGAGCTGGGCGGCGTCAGTCTGTCCACCGGTACCGTCATGGCACTTGCAACCATGGCAAAGAGCCCGGTGACGGATCGCAACTGCGGCATCGCCATGCACTACGGCTTCAAGCCCGATACGCATATCATGCTGCCCGTTGCGGAATCCGGCGGCGTCAGCCTCGAATGGTTCCGCAAGACCTGCATGCCGGATGTGGACTACGGCAAGCTCAACAAGGCGCTGGCAGAGCGGACGCATCCGACGCAGATCGTATTCCTGCCGTATCTGGTCGGCACGAACTCTCCAGAGTTTGACCACCGGGCAACCGGCGTGTTCTTTGGCCTTCGTGCTGAACATGACGCCTACGATATGGCGGCGGCTGTTATGGAAGGTGTTGCAGGTCTTCTTCGCAAGAACTGCGACGGCATGAACCGGAAAGGCGCGGACATTCAGTACATCATCGCAACCGGCGGCGGTGCAAAGAGTGATGTCTGGTGTCAGATGCAGGCAGACATTACCGGTCTGCCCGTAGTAAGACCGGCAGAACTGGAAGCTTCCTGCCTCGGCGCTGCCATCATCGGTACCGTCAGCGAGGGTGTCTATGCAGACTATAAGCAGGCTTCCCAGGTCGGCGTCCGCATGGATAAGCGTTTTGAACCGCATCCCACCGCTGCTTATGAGCGCAATTTCAAGCGTTTCTGCAAGCTGTATGACGAAACCGTCAAGCTGATGGACATCGAATAAGCGCAGAATAGAACCAGAAATCCCGCTGAGAAGAAACGATAGTTCCTTTTCAGCGGGGTTTATTATGCGATAAACTGCAATTTGGCTGATAAACAGTAAGTCATGCAATATACTCAGCGAGCGCCTTTACTTCGCAGCCCTTGCTTTCATAGTATTTCAGCATTTCGTCTACCTTTTTCAGATCGAAGCTTGTAACACAGTCGGAAATTACATGAACGGTATACCCAGCCTTGGTCATATTGAAACAGGTGGATTTTACGCAGGCAGTCGCATCGGCACCGCAAACGAAAAATTCATTGATTTGATGATCAGAAATAAATACGGCAAATTCTTCGCTTGTCAATGCGTTGCTTTTTGTCTTAACGAAAATATTGTCGGAGACAACGTTCAGCTCCGGCACAAGCTCCGCTCCTTTTGAATAAGGCTTGAATGTACGGGTTCCGGCAGTAATGTTGTTGTGCCTAATGTACACAATGTACATTCCGTTTTCCTTTGCTCAATTGATCGCTTTGTTGATTCCCTCAACAATTTCTTTGTAATGTTTTGTGATATCGTTCTGAATATCGATTATAACAAGAGCTTTATTCATTATATTCCTCCGCAAAATCTATGTATTTCAAAAATCAGGGAATAAGGTCATCTGCGGCTATCCGATGCGGAATATGAAACTGAAAATTTTATCTGTAAAAGGTTCCAAACTCTGCAAACAGACCCTCCAGACGCTCCAGCGCCTGCGTGGTCTGTTTTTTTCGATTCAAGGAGGTTCCCGTTATGATCGCATTGCAAAGTGCGCTGCAGGCAGCGTATGAACCCTGATAGCTGCTGGACTTTGTTTTGCAAAGAAGCGCAATGTCGGCATAGCCGAAGGCAGGACTGCTTCGCTCGTCTGTGATTGCGGCGCAGGGAATTCCTTCGCGATGCACCCATTCCAGAGCCTTGATGACATCGCCGGAATACCGCGAAAAAACAAAGCAGAGAAACAGATCTTTTTTCGTAATGCAGTTGAGCTTGTCCGTATAGTCTCCGTTGCCGGGGGTGATTGTGACAACGCGCCGATTCTGCATGCGAAGGCTCTGCGATAAAAACTCTGCCTGCATGGAAGCGCTGCGGAAACCGCAGATAAACAGCGTATCGGCCTGCTCAATCTGTGCCAGCAGTTTATCAAAGCTTGTACGGTTATGAGGATCGTTGAGCGTCAGCTCAATATTTCCGACATCATCCTTCAGAACCTGATCCAGCAGGCTGCTGTGCCCGAGGTTTTCAATTTGTGCATTCAGTTTGGAATAGAGCGTGATCTCGGACTGCACCTGCTCGGAAAGTGACTTGCGAAAAGCAGAATAGCCTGAGAAACCGAGCCGTGTACAGAAATGAATGACGGTTGTATCGCTGACTCCGATTTTGTCAGCGAGTGAAGTGACGGAAAGAAAGGGCACATCCTTGTAATGGGCAAGGACATAATCGGCAACTGTTCGCTGAGATGGCGGGAAGGCCTCCCGTTCGGCCCGGATCTTTTTCAGAACATCCTGCATGGTATGACTCCTTTTGTTTCGTTCCTGTATAGCATATTCGCAGCGAATAAAAAAATCAAGAGAAAGAATATTTTTATTACAAATCAGAGTTGAAAAAAATAATTTTCGTACTATAATAAAAATGGCCAAAAAAATAAGAAAATATGGGGGATTGCTCTATGGGACACGATATTCAGTTCCTGTATCTTTCGCAGGAAGATCTGATCAACGCGGGCTGCTTTGATCTGCACCTTGCTTTGCATGCATTGGAAGACGGCCTTAAAAAATTCCGTGACGGCCGCATCATGTTCCCGGACAAGATCGTGCAGATCTTCAACGAGGAAACGCAGGATCGTATCAACTGCCTGCCGGCAACGCTGCTTGATGACAAAATCTGCGGCATGAAGTGGGTCTCCGTTTTCCCGGGAAACCCCAGAAACTTCGGCACGCAGAACCTCAGTGCGTTGACTGTTCTTTCCAGCATTGAAAACGGTTATCCGGTTTGCGTGATGGACGGCACTATGTGCTCCAACATCCGTGTTGCTGCCATGGGCGCAACGGCTGCAAAGTATCTGGCCCGCGAGGATTCCGAGTCCATCGGTTTCATCGGCGCCGGTGAACAGGCAAAGATGCATCTGCTGGGCATGAAGGCAGTTCGTCCTGGTCTGAAGGTCTGCAAGGTTGCAGCCAAATATGCTGAAGAAGAGCAGGACTTCATCAAGTCTCTGCAGCCGCTGGTACCGGATATGACTTTCATCGCAGGCAACACCAACCTCGAATCTGCCATCCGTGACTGCGATATGATCGTGACCGCGGTTTCCTGCCAGGCACCGCTTCTGAAGGCAGACTGGATCAAGAAGGGTGCTTTCTACAGCCACATCGGCGGTTGGGAAGATGAATACAAGGTTGTTCAGATGGCAGACAAGATCGTCTGCGACAGCTGGGAGACCGTTAAACACCGCACACAGACTGTCAGCCGCTGCTACAAGGAAGGCCTCATCACGGATTCGGACATTCACGCCAATATCACCGACATCGTCTGCGGTGATAAGCCGGGTCGTGAGAACAACGACGAGTTTATCTACTTCGATGCAGTTGGCCTTTCCTACATCGATATTTCCATCGCCAACGCCATGTTCCAGCGTGCAAAGGAAGGTGGCTTCGGTAAGATGGTTCCCATGCAGCAGAGCATGATCTTTGAAAAGGATCTTGTCGGCAAGGTCAACCTGAAGCCGTAAGACATATTTCTAAATAATTGAACGCGGTGCAGACAGACAGTCTGCACCGCGTTTTGCGTATCGGGTAATCGATGATTGGCGGCTTTATCCTTCACGGCAGCTGCTTAAATCAGTTCATCGGCAAGCGCATCGATCTGCGCTTCACTTGAGCCGTTCAGAGCGGACATGATGCTGACCGTTGTATCAGTGAAGCTGAGATTTTTGCAGCCTGCCAGCATGCCCTTCATGACCTTTGCAGCCATCGGAGCCCAGGAGCCGTTTTCCATCAGAGCAACCGTTCTGTTCTGGAACGCACGCTCGGTCAGATGGTTGATGAATTCTTTCATGAAGGGGAAAATGTCTGCGTTATAGGTGGTGGTAGCCAGCACAAGCTTTCCGTAGCGGAAAGCATCCTCTACGCACTCTGCCATATCGGAACGGGCAAGATCGTTGACGACAACCTTCGGGCAGCCTTTGGCGCGCAGTTTTTCAGCCAGCAGTTCAACAGCTTTTTTTGTGTTGCCGTAAACAGAGGTATAGGCGATGACAATGCCTTCAGACTCGACACCATAGGAAGACCATGTGTTGTAGAGGCCAAGATAGTAGCCGAGATTTTCGGTGAGAATGGGACCGTGCAGCGGACAGATGGTCTGAATGTCCAGCGCAGCGGCTTTTTTGAGCAGCGCCTGCACCGGTGCGCCGTATTTGCCGACAATACCGATATAGTAGCGGCGTGCTTCGCATGCCCAGTCCTCGTTGGCATCCAGTGCACCGAACTTACCAAAACCGTCTGCAGAGAACAGAACCTTATCTGTGCTGTCATAGGTCACAATGACTTCCGGCCAATGCACCATCGGTGCAGCAACAAAGTTCAGCGTATGCGTGCCTAGAGAAAGCGTATCTCCCTCACCGACAACAATTTGCCGATCGGCAAAGTCTGTGCCAAAGAAATTCTTCATCATGACGAATGCTTTGACAGAAGATACAACTGTGGCTTCCGGATAGGCGTTCATGAACTGCGCGACATTTGCAGAATGATCGGGTTCCATATGCTGCACAACGAGATAATCCGGCTTTCTGCTCCCAAGAACATCGGAAATATTTTTAAGCCATTCCTGCGTGAAATTCTGGTCAACCGTATCCATTACGGCGATCTTTTCGTCCATGATGACATAGGAATTGTATGCCATGCCGTTGGGAACAACATACTGTCCCTCGAAAAGATCGACCTGATGGTCATTAACGCCGACATATTTGATGTCATTGGTAATAGTCATGTTTTATCCTCCGGTTATTGGTTTATTGATTCATTGATTGCAGCCAAAATGTGCAGATTGCGTACGCTGCTGTCAATGATTCGATCATTAACGGAATAGGCGTGTTTTTCAAGATCACCGCAGACCGCATCTGTCAGATTCCTGTTTTGCAGAATATCGATGATATGAGATGCGATTTCTTCTATCGTATCGTATTTGATTTCGGCGTTTATTGCATCGTGATTATCACCGGACAGAAGAAAAGAAAGTTTATCTGCAAGATCTGCTTCGCTGTCCAGACTGCGCAGCGCGCGGAAGCACCATTTGTAATAGGGCATATACCGATCATGCAGCAAAAAGATGACCTTCAACGATGCGCTGACGAACACATTGCAGGCCAGTTGTGCTGCTTCCGGTTCACCGTGACGAAGACAGCGTACAAAATTATACTGCCCGGACTGCGCCATAAGCAAAAGGTTCCCTGCCAGCCGCTTGCATTTCATATCTTCAGGCATCCGGGCGAGTGAATCCCGGATCCGGGTGAATTCACCGTATTCATCGCAGAATACCTCGCCGTTGACAGCCTCAGCCAGCGCATAGTCCGGCAGACAGAGCCATTGATGGATGGAAAGCGTACCGTCCGAAGAGCCTACGGCATTCTGATAGAATTCTGCGGTTCTAAATATGCCGTTTCTGTTCCCACCTACGGGTGAGATTGGCAGGCGCGATACGCCGCCGAATTCCTTCGGCAGCTTTGCATAGGCGCGTTCAAGCTGAAAGGCGCGTCTGCGGTCGATAACATCCTCTCCCGGAAGAAAGATGCAGAACCCCGGCTCAAAATCATGGTCACGGGAAACTTCATCGTCAAAGCCGTAATGCTCCGAGCCACTTCCGACAAAGCCAATGGCAAGATAGGGCAGAAGGTCGGAAAAACCGGCCTCCAGCATCGGCTTTCCGAATTGTTCATAAAAGCCTCGGGCAAGCTCAAGACCGTTCATAGATCAACCTCGCTCTGTTTGCAAGTTCTTTTTCAAATAGAAAATAGCCGTAATATCCGAAAATCGGCGCACATTTCTCACAGATAAAGGCATAGTTACCGTCTTTCGGAAGATCCTCTGTGTTCAGAAGTGATTCAGCTTTTTCAAGCAGTGCTTCGATTTCCTTTTCACCGGCTTCCATGCCGATCTCGGCGGAAACAAGGTCAGCAAGATTCAGGCAGGTGATGGCCATTTCTCCTTCGCCGTGTTCCTGCTTTTCCATGACGGACATTGCTTTGGTGAAAAGATTTTCTGCGTCCCGGTATTTTTCGAGCGACATAACGGTCAGTGCCATGTTGTTGTAAAGCCCGCCAAGCCTTGCGTCCTCCGGCGCGAGAGAAGACTCGTAGATTTTCTGTGCCTTTTGATAAAGCGGAAGGGCATCGACTGCCTTGTCGAATGCTTTATATGCAGTTGCAGCATTGATCAATGTGGTGCCGTAGGTGACGGTATTCTCCATTTCCAATGAATCTGCCAAAGAAAGGGCAGCTTCGACCGCACGAAGTCCCTCGGTCACACGCCCGAGCTTGCGGAAAAGTCCTATCTGTTCGTTCAGAACCGTCAGCTTTCCGCGAAGATCATGCCCGTTTTCTGCTTCAGCGAGCCAATAGGAAAGATGCCTCTCTGCAGCAGAATAGTCATTTCGGCTCAAATAATCGTCCAGTTTTTCGATGATGCGGCCGATCGGAATCTTTACGGTATCAGGATGCATATTAAGAGGGCAGCATGGCTCCTCGTAATCTGTTTTTTTCAGAAAATCCCGCATTTGATCCCTCTTTCTTATTGGTTTCGGCAAAAGACAGAAAAAGAACAGTATCAATCAGTAAACATATAGCTAATATAATTCTATCATAAAACGCTGCCTGAAGCAATGAAGAAAAATCGGAAAACAGGCGCAATCCCACGCTTGGCGATTGCGCCTTGCAGGCAGATATTTGATATCAGAGTTCAATCCATTCGCCGTGCTTCGGGCAGATGAAGGTTCCGTCGGGGACAGCGTCCAGGTAGGCCTTGCGGAAAGCTTCCACACGAGGCATATATTCTTCTTCTGTGCGGTAAATATCCATGTGGTGCGGAATCACAACCTTTGCCCCCAAAGCTTTGGAAAGGGCGGCAAGCTGCTCCGGTGCCTGCTTGCTGCACTGCAGAATGGCGATATCCGGTTGCAGGGGAGCAAGTGTATGCATGGCCATCTCATCCGGCGTGTTGCCCCAAAGCAGGATCTTGGTGCCGTTGGCGGCGGTAAAGAGATAGTTGCGGTATTCGATGCTGCCATAAAGGTTCAGGTTGAGGAAGTTCGGCTCCGGGCCGATGATGTCGCGGCCGCGCATCCGTTCCTCGGTATCCCAAATGCCGCCGGGCTGCATGATGTGACGGCCGAAGATGGATTTAATCTTGAGATCACCGAAATCCAGTTCAAGATTTGCATCCATGGGGAAAACACGCATGGGATTGGCGTTTGCCCAGCGCATAAAGGGAACTGCGGTCAGCGTACCGCAAAGAACGGGAGCATCCGGGAACTTTTCCATCAGAACGGGAAAATCGGTGATGTGATCCCAGTGACCGTGGGAAAGTGTGAAAATATCGCATTTTTCAACGTTTTCCCAAGTACAGGGAGAACATTCATTGATGGTGATGCAGGGATCGGAGACAACGGTTTTTGTGCCAAAATCGATTTCAAAGCTGGCAACGGATAACCACTTCAGACGAACACCGTATTTGCCCATTTATGATTCCTCCTCAAATTTCATCGACATTTCAATTAAAACACGCTGCTTGTGGGCAGCGGAGATTACGAACTGCATACCGACGGCTGCGATTGCCATAATCATAATGGAAGCAAGATAACCGGTACGGTAGCTTCCCAGTTTATCATAGATAAGATTGATGACCGGAGTTCCGACAAAGTACCCCATTGTATTGACAGATACAAAGATGCCCATCAGCTTGGAGAAATCCTTCTGGCCGAACAGATCGGATGCGATCAGGGGCAGCATAACGGTTTCCAACGGCAGGCCGAATGCAGAGAAAAAACTGTAAAGATAGGGGAGGAGCGGTCTTGACGTGTCCATGAACCAAAGAACAATAAAAGTGCCGATAGAAAATGTGTTGCAGATCAGCATTGTGGCGCGAAGACCGAGTTTATCGTAACTGATGCCGGTCAGCATTTTGGCGGCGGCAAGCAGCAGAGAATGCGTACTGATTGCGTTGGCAATAACAGAAGGATCAAAGCCAACATCCTTCATGTGCGCCGTAGAAGAACCGGTGCATCCCTGAAGGGCGAGACCAACAAGAAAAACGAAAAACAGAGCGAAATATGTAAAAGGTTTGGAAAAAGCCTCTTTGGAACTGAGTCCGGCCCATTTGGTGCCGCGCTTTGTTTTGGCAACGGCATCCTTGCCCATGGGTTCAAGATTTTTATCTGTTGGATCATCGCGCAGGAAAAACACAATCACAGCGCCGACAATCAGAATAAAGATTGCAGTATAACGATAGCTGAGCCGCCATCCGTTTTTGTCGGAGGAGTAGATCATCGGGGTCAGAATCTGGCTGGAAATTGCGGCACCGATGCCGTTGGCAGCCAGAATGACACCCATAATGGTGCCTTTGGATTTGGTAAACCACTTTTCAACGAAGTAGCCGACCATGGTGGTTGTTGTCCATGCCAGACCAAGGCCGAGGAAACAGCCGCCGACATAGAATACAACAACATTTTTTGCAGAGGAGTAAATCAGCAGCGATACGACAAGAGAGGCAAAACCGCAGGCAGTCATCAGTCTCGGACTGATTTTCTTTACAAGCATACCAAAAAGGAGATTCATAACAGCGACGACAATAAATCGGAAGCTGTTTGTCAGAGAGAAAACACTGCGCGGAATCTCAAGCTGTTCGGTTACAACAGGCAGATAAAGACTGAAGGGAGAGGAGCAGAAGCCGAGGGCTACCATGACCATGATGAAGCAGCACCCGAATATGACCCACCCGTAATGCAATCGCTTTTTGTTGCTGGAATCGCGTTGCAAGTTGATCTACATCCTTTCGTTCGATGCAAAAATATCAGAATTAAAATATCATAAAAATGGGGAGACCGCAAGCGGTCTCCCCGGAATCAAACGTCAAATTTGATTATTTGCTGTGATTGTAGGGCTTTTCGTATCCGCTGACGTCGGTATCGCCGGAAGCCTTCAGATCTGCATAAGCAGCATTGTAGCGCTCTTCCAGATCAGCAGCAACAGCCTGCCAGTCGTCGCCCAGATCGCCATGGATGTAGGAAGCGCAGACGGTAGCGTAGTTGTCGCCTTCGAGAACGACTGCGGAGTCAGGATACTGGAACATGCCAACGTAGTTGGTCAGGTCAGCGAAGAGTTCCCACTGCGGGCCCATGTTGTCGGAAACGTTAGCGTTTGCGATAACTTCGGGCTTGTAGGGGATCATGCCGCCCATCTCATAGATGGTGCCGTTCAGATAGTCGCTGTTGAGGAACAGGAGGCATTCAACGATAGCGTCCTTCTTAGCCTGGTCAGCTGCATCCCATGCGGGCTTGCAAACGCCGGCGCCAACGCGATCGAGGTAAACGCCCTTGTACTGATCAGCGCCTTCGGTGATTGCGGGCATGTCAATGACAGTCCAGTTGCACTCAGCGGGGAACTGCTCGGTATAAACAGCGTAGTCATAGGAAGGAGCGGGGAACATGCCAACGTGGCCGGCAGCAAACTCAGCACGGATCGGGTCGATAGCCAGATCGTCAGCACCGAGCATATAGCCGTTCATGTACATTTCCTTCAGATAGTTCATCGGGATTTCGTACTGAGAGAACTTGTAGGTTGCGGTGTTCGGATCCCACCAACCGGTTTCGGTGGAAGCCATGCAGGCCTTGAAGGTCAGACGACGGTAAACAGCGGACCAAGTGGACCAGCCGTAGCCGAACTCTTCGCCATTGCCGTTTTCGGTGATAACCTTAGCGCAGTTATAGATGTCTTCCCAGGTCTTCGGCAGTTCCAGACCGTTCTTCTCGAACAGGTCGGTGTTGACAGCCATCTTGATGGGAACGAGCTCGAGGGGCAGACCGCAGAGGCAGCCGATCTTCTCGTGGTAGCCATTGATGTACGGCTCGTAGGAGTCGATCATAGCCTGGAATTCGGGGTATTCAGCACCGATCTCACGCAGGTTCTTGATCCAGCCTCTTTCGACCCAAGTCTGGTTGGAAGCATCCATCAGATCGAAGTAAGTGCCGGCAGTCAGGAAAGCTTCGAGGTCCTGAGAGTAGGTGTTGATGTTGGAGATGAGGTTCAGGTAAACGCCCTTTTCAGCGCCTTCACCGGCATTCCACTTGTCGATTTCGTTCTGCAGGGTGATCAGATAAGCACCGATGTTGCAGTAATAGTCGACCTGAACGATTTCCTTGGGAGCTTCTTCCTTGGCGGGTTCTTCAGCCTTGGGAGCTTCTTCCTTAGCGGGCTCCTCAGTTTTAGCGGGTTCTTCTGTCTTGGCAGGAGCCTCAGTCTTGGCAGCGCAGGCAACCATGCCGAGGACCATGATGACCGCCAACAGAATAGCAAGCAGCTTTTTCATTGTTTTCCTCCTAAAATTATTCTTCAAAGCAATAATTGCTTTGAGATTATGACTTATTCTACCAACAAAAATCAGCGCCGTCAATCTGTTTCACGATATTTGGTGAGTATGACTGATTCATTTGATTAATTAGTGTGCATTATTAACAAAGTATTAAATGCATATGCAGAGGAAGACAGACCCTGTATAAAAAATTTTATATTTTTGGACTGCCCAAATGCCACTTTTTCTGATTTGCCGGTAGAAAACTGGGACTAAAATTTAATAATTCTTATTATTTCAGCCGTTTGCGAAGAGGGTATTGATGTCCTTCAGGGTTTGACGAACGAGTTGTTCACCACCGACATGACCGACCTGACCGGAGGCGATAAAGGCGCTGTAGTGGCCGTGACGTTCCGCTTTTTCGGTGGGGAGATAGCCTTCGGAGCCGTTGCAGAGCTGAATCAGGAAGGTCTGCTCGCATAGTGCGCGGGCCTTAATCTGATTACCGTAGTCAAGGAACAGCTCAAAGGGGTTGGTTGCAAATGCAACAGAACCAAGACGTACAACATGAACCTCTGTATCAAGAGTTTCCATCTTCTCCTGCAGTTCAAAACGACGAATAACACCCAGATTTACCTGCAGATATGCAACATCGTTATAGTCCACATCGCCGGGATGATCGCGCAGATAATCCTTGATATTCTGTTGTGCTTTGTGCAGATCTGTCAGCGTAGCACGGCGAAGCGGCAGCTGCATATTGTGGACATGATGCACGAAGGGAACATCCTCCTGCAGATTGTCAAGACCTTCTTCATAGGCTTCAATTACTGCGTTGGCAACACGCTTGCCGGCCTTACGCATACCTTCAAGGTCAAACATGGAAGGATCTGCCTTGCGCTTGGGCGGATTGTTGCGCAGACAGTTGGGGTCATTGATGTCGGAGTACGGCTGTACCCAGCGGACAAGATCGACCGGGCACTGATCGCCGGCTGCAGAGCACTGCGTCAGCAGGAAGATGTCCTTACCGAAATGCTTGCGGATCAGCATCTTTGCTTCGCCCCAGAAGTCAGGGGAAACGAACAGACGGTGCTGGACGCACTGCGCGGGGCAGGCGAGATTGATGATAATGCCGTTCAGTTCCTTTTTTTCATCAAAGACATACAGAAGCTCGATGCCCGAATCGTTTCCGCCTTCAAGCTCGGTGAAAACAGCGGTGTTGGTATCGCCCCACATCTGAGCGGTATCATCGGAATAACCGGCACGGCGGCACATACCGACAGCTGCACGGTTGAAGGCATTGGAGAACGAGCCGGGTTTCCGGTTTTTCCATGCAGTCAGAATGGCCTCGGTTACACCATCAAGGATGATCTGGTAGCATTCGTCCGAGGTCGCGATTTCGGGATTGTTGCTGACATTGACTTTTTCCACATACTTCTGACCGGGCTGGAGGTACTGCTCAAGTGTTTCACGGAAGCTGCCGATTACATTGGCCTGCATCGCAGAACGCTGGCCGCCGGGGAACACGGGGCCGGTATGGGTGTGAATAGCTGAAATAATGACCTTCATGGGATCAAGGCCGAGATCGTTTCCTTCCCGACGGGCACGGATATCCAACATCATCAGATACGGAACCTTTGCGAGGTCGGTTGTGACCATCACCATCTGATCGCCGTCTGCTTCCACGGCCATTGCGGTGGCCATCAGCGGTTTTTCAACATATTCAGAAATACGTTCTGCAAACTGACCGGCAAGAGAAACCTTTTTACTGGGCGTAATATCCGTTTCTGCCCAGCCGATTAACAATTTACTCATACTAATAAACCCTTTCTATTCTCATAATAAACAATGTATAAAACAGGCTTCCCAAAGCGAGAAGCCTGTTTGATTTATACATCAGCCGTTTGCAAAGAGCTTGTTGATGTCCTTGAGGGTTTCGCGGACAAGCTGCTCGCCGCCTACATGGCCGACCTGACCGGAGGCGATGAATGCACTGTAATGGCCGCCCTTTTCTGCTTTTTCGGTGGGCAGGTAGCCTTCAGTGCCGTTTGCAAGCTGGACAAGGAAAGTCTGCTCGCAAAGTGCACGGGCCTTGATCTGATTGCCGTAGTCGAGGAAGAGCTCAAACGGGTTGGTAGCGATGGCGATGGAGCCGAGGCGGATGACATGAACTTCGGTATCCAGCGTTTCCATTTTTTCCTGCAGCTTGAAGCGCTTGATAATGCCGAGATGAACCTGCAGATTTGCAGCATCGTTATAGTCAACATCACCGGGATGCTCGTTCAGATAATCCTTGATTGCGCGCTCGGCGTTGTGCAGATCGGTGAGGGTAGCACGGCGCAGGGGCAGCTGCATATTGTGAACATGGTGCTCAAAGACAACATCTTCCTGAGCTTCATCGATGCCTTCGTTCCAGACCTCGATGATCTCGTTGGCAACGCGCTTGCCGGCCTTGCGCATGCCTGCAAGGTCAAACATGGAGGGGTCAGCCTTACGCTTCGGAGGATTGTTGCGCTTCAGGTTGGGATCATGGACATCGGATTCCGGCTCAACCCAGCGAACCAGGTCAACGGGGCACTGATCGCCTGCGGCAGAGCAGAGCGGCAGCATGAAGATATCTTCGCCGAAATGCTCACGGAGCAGCTTTTTGGTTTCGCCCCAGAAGTCGGGGGAGACGAACAGACGGTGCTGGACACACTGTGCCGGGCAGGCAAGGTTTGCAACGATGCCCTTCAGCTTCTTGTTTTCGTCAAAGACATACATCAGCTCAACGCCGGAGTCATTGCCGCCTTCAAGTTCAGTGAAAACAGCGGTGTTGGCATCGCCCCACATCTGTGCGGAGCCGTCGGAATAAGCAACGCGGCGGCACATACCGACAACGGCACGGCCGAAAGCATTGGAGAAGGAACCGGGTTTCTTTGCAGCCCATGCGTCAAAGATAACCTTGGTGATGTTGTTGGTAAGAAGCTCCATGACTTCTTCATTGCTTGCAATCTCGGGATTGGCAGTAATGGGAGCGGCTTCAATATATTTTCTACCTTCGGGAAGCTGAGACTCCAGCAGAGCGCGGAAACCGGAAGAAGAAGTGTTGACCTTATTCTGCAGCTGGCCTCTCGGATAGACAGGGCCGGTATGCGTATGGATTGCAGAGATGATGACCTTCATGGGGTCGATACCGACGGTATTGCCTTCCAGCTTTGCACGGACGGCTTCCACAAGGGTATAAGCAACGCCTACCAGGTCGGTAGAAACAAGAATCATCTGCTCGCCGTCTGCTTCAACTGCCATTGCAGTAGCGGTCAAAGGCTTTTCAACATATTCAGAGATTCTTTCTGCGAACTGTCCGGCCAGGGAAATCTTCTTGTCGGGCGTGATGCTGATCTCGGACCAGCCGATCTGAAGTTTACTCATGGTATAATCCTCCGTTATTCCGCATATCCATATGGAAATGCTTTCAAAGTCATTTCTATTATAATTCGTTTTCTTTTCCCGTCAATAGGCGTTTTGGATACATCTGCATCCGTAAAAAATATATGCGCTGCGTTATATGGAAAAAGGATGAAAACAGGAAGAAAAACAGAAAGGGAAACGCTGATGAGACTCAAAAAGTGGCGATTGCAGCCGGAAACAGATGGAATATCGGCAGAGAAAAAAGATATTTACAAATGATATTAACGAACGAAAATAATATTTTTCAGCAAAAGAAAGTTGTACGAATTTAGCGTACTAAATATGTAACAAATGTATAAATAGTCATCCCTGCCATGAAATCTTGTTGACGCGAAATAGGCCCGATGATATAATCTTTGCGTGAGTATATGCAGGAATTTAGCTCTTCGCAAAAATGAATTAGGGGGAAAATCAGTGAAAAGAGAAAATAAGCTGAACCGCAGCTCCACAATTCAAAGCTATCTGATGATAGCGGGCAGCATTCTGGCATTGATTGTCTTTGTCGTTCTGCCGCTTTTGTGGATCATGCGCTTCTCCGTATTGAGCTGGCGTGGTTTCGGCGAAATCAAATTCGTCGGCATGAAGAATTTCATCCGTGTTTTCAGTTCGACTTCCAGCAAATATTGGCTTTCCGTTAAGAATACATTTGTATTTGCCATCGGTAAGCTGCTCGTTGAGATTCCGCTTGCACTCGTGCTTGCATTTGTCCTGACCCGCGACCTGAAGGGCACCACCTTCTTCCGCTCGGTTTACTTTATGCCGTCGATGATCTCCGTTGCAGTCATGGGCGTCATCTTCAACTACATCTTCGCACATGTCAACGGCGTTGCCAATGAAGCAATCAAGTTCTTCGGCGGCGAGCCGGTCAAGTGGTTTGCAACCGGTACGACTTCCATGATCGTTCTGATGATTGCATCCATCTGGCAGAACTTCGGTATTAACATGCTGTTCTTCATGACAGGCCTTCAGAGCATTTCTCCTGAAATGTACGAGGCAGCTGCCATCGACGGTGCAAACAATACCAGACAGTTCTTCACCATTACCATCCCGCTGCTCGGACCGGTGCTGCAGATGGTTCTGATGAACGCAATTCTCGGCTCTCTGAAGGTTACCGACCTTGTCCTGACGCTTACCTTCGGCCGTCCCTCCGGTAAAACAGAGGTCATGATGACCTATATCTACAAACGCTTCTTCGGTGAAGCCGGCAGCTCCGCAATGGACTATGGCTTCGGCGCTGCGCTGACTGTGGTAACGGCAATTATCCTGACCATTGTCACGCTGTTCTATCTGCGCGCAACCAAGAAGTCCAGTGATGTATATTAAGAAGGAGGAAGCGCATTATGAAAATGAGACTCAGCTTGGGCGGCAAAATTGCTCTGTATGCGTTTTTGATTCTGATTGTGGCAATTACTCTGCTTCCTCTTCTGTATTCGCTGTCCGGTTCCTTTAAGACCAATATGGAAATTCTGGCCGGCGGCATCAACCTGATCCCGAAAAATCCAACCATGGACAACTTCAAAACTGTCTGGGGTATGAGCGGTTCTTCCTTGGGTTCAAAGACGACATACGGTGATTATACCATCAACTCTCTGGAAGTATCTCTTATGACTGTTGTGTTGGTCGTCTTCTTTACCTCCATGTCCGCATACTGCTTCCAGCGCGGCAATTTCCCCGGCAAAAACACCTTCTATTGGCTGTTCATGGGCACCATGTTCGTTGCAGCAGGTACCATTACCATGTTCCCGCTGCTCCGTATCACTACAGCTTTGCACATCAACAATAAATTCGGCCTTGCTTTGGTTCAGTGGGGCACAGCGGGTGCATCCAATCTGTTCCTGACAATGGGTTACCTCAAGACCATTTCCAAGGAACTGGATGATGCCGCAAGAATCGATGGCTGCTCTTTCTTCTCCACCTATCTGCGCGTGATTCTGCCGCTGTCCAAGCCCATTCTTGCAACCATCGCTCTGATGACTTTCCGTGCTTCCTGGAACGCATATCTGATGCCGCATCTGATGTTGGCTCGTGATCCGTCCGCAACAACGCTGGTCATGGCAGTCGTTGAGCTGCAGAACTCCGGCGGTGCAGGTGCATCCCAGTACAATCTGATGATGGCCGGCACCATGATGGCAGCTCTGCCTATGATCATCCTCTTCCTCTGCCTCAACAAGATGTTTGTTGCAGGCATCACGCAGGGTGCCGTCAAGGGCTGATTTATCTGCAATAGATACAAGGCGCGGCGGAAGCCGCGCCTTTTGCATGCAGTTATATCCGCCAACACATTGAATTACAATTGGCCTGGAATAATTGAAAGAATCCGAATATCTGTGGAATTATGCCGAATTCTGTGGTATGATCATAAAATCAACGATATCCATTGGAGGTTTTTCCTATGGCAGAAATCAAGCTGGAGAATCTGTATTTTGAATATTCATCCGGAGACAAGAGAACACCAGGAACAAAGGCGCTGAAGGGCATAAATCTGACGGTGCAGGATCATGAATTTCTTGTGCTGCTCGGCCCGTCCGGCTGCGGTAAGAGTACAACACTTCGACTGATTGCCGGCCTTGAAAAGCCGACAGAGGGTTCTGTGTATTTTGACGGCGTGGATGTCAGTGCAGTGGAACCCATGAAGCGCAATGTTTCCATGGTGTTTCAGACCTTTGCGCTCTATCCGCATTTGAATGTCTATAAGAATATGGCGTTTCCGCTTGCGTCCATGAAACTTCCGATGGAGGAGATCAAACGCAGAGTTGAGAAAACGGCAAAGATCCTTGATATTGAGCATATTCTGAACCGCAGACCGAGGGCGCTTTCCGGCGGTCAGCGGCAGCGTGTGGCGCTCGGCCGTGCCATGGTGCGTGAGCCGGTGGTGTTTCTGCTGGATGAGCCGCTTTCCAACCTGGATGCGAAAATGAGGCAGGAGCTGCGTGATGAGATCATTCGGCTTCATAAAGAACTGACGACGACCTTCGTTTATGTGACACACGATCAGTCGGAGGCCATGCAGATGGGTACGCGCCTTGTGGTTATGAACGAGGGCGTTATTCTGCAGGTTGGTACACCGCAGGAGGTCTATGCAGATCCCAATTGTGTGTTCGTTGCAGGCTTCGTTGGCTCGCCAAAGATGAATTTCTTCGCGGCCCGTCTGAACCGGGCGGAAAACGGCTGGTCAGTCAAGGTGATGGGGGCGGAGATCCCGATTCCCGTAAGCCGTTTGCCGCTGGAGCAGGAGGGAGTTATGCAGGGACAGAAGGTCATTGTCGGCATTCGTCCGGAGGATTTCCGCGCGGAAGCCGAAGAGACCATGTCCGGCATTCCTTTTGATGCGACTGCGATCCATATCGTTCCGATGGGAGCAGGACTGCATGTGCAGGCACAATGCGGCGAACATAAATTCCTTTCCGTTCTGCAGAACTGCGAGCAGGTTTGCGAAGGCAGTATGGTCCGGCTTCGTCTGGATCCCGCCCGCGTGCATATTTTTGACGGTGAGACGCAGAAGTCTCTCTGTATTCCGGTGACCGGGAGGAGTATGGCATGAGAAGATGGTATGAACCGAGAAACGATAAGCCGGACATTCCGAAGAACGCGCCGAAGCAGCTGCCGCATGTCAAGGTCCTGACTACGCTGTGGCGTGAGTTTTGGAATCTTATCAAGCTGAATGTGATCTTTATCCTCAGCTGTATCCCGATTGTTACGATCCCTGCAGCAATCACGGCCATGAGCAGGATCGCCTGCACCATGGTACGCGATGAAAACTTCTTCCTTTGGAATGATTACTGGAAGGCGTTCCGCAGAGATTTCGGGCGTTCGCTTCTGGCGGGACTTTTGGCACTTGTGCTGATCGCCGTTTTCTCTGTCAGCCTGATGTTCTATTATAACCTTGCCGGCGCGGTCGACAAGCTGTTTATTTTGGTTGCGGCTTTCTCTGTCTGCCTTGTGATCATTGTATTGGTAGCGGCATTCTACTATTTTCCGATGCTCTCTTTGGTAGATCTGCCGATGAAAAGTCTGCTTATCAATTCGCTGGTCATGGTTTTCGGCTGCTTTAAGCGCAGTCTGCTGGCCATTGTCAGTTTTCTGATCTTCTTTGTGCTTGCCGTCGGTCTGCTGCCGACGAGCGCACTCTATTTGGGAATTATCGGCATTTCACTGTCCAGTCTGATGATCTGCTTCGCGGTTTATCCTGCGATTGAGGATAGGGTCATGGTCGCAAAAGAAGAAAAGACGGAGACCGAATCTGTTCCGGATGTTGCTCCGGAGGCTATGGAAACACTGTCCTCCGCGGAGATCGGCGGCTGGGACGATGAGGAAGAGGAAGGCTCTGATAACTGATTTATGATACTCTGAATTTGAGAAGAGGGAAATGATATGGGTAAAATGAAATGTACGGCTGCCGGCGATGCAATGATGTTCCGTCGTCTGCCGGGCGCGTATGATGGCTTTGAAGAATTGCAGAAGTTCATTCTGCAGGGCGATTTTCGCTTAGTGAATCTGGAAACGACTGTGCACCGTTTTGAAACCTTTGGCAATGCGCTTTCCGGCGGCAGCTGGTTCTGCAGCGAGCCGGAGGTTTTGGATGATCTTCGTACCATGGGCTTTAATATTCTGACGACTGCGAATAACCATGCTCTTGACTACGGCTATGCAGGGCTTGAAAAGACTCTGCAATACATTCAGAAGGCCGGATTCCCTGTTGCAGGTACCGGCATGTCTTTGGCAGATGCATCTGCACCGGTCTATTTGGATACGCTGCAGGGCAGATTTGCACTGATTGCCGGCTGCTCGACCATGACGCCCGACTGTATGGCGGGCGAACAGACAAGAACCATGCCCGGCCGTCCCGGTCTCAACGGCATCCGTTTTCATACGACATATCAGCTGCCGAAAGAAGATATCGAAACCATGCGGCGCATTGCCGCACAGATCGGCATTAACGGTGCAGATGACATTTCCCGCGCAGAAGGCTATCTGCCGCCTCTGCCGGAGGGGAAAATGATGTTCGGCAAGGCGCTTTCTTTCGAGGAAAGTGTAAAAGCCGGCAAGACCACCCATGTCAATTCCGCGGATCTCAAGCGCACGGTGAAGGCCATCGAGGAAGCAAAGTTCTTTGCGGACTATGTGATCGTGTCCATGCACTCCCATGAGATCAAGTATATTTCCAAGGAAGAACCGGCGCAGTTCTTTGAAGAATTCTGCCATGCCTGCATCGATGCAGGCGCGGACGCGGTGGTCGGCACCGGCCCGCATCTGATCAGACCCATCGAAATTTATAAGTGTAAGCCGATTTTCTATAGCCTTGGTGATTTTGTCCTTGAAAACGAAACCATGAAGAAGGTTCCTGCCGGTATGTTCGAAAAGCAGGGCCTGACCGGCAACGAAAACATGAAGGATATGTATGAGGATCGCTCTGATCACGGAAAGCGCGGACTGTATTACAGCCGCGTGATGTTTGAAGCCTTCATGCCGTACTGGGAAGTAGAAGACGGCGAGCTGACCAAGCTGACTTTGATGCCCATTGAACTGCATTACGGGCAGAAGCGCTCCATCGGCGGTCTGCCGAGCCCCAAATACGATGCAGGTATTTTGGAAAGACTGATTAAAATGAGCGAGCCGTACGGCACAAAAATTGAAATTGAAAACGGTCTCGGTGTTGTAAAGCTCTGAGGAGGAAATGAGAAATGGCAATCAATCAGGCGATGGAACAGTACGCAAAAGCGTGCAATGAAGATGTAAAAAAACTGGTTCGTGATATGAGCGTGATTCCGGCTCCCTCTCATCATGAGGAAAAGCGCGTGACGTTCGTCAAGGACTGGATGGAAAAGAACGGTGCAGAGGGCGTCTATGTGGATGACGCGCTCAATGTGATCTGGCCCTATCATGTGACGGACGATAATGATCTGGTCGTTTTCATGGCGCACACCGATCTGGTGTTCCCGGATACGGAGCCTCTGCCTTTCCGCGAGGAAGACGGCAAGTATTTCTGCCCCGGTGTCGGTGATGACACTGCAAGACTTGCAGTTTTGCTGACAGCTGCAAAATATTTTGTTCAGAATAAGCTGCAGCCCAAGACCGGCATTTTGTTTGTAGCAAATTCCTGCGAAGAAGGACTCGGCAACTTGAAGGGCAGCCGCAAGATTATCGACACCTTCGGCAGCCGTGTCAAAGAGCTGATCACCGTTGACGGCAATCTGAGCGGCATCGTTGCGCATGCCGTCGGTTCCCACCGTTACCGCGTGACCGTGCGTACCGAGGGCGGCCATTCCTACGGCGCATTCGGCAACCGCAATGCGATCCGCTGCCTGGCCTCCATGATTGATACGCTCTATTCTGTCAAGGTTCCGCAGAACGGCAGCAGCAAGACTACCTATAATGTCGGTGCGATTTCCGGCGGTACCTCCGTCAACACAATCGCGCAGGAAGCGCAGATGCTCTATGAGTACCGCTCTGATGATAAGGACTGCCTGGATAAGATGAAGGTGATGTTCGAGAAGGTCGTGGATGCATACCGCGCTACGGGTATCGATGTAGAAGTAGAACTGTTGGGTGAGCGTCCCTGCAACGGAGATATGGATCCGGTTGCGTTCGCTGCGCTGAAGGATCGCGCTGCGGCGTCTATCCGCTCCATCGTCGGCGTAGAGCCGTCGTTCCATTCCGGCTCCACGGATGCGAACTACCCGCTTTCCAAGGGTATCCCTGCAATCTGCATCGGCGGCTGCAATTCCGTCGGTGCTCACACAAGAGAAGAATTCCTTTATGTGGATTCTCTCTACACGGGTACGAGATATCTGCTGGACTTCATGTCCAATTATTTTGAGCTTTAATATTGAATGCGTCTTTTCTGCTTTATGGCGGAAATTGGAGGAAATAGAAAATGGCAATCAATCAGGCAATGGAGCGGTATGCAAAGGATTGCAGCGAAGAAGTCAAAAAACTGGTTCGCGATATGTGTGTGATTCCGGCACCGTCCCATCATGAGGAAAAAAGAGTTGCATTTGTGAAGGACTGGATGGAGAAAAACGGGGCGCAGGGTGTCTATGTGGACGATGCGCTGAATGTGATCTGGCCCTACAATGTGACGGAAGACAATGATCTGATCGTTTTCATGGCGCATACCGATGTTGTGTTCCCGGATACAGAACCGCTGCCTTTTTATGAAGCAGATGGAAACTATTACTGCCCGGGCGCCGGCGATGACACCGCAAATCTTGCAAATCTGCTGGTTGCATCGAGATTTTTTGTGCAGAACAGACTGAAGCCGAAAACGGGTATTCTTTTTGTGGCGAACTCCTGCGAGGAGGGCCTCGGCAACCTGAAGGGCAGCCGAAAGATTATCGATACCTTCGGCAGCCGCGTGAAAGAACTGATTACCATCGATGGCAATCTCGGTACGGTTCTTACCAGAGCTGTCGGCTCTCATCGCTACCGCGTAACCGTGCGCACGGAGGGCGGTCATTCCTACGGCGCTTTCGGCAACCGTAATGCGATCCGCTGCCTTGCTTCCATGATCGAAACCCTCTATTCTATCAAGGTTCCGCAGAATAGCGACAGCAAGACTACTTATAATGTCGGCACCGTCTCCGGTGGCACCTCGGTCAATACCATTGCCCAGGAGGCGCAGATGCTCTTTGAGTACCGCTCCGATGACAAGGACTGTCTAGCAAAGATGAAGGACATGTTTGAGAAAATCGTAGATGCATACCGCGCCACGGGCATCGAGGTCGACGTGGAGCTGTTGGGCGAGCGTCCGTGCGGCGGTGAACTGGATCCGGTTGCGTACAATGCGCTCATCGAACGCGCAGCAGAATCCATGAAACGCATTGTCGGCGCGGAAGCAGTTTTCCGGCCCGGCTCTACGGATGCCAATTATCCGCTTTCCAAGGGAATTCCCGCGATCTGCGTCGGTGGCAGCAATTCCTATGGCTGCCATACGAGAGAGGAATATCTGGTCGTGGAATCTCTGTATGTCGGTGCCCGATTCCTGCTGGATTTCATGTCTGACTACTTTGAAATCTGATGGGGTACTTCAATGGAAAAAACAAAACGATTTATCCGCGATAACTATTATTGGGTCATTGCCGTTGTCGCACTTTTTTGCTACACGATCTATGGCGGCATTCTGAACAATACGGCGAGTCTGTATCTGATCCCCGTATCAGAAGGCTTGGGGGTCAGCCGAACTGCGGTATCGCTGACAAACAGTCTTCGCTCTGTCGGCGCGTTCTTCTCAAATCTGATTTTCGGCTTTGTATATAAGAAATTCGGATTCCGAAAGCTGGCAACGGTTGGCCTCTTGGTGGTTGGCCTTGCGTTTTTCGGCTATGCTTCGGCACAGACAGTATTTGCCTACGGACTCAGTTCTGTTCTGCTTGGCCTGTTTGACTCCTTCTGCTCCACTTCATCGCTTTCCAAACTCGTCAATGACTGGTTCCATGAGCATCGCGGACTGGTATTTGGCGTCATTACGGCCTCCAGTGGCTTCGGCGGCAGTTTTTTCAGCATCCTGCTGACGAATGTCATGAAGAAATCCGGCTGGCGCGCATCGCATATTCTGTCTGCGGTACTGATGGTGATCGCAGCGTTCTGCGTGCTGGTTCTGATCCGGTCAAAACCGTCAGACATCGGACTGACGCCCTTTGGGGAAGGTAAGGGGAACGCGCACAAGAAAGCAAAGCATCACCCAGAGCATTTGGGCCTGCCTGCGAACCGACTTCTTCGCACGCCGACTTTTTACCTGATGATGTTCAACTGTGCGCTGTCTGCTGCCTGCGCATACGGCCCGCTGCATATCCTTGTTTCGCATCTGCAGGACTGCGGCTTTACCGCAACCGATGCGGCAAAAGTGCAGAGTATTCTGTATCTGATGATGGCAGGAACGAAGATTCTGGACGGCTATCTGAGTGACCTCGTTGGCGCGAGAATCGTGGTGATCGTTTCTCTGTTCTGCTGCGGCGCATGCTGCTGGCTGTATGCCGGTGTCGTTGGTATGAATACTGTGATTCTTCCGACGATTCTGTTTGCAATCGGACTTCCGCTGACATCCATTTTGCAGCCGCTTTCCATCGGTGCCGTTTTCGGTCAGCGCTCCTATGATACGACGGTTGGCCTGACAATGGCTATGGTCTGTGTCGCGGGCATGAGTGCGGCACCCATCATGAACGCATTTTACGGAAAACTCGGCTCATACAGCATCCCGTTGAAGGCTGTAGCGGTTCTGTCTGTTGTTTCCGTGCTCCTTTATCTGCTGATCTGCAAGATGTCGGATCGTGATATCAAAAAGTACGAAAGTCAAAACAATACTCCAATCTGATAAAAAAGAAGATCTCCGGAAGGAGATCTTCTTTTTTGTATGCATCAGAATTTCACGGTTGCGCCGCTATCGGTGTATTCAATCAGATCGCCGTCAAAGATCATCTTATCCATGACCTCAAAATAGGCTTTCTTATTCGGGAAACGAAGGGGAGGTCCGGCAAGAACCTGCTTGCCGCGAGCTGCATTATTTTCAAGCAGGATCACAGCCATGAGAACTTCATGGCAGGCATTGGTCACGCAGCAGGACTCCGGATCGGTGATCTGATAGTCATCACCGTGACCGTGACCGGAAGAACCCTTGACATGGGGATGTACCGCACGGATGACGCAGCTGAGATCGCCCATATCAGTGGAACCGCAGCCCCAGGGCTTGTCGATGCACTGACCCTTGCCGCAGAGCGCTTCTGCCGCATCGCGGGCAACCTCGCGCATACCGGGGTCATTGATGAGAGGCGCGTAGCCGTTGCGGTCGCTGACCTTGACCTTTGCACCCAGAGCAAGAGCGCCGGAAGCAAGGGCACGGTTGATCTTTTTATTGGTGGCCATCATGGATTCCAGCGTTGCGCCGCGGACATAGGAGGAAAGAACAGCTTTCGCGGGGATGATGTTTGTTGCGCCGCCGGCTTCATGAATGACCGGGTGGACGCGGACATGCTCATCGTCGCGGAAGGTTTCGCGCAGGGAGTTGATGGCATTCAGACCCATAGTTGCTGCATACAGAGCATTGACACCCTTGTCAGGGCTGCCGCCAGCATGGGATGCAACGCCTTCATAGGTGATGGATTTCGCCATGCAGCCATTGCTGTCGTTCAGATTGAAAACGGTTTCGTCGCTGCTGGTGGCGTGGTTCATGAAGGCGAAATCGCAGCCGTCCATGTAGCCGCGGTACAGGAATTCAACCTTGCCGCCGAGATAGTGGATGATGCCCTGATCGCGAAGAGAGTTGCGGAAGTCGATTTCAATCAGTTCCTCTGCGGGAACCGCCATCAGTCGGATGGAACCGCAAAGACCGTCCAAAGCGCCGGGCTCCTTCAGAGCTAGTGCGCAGCCGACAAGTGCGGCGCACTGGGCATTATGACCGCAGGCGTGGGCACAGCCGTTCACAGCTTCGGGATGGGTCGGAGCAACAAGCGCATCCATTTCGCCGAGAATCAGGACTTTGGGACCGGGACGGCCGGTGTCGATATCGGTATAGAAACCGGGGATGTCACCGGCGTAATGCAGGACATAACCTGCATCCTCAAAGATTTTTGCCAGATACTTGGAAGTATTCCACTCTTTGAAGCCGGATTCCGGATGTTCCCAGACATAGCGCTCAACTTCTAAAATTTTGTCGCGGTGCTTTTCTACGATACTTCTGTAAAATTCGGTATTCATTTTCATATTCCTCCGCTTATTTTTTGATGAACGAGGTCATGGCTCTGGGCTGGATGCCTGCGGGAATCGGGCACTGATAACCGTCCGGGCCGACACGCTTCTTAAACTCTTCCTTTGCATCGGCAAGCAGTTTTTCATCTTTCATCAGTTCTACGGCAAGACCTGCCATGGCCTTCGCGGCATACATGGTCATCTTGTGCGCAAGAGGCAGCTTGCCCTGCGTGACGACCTGCCAGGAATGGCCGGGCGTTGCACGGGCGATGGTAGCGGAACGAACCTGCGCAGTCGGGCAGACCCAGCTGACATCACCCACATCGGTAGAGCCGTGTTCATACTGGATATCTCCGTGATGGTATTCGATCAGCTCGTAATGGATGGGATGCTCGGGATCTGCGTTCGGGAAGTTGATCAGATGCTTTTCTGTCAGCTCGCGGGCGAAGGCGATATCTTCTTCTGTAACATCGGGCGTGGGCAGTTCTTTCATGACTTCATACAGTCTGTCCTGCATGGCGTCGTTCAGAACGGTGTTGGAGCAGCCTTTGATGAAGTCATAGCTCATCTTCGTCTGCGTCATGAGAGCGGCACCCTCGGCAATCAGATTGACACGCTCATAGATTTCCTTGACCTGACTGTTTTCGGGGGCACGGAGCAGATACAGTACCTCAGCGTGAGGCTGCACGACATTGGGGGAGTATCCGCCGGCATCAGTGATAGCATAGTGCATACGCGCTTCCTGCACAACATGCTCGCGCAGGAAATTGACGCCGACATTCATCAGCTCAACTGCATCAAGTGCGCTGCGGCCGAGATGGGGCTTTGCACCGGCATGGGATGCCTTGCCGTCGAACTTATAAAGTATCTGCACGTTTGCAAGGGAAGTCTTGCAGCGAACACCGGTCTGATCGTCCGGATGCCAACTGACGGCTGCATCCAGTTCATCGAATACGCCGTCACGGGCCATGAAGGCCTTGCCGGAGCCGCCTTCTTCGCCGGGGCAACCGTAGTAGATCACGGTGCCCTCGTGGCCGCTTGTTTCCAGATAACGCTTGACGGCAATGGCAGCACCGAGAGAGCCGGTGCCGAGCAGATTGTGTCCGCAGCCCTGCCCGCAGCTTTGGCCGTTGGGAACGGGATCGGTAACGCCTGCAACCTGTCCAAGACCGCTCAGCGCATCAAATTCGCCAAGAATACCAATCACGGGTTTGCCGTGGCCGAAACGGCCGGAGAAAGCAGTTTTGATGTTTGCAAGGTTTTCTTCCACCGCAAAGCCCTCGCTGCGCAGAACATCGCAGAGATATTTTGCGGATTCAAATTCTGTAAAAGCAGTTTCCGGATGCTCCCAAAGGAAATCCTCGGTTTCCTTCAGCATGGCATCTTTTTCGTCAATTGCGGATAAAAATTGCAGATCCATGGAAAAACTCCCTTCAAATTGGATAATTAATATTCTACATCGAATTGGCTTGAATTACAATGAAAAAAACGCATTGACGTCAAAAAGAGGCAGCCGAAAGACTGCCTGCCGAAGAATCAGAAATTGCTGAATGCGTATGTGGTCTTTTCACAATAGACTTCGCCTGCACGAACGAGTGGAGACTTTCCGAAATTCTGATGGATGGCATCGGGAGCTGTCTGCGCTTCTACGCAGAAGGCACCGAAATTGCAAAGCTCGGTGCCGTGCTTGCCGGTTCCGTGAAGCGAGGGCGCGGTATAAAGCTGGAAACCCTGCTGTGTGGAGAAAACGTCCATCTGAATACCGGTTTTATCGCATTTTGCGCAGAGCATCGGACGGTAACCCTCACCGGGAACAAAGAAATGATGGTCATAGCCGGGGATTGCATCTGTCTGCGGATGCGTGTTTTCTCGGAAAATACCGATTCGGGCGGGTTTTCTGAAATCAAAAGGCGTGCCGTCTACGGGTTCCACACCGATGGGAAGACAATATTGATTGCCCGGGCAATAACGATCGGCGGGGGACTGCAGAACCGTATCGAGAACATGACCTTCACCTGCAAGATTGAAATAAGAGTGATTCGTCATGTTGATGACGGTATCTTTGTCGGACACTGCTTCATATTCAATATGCAGTGCACCGTTTTCCACAGTGTAGATGACCGTTGCGGTGACGGTTCCGGGGAAGCCGTCCGTTCCGTCCGGGGAAACAACGCGCAGAGTGACGCTGTTATCCTGCTGGCTGACAATCTCAAATTCCTGGGTTGTGAAATTATGGTTACCGCCATGGATGTTTGCGCCGTGATTGTTATCCGTCAGCTTGTACTCGGTTCCGTCAATGCAGAAACTGGCACCGGCGATACGGTTGGCAGAGCGTCCAACGGTAGCGCCGAAGAAGGAGAGATTGTTCAAATAGTTGTCCGGCTCCGGATAGCCGACAGTCATATCAGTCAGTTTTCCATTGCGATCGGGAAAAAGAATCTGATAAATGGTGGCACCGATGGGAAGAACGGTGACAGAAAGTCTGCCGTCGGAAATTGTAATGATATTTTTCATATCAAAAACCTCATGAATAGTAGGATTGTGGCGCGAGTGCGCTTCGAAACTATTTAACCATTACAGAGGCAGGAAGTCAATGAGGATTCCGCGAAATATTAAAGTAAAAAGCGGAAGGAACTGGACAGAAGCTGCCGCAGTCGGTATGATATATATAGGGCAACACCGCGCAATAGCCAAATAAAACATCAAGTATTGCTAGGCGCAGCT
>JAEDIZ010000051.1 GCA_016296635.1 Oscillospiraceae bacterium
GCAACCGGAAGGATACACAGATATGCTGTTCTCTGTTTTGCACGCTGCAGTTCGCTTTGAACCGCCCGCGCTCTCTGTTTTTTCTGAAAAGGCATCACAACGCCTCCTTGTACACAAGTCGGATCATAAGCTGATCCCTGCCGAATCCACACCGCATACACTGCAGTGTTCTGAATGAAACACGTTCCACAGGCGGTCGAAACCGCCCGTGGAACGGTCTGAAGGAACGGATGAAATGTTACTTTGCGTTTGCCACGCAGTTATCCAGATCCTGTGCAAATTCCAGTGCACTCATCTTGCCGCCCAGAACGGCGGGGAGCAGATTGTAGAAGTCACCGGAAACGCTGGGATACAGAGAATTATCGATCCAGTAAACGGTCTGACCCGCATACCCAAAGAGGTCTGCAGAAACAGAGCCTTCCTTATAACCCAGTTCTTCGGCAGTAATGTCGGTACGGGTAGGAATCTTGGGCTGAACCTTCAGGAATTCCAGAACCTCTTCCTTGGAATTCAGGAAGTGCAGGAACTTCACAGCAAGCTCAGGATTCTTGCAGTCCTTGGACACAACGATGCACTGGCCCGGGCCGCCGATGGTCTTACCGGTATACTGTGCGCCGCTGACATCGGGCGGCAGGAAAATGCCGACATTTTCTGCACCGAGTGCTGCCTCTGCGTCTGCAACGACGGAGGACTCACGTGGAGTCATAGCTGCTTCACCGGAGCAGAACTTGTTCCAGCTGTTTGCAGATGTCAGAGCGTCGCTGTTCAGATAGCCCTTGTCCAGATGGGAACGGTAGAGTTCCAGCGCCTCCAACAGGCCTTCATCCTCAGCGAACTTGGTCTTGCCTTCGCAGTCGGAGATGATGCGATCCATGCCGCTCTTCTGAACCCACCAGTAAGGCATGATGTAGCAGCCATACCAGGGGAAGCTCTCATCGGAAACGATGGGCGTATAGCCTTTTGCTGCGATGGCTTCGCAGGCAGCGTCAAACTCTTCCATCGTCTTGGGTGCATTGTTTTCAAAGTCCAGTCCGCACTCTGCAATGATCTGCTTGTTATACATGTAGAAGCAGACCTGATTATCGCTGGTCGGATAGCCGAGGATCTTGCCGGACGGAGATGTGACAGCATCCCAGCCGGTGATGTTTTCCTTGTCCTCTGCGGGAATCAGGCCGGAGATATCGGTGATGACATCTTCCAGCGCAATGATGTTCTGGCCGGTCCAGAGGTTCGCCATATCCGGCGCGGTATTTGCCATTGCGTCAGCCTTGAAGGTCTGATGTGCGGTTTCGCCGTCTGCGGAAACGATCAGCTCAACCTTCACGCCGGGGTTCGCCTGCTCAAAACGGGAAATCGCCTTGGAGATGTACCACTGATCCTGAGGAAGTTCCTGCTCGCTGGAACTGATGTAGCTGTCCTTGCCGTTGATCCAGATGGTCAGCTTCTGCTCGTCGGTCTTCTTTGCACAGCCGGTCATTGCTGCGACCATTGCAAGCACCATCACAACAGCAAGCATGAGTGCGATGATTTTTTTCATTGTTCCAAATCCTTTCTTGTTATTATGTATGCCCCTGACCATACTCCGCTTTTTCAAAAAGCTTGTATTCGTGAAGCATACATGTTAGAATAAGTTCCGGGAAAAATGATTACCCGTTAGTTTTATTATTACTTGTTCAGTAAAAATGTCAACAAGTATTCACGTCATATCAATATTTTTGTATGGATATACAATTTATCATATTTGAAAGAGAAAACAATCCCAAAACTTATCTGCACATGTGTGCTCATCATGCTGATGCGGCATACAGGAAAGGATATCGAATATGCTGGATCATGCCGGAAAAGAACCTCTCTATATTCAGTTGGCAAACGAGCTTCGCACTCAGATCGACACCAAGGTTATTAAGCCCGGTGAAAAACTGAAAAGTGAGTCTGAAATGGTTGCGGAATACCAGGTCGGACGCTTGACAGTCCGCAATGCGCTGGATCTGCTGCTGCACGAAGGACTGATCGAAAAAGTGCAGGGACGGGGCACTTTCTGCCGCCGAACCGCCGCTTCGGAAACGTATCTGGATATTGAGGTACTGCTGGATATGGGCAACACCTACTTTATTCCCACATATTATGTTCGCGGTCTTTCCGAGGTTTTTGCCGCAAACAACTGCAATCTGCTGATCAACGACACCTGTGCTGATACCGGTGTGCTTTGTTCGCAGCTCGAACGGATTGCGGAAAAGGGGGCAGACGGTGTCGTGTTTCAGCTTACGCAGGCGAACGTACCGGCGCATCTGATGAGTCGGCTGAACGATGCGCTTGACAGATTGAAGACACAGCAGATCCCGCTGATTATGCTCGACAGCAAGCTGGAACGGGAAGATATCTCGTATGTCTGTTTGGATGAGCAGGCCGGCGGCGGTCGGGCAGCAGAACATTTTGCTGCCTTCCAGCATAAAAAAACCGCCGTCCTCTATAATCCCGCCTTTTGGGATTCCAGAGAACGCTATCTCGGTTTCTGCAAGGCAGCGGAAATGTTTCGGCTTGATCCGCCCGTGGCAATCGATCTGAGCAGCAACTGGATGAATGCAGTCCTCTGCGCATATGCCGGTGGTGTCACCGGATTCTTCGGCTATAACGATGAGGCGGCCGCAAAATGTCTTCGACTGCTGAACAGCAATCAGATTTCCGTGCCGGAACAGGTTTCCGTCATCGGCTTTGACGACTCCTATCTTGCTGCTGCCGCCGAGCCGCCTCTTGCAGTCCTCTCTCACCCGAAGGATCTCATGACCAGAAATGCCGCGCAGAATCTTTTATATCTGATTCGAAACGGATCTGCGAAGCCCGTCAGAGAAACCTTCCATTCCGATCTGATCCATAGAGAATCCTGCAGCTTTGCTCCCAAATGAGTTTTGCCGCAAAATGGCAGTCGCAGTTACTCTTATACTGAAAACACAGCAGCAGAATCATTGACCTGCTGCTGTGTTTTTTCTAATCTTTCAGCCGGAGCAATATACCATTATTTCCCGAGGAAATATTCCTTCATTGCATGATTACACGGCATATCCAAAATATCCGCAATCAAAGCCTTTGCCTGATCCAGGCTCTTCGTCCACGGATCCATCAGAACCAGCTGTTCAAGAAGATGAATATCACCGGTTTCAAATGCACGCAGCTCCATCTCAACCGGAGCAATGCGATCCCGGTATGCATATGCCAACAGTTCCTTCGACAAAGGCTGCATACGCAGCCCCTGGATACCCCGTCCGCTCACAAGTGCGCGGCATTCGACCTCATAGTCCTTCGGAACTCCGGGAACAAAGTCTCCGGTATTCGGTATGTTGACCACAAGAATATGCTCCACATCGAACGCCAATGCTTCAATCGTCGGAATCATGGGCTCATCGGACGGAATCGCCGAGAACACTTCGGATACCGGTGTTTCCAGATCATCAACAGCAGCCCGAATCCGTTTTACAGATTCTTCGCAAAGCTTGAAGTAATTCTCATACCAGGTGTCCGGATCCTCCATGTATGCGCCGGTCTGTGTATGATACCACCATCCCCATGCGCCTCCGCCGGGTGTAGCCGTATCGCCAATCGGGAACATTCCGAACCGACGATACAGATCCGCTGATTTCGGGCCTATCTGCGGACTGATCCGGTCTTTCTCGGATTTCCCTTCGAGCCACTTCTCATAACCGCCGTTTTTTATCCACTGGTCTAATACCGGGCAGACATTTTCATCTTTGTGATACAGTTCTGTCAGCCACACAAAATGGTTTACGCCGGAAACTTCGAAATGACAATCCTCGCGCTGATATCCCAGCGCTTCCATCACCTCATACACGCCGCCGCTTCCATGTCACATACCGACGTTTTTTGCCCCCGGATACTTTCTTGACAGATAGGTAATGCCCGCCTGAACGGGATTTGCAACCAACAGCATCCACACATTCGGGCATGTTTTCTGGATATCCAGATAAACGGATTCCATAAGCAGAAGCTGATGAAAATTCACCCAGAAAGCTTCGTCATGCATAATGTGAAGGCTTCCGCCGAAACGGTATCCATGTTTCTTCGCAATTTCCCAACCGCTGCGCAGCCGCTCATGACCATAGTCCAATGCAACATGGATGGCAAAGTCAGCATTCTGCAGCGCGTGAATGCGATCCGTCGTTTTTTCCAGCTGTATGTCTGCCCCAAGTTCTTCAATATAGCGTCTGCACAAGCCATAGATTCCGTTGAGCCGTTCTTCGTTAATATCCATTAATGACACAACCGAACCGTTGAACCGCTTATTGACGCAAATATCCTTGATCAGATTGATAGAAAAGATGCCGCTGCCTGCACCGATAATTGCTATTTTTGGCATAATAAAGATGTACTCCTTTTTGGTGTTACTTAATTGATCCGCTCATAGCTCCCTTGACCATGTACTTCTGAAGACAGAGATACAACACAATGGCGGGAATCACACTGACAAAAAGACCCGCAAACTGTCTGGTCGGCATATTCATATATTTATCCACCATCTGCGCAAGGACAACGATGATTGTCTGTTTGGACTGTGATGTCAGATAGAGCAGAGGTGTCAGATAATCATTCCACGCGCTGATAAACTGGAAAATAATTACGATTGCCGTTCCGGACATTCCCATCGGCATTATGATTTTTCCGATTATCGTGAAAAATCCAGCTCCGTCTATCTTAGCACTTTCAATTACCTCATTTGAGATTCCGATGTAGGTATTACGCATCAGCAGCACCGCACTCGGAATACCGATTGCCCAATAAGACAGTATCACCGACCATGACAAATTCAGCAAAGACACCTTGTGCCTATGACACCTGAACAGCAGATTTCATTTGCACACAGGACAAGTCCCGCTCCTGCAGACATTGCACGCCCGGCATCAGCCCATGGATCAACAAAGTGCGCTTTGAAACCGCATAGCTTCTGATACTCTTATTTCTGTTTTATATGCACGCTCTGCGTTCTCTCCCATATACTGATTAATAAACGGGAGGCAGCACGCTTATGAAGCAAGAATACGACAATCGTCAGTACTACAGCGGAAATAACGGGAAAATGTTTCGCAAAGGAGCAACATACAAATGGAAAACGGTTCGAAAAAAACACCTGAACTTTACCGACCTCGGTAACTATGTCATCGACTGCGACCGCCATCGAAATTTTGATTTTGAAAAAGCATGTAGATATACTGCCCGCAGATATGATTTTCGCCGATTTATGAGCTGCTCCGCACTTGCTGCAAAAACCTGCCGCGGAGATGTTCTGATCGGCAGGAATCTTGACTTAACGATATCCCAACTCCCCTGCTATATTACCCATCTGAAATTCGGGAAATACGAAACCATCAACTTCACATACGATGAACTGAGCAAGGATACGCCGCGTTACACAGACCTGCTTTCATCAGGCAAAATCGGCGCGGAATTATATAACGCACTTCCAATGCTTGCATCGGACTCCATAAATTCCGAAGGGCTGTATCTTGAATACAATATGCGCGAATATGAAAGTCAGTTTATCTGCACCGGAAAAAGCACTTCGGAAGCATTTCGCTTTCGAAGTGCTTTTTGTCTTTCCGTTAAACAGCGAGGATGCAGGCACCGTCGATACAACAGATGGCAGAACGCCTGACTGCAGCGCAAAAAATTTGATTTTCCCTCTTGACATTTGTCTGTGTTACTAGTATTGTTTATATCGAAAGTGTTACCAATAACAAATTTTTTGGAAAGGAATGGTGATCTACACATGAGAACTGAAGAAGGTATGGAAAAGGCAAGGCAGGCAAGAGCCGCCTACAACAAGGAGCATATCCGCACGGTAGGTGCGAATATCCGCAAGGAGGACGCAGAGGCGTTCCGCCAGATTGCAGAGCAGCGCGGCACAACACCCGGTGCAATGATCCGGCAGTTCATCCAGCAGACGATCCGGGAGGCGGAGACCGGCAAACGGGCAGAAGATCCCGGCGCGCTCGGCTTCATGTATCTCACGGAGCGCAACATCACCCGGCTGATGCGCGAGGCGGCGCAGCACAATCCGGACGGTAAGAACCCGGATCAGCTCGCCAACGCGATTCTGGACTTGTATTTCGAACTGGCAGAAAAACTGCGCAAATGAACGTGAAAGCGGGCTCTCTCAAATTCTTTTGAGAGAGCCCGCTGACTCTTAAAGAAGTATGTTCACCCCCGCTGATATCCGATGGTATAGCCAAGTGTTTCTTCACAGAAGCAGGAAACTGTATTCTAAAGAATATAAGCTATGGAATCCCGGCTCTTTTCAATCCTATAAAACAGGCCTTCTAATTGGGCTTTTTCGCGTGTTATATCCATTGTGTTTTTCCTGCTGCCGCCATACAATCATATCGAGATTGAAATCCGGGAGGGATTGAACATGGCAGCAGCTCTGCGCGCATTCTTTACACCACCGGCAGGCGGTCCTTTCAGCAACCGAAAACTGCTGCAGATCTTTCTGCCCGTGCTTGCTGAGCAGTTCATTGCAAACATCCTCGGTCTGGTCGATACGCTGTTGGCCTCCTCCTTCAACGATGCCGCCACAGCCGGCGTATCCCATGCATTCATCATTACCAATGTTGCTTCGGCAGTCATAACCGGTCTTGCCGTGGGTGGCTCGGTTGTAACCGTCCAGTTTTTCGGCAGCAAAGATAACCGCCGTGCATCTGACAGCGCCCGGTGCTGCCTTGTTTTCACGCTGCTTATATCGTTGCTGTGCTGCAGCATGCTTTTAGCCTATCCTGCAAAGGTCATTACGCTGCTTGTCGGCAATGTTGACCGTGATGTTTTGGACTACGGTGTCACCTATCTGATTGTCAGCAGTTTGGTACTTCCGTTTACGGGCCTTTTCTCCGCCTGCACCGCAACTTTCCGTGCGCAGGGCAACACACGCATTCCCATGCTTGCTTCCACGGCGATGCTGCTTCTGTCCATCGTATGCAAGTTCATTTTTTCCCTTGTAATTCCGTTAGGTGTTCTCGGTGCAGGTTTGGCAAATCTTATCGGATCGGCCGTGACCTCTGTAGTTCTGTTTGCATTCATGCATTTCGGCCGGCTCGCAGTTTCCTTCCGACGCGGCAGCAGTCCATTTTTGGAACGAGAGATGTTCCTGCAGATCCTGCGTTACTCTATTCCGACTGCCATTGAAAATGCATCCGTGCAGATTGGGCTTCTTCTGGTGCAGCGGATCATTGCCGGCTACGGTGTCGTACACAGCGCTGCCCACGGAATCGCTTCTCGTTTGCAGCCGCTGTCTTATCTTCCTTCGTCCTGCTGGGGTATTGTAGCTATGATCGCAGCCGGTCAATGCTGCGGTGCGGGCAGCCGCGAACTGGCAGAAAAATGTGTCCGGCACATCATGCGGCTGAGCTACGCATGGATGCTCATACTCAATATGCTGTGGTTCATCTTTGCGGATCCACTGCTTCATCTTTTCGGCGGTTCACCGGAAACGCTCCGTCTGGCAAAGCAGCTTTTCCTTTTCTACTGTTTCTGCGCGATTTTCATGTATTCCACCGCCTATGGTCTGCCGCAGGCGCTACGCGGCGCAGGCGATGTTCGCTATACCATGTTGGTTTCTTTGGGTACTATGTTCCTGATCCGGCTCGGGGCGGCGTATCTGCTCGGCACCCGGCTCGGGCTCGGCACTTTCGGCGTTTGGATTGCCATGGCCATCGACTGGGCCGTTCGTTCATTGTTTTATCTTCTCCGCTTCCGTTCCGGAAGATGGCTGGCGCATTGTATTGTCCATTCATAATCACGGCTTTTTTCATAAAAACAACCGCTGCAAAGGCTCCTTTGCAGCGGTTGTTTTTATATCTCTTTTCGGAACTGTCGCCGGTATTCCAATGGGGACATATGCGTATAATACCGGAAAAATTTACAGAAAAGCTCCGGCGAAACACACCCTACCGCTTCAGCAATGCTGCTGATAGGCGTATCCCCCGTGGACAGCATCGTCTTTGCCACGATCAGCCGTTCACAGGCGATATATTCCTTCAGCGTTTTCCCGCTGAACCGTTTCACGACCCTGCAGATATAATCTTTATTATATCGCAGTGCCTCGCTGAGAACGACTGCCGACAAATCGTTGCCGATATTGTTATCGACATATTCCCGGAACCGATGATAAAGATCCTGCCCGGGAATGTTCATATCCGCAGAATCCAGCACCTGCTCCAAAATCAATGTAAGAAGCGCCTCCGGCGAAATCGGCAGTATTGGTTTTTTCTGCATGAACTCATTCAAATGATAAAACAGATCGCCTACATGGGTATTTTTTCCGACAATATAATCTTCTTCCATTTCGTCGACGAAATCATGTCCGCTCACTTCAAATTCGAGCTCATTTACCACCGCTCCGGCAACAGGCATATTATACTCAAAGCTGCAGCCGGATTTCAGCAGGATAAACCTATCATCCTGCACTATAACCTTCTTTCCGTAAATATACACATGCATGTAGCCGCTTGAAATATAAAAAATTCTCGGATGCCGAGCCAGTTCTGGCTGCGATACATATGGCTTGGTATGCCGGACCCGGTGAAAGCCCAGCAGCTGAAGGGAAATCTGATTCTGTTCTATGCCGTCATCGCGGTCTTTTTGATAAATAATCATAGGTCGTAATTTTTCCTCTTCGTCGCGAAGTTTCAATAGATTTTTCAGAGAAAAGGCGATATTATGAAATTACACAATAACGGCTTTGGTATTGTAGATGATATCTCATTTGTTCGTAGTTGTCAATCGAAAATGTCTGTTTTTTTCTGATTATGTCGCATTTTTTCAATTTTTTCTGTGCTTTTTTGAAGAGCCGAGTATATACTTCATTCTGCATTTAGCCGAAAAATTGAAAAAATACGATTTATTTATGTTTGGTTTAGCAAAAACGCGTTCTCTTTTTTGTGCATTTTGCAGTATAACTTTCCGGCAAAAAAACGATATCTTCATATCGATTCTACCCGTCAAGGAGGCTTTGTTCATTGAAGAAAGGAAAAAAACAAGCAGGGCTCAGCGCCAAGCGCCGGGATGTTCTGTTCATTACCGTCATGCTTCTGCCGGCAATTTTGATCGTCCTTTGGCAGATCTATTATCCGGTGCTTCGCGGAATTGTGATGGCATTTCAGAACTACAATCTCTATAACCTATCCAAGGTAAAGTTCATCGGTCTGGAAAACTTTAAGGAGCTGCTGACACCCAGTCCCTTTAACTCCTTCATCCGTACCATGAAGAATACCGTATACTGGGTCTTCGGCTCTCTGGTTCCGCAGTTTTTGATTGGCTTCCTTATCGCGATGCTGCTGCGCAGATCCTTCCGTGGCAGAGGCGGCTATCAGGGTGTCATCTCCTTCCCTTGGGCAGTATCCGGCTTCATAATCGGCATTATGTGGCGTTGGATGTTTAACGGCACCTCCGGTGTTATCAACGACGTGCTGCAAAAAATCGGCCTGATCGAAAAACCCATCGGCTGGCTTTCGAGCGCATCCACTTCTCTTGTCTCTGTTATCATTGCAAACATCTGGTACGGCATCCCCTATTTCGTGATTATGATCACAGCCGCGCTGCAGGGTGTCCCTCAGGATCTGTATGAAGCAGCTGAAATGGACGGTGCAAACTCCTTTGCAAAGTTCCGTGTCATTACTCTGCCGCATATCAAATCCGTTCTGATTCTCACCTGCCTGCTGCGTGTCATTTGGATCTTCAATGGTCCGGAGGCAATCATCTCGATGACGAACGGCGGCCCCGGCGGCTCCAGTCAGATTATGACCTCCTATATGTACACGCTCATCAACAGCCTAGACTACGGCAAGGCCAGCGCCATCGGCGTCATTTGCACCGTTATCCTCACACTTTATACACTCTTCTATCTGAAGGTCACCAGTCTGAACAAGGAGGACTGAGCTATGACAATTACATCCCGAGAAAGAAAGAATCCGGCTTTTTGGGTCGGTCAGGTTGTCAAGTTCGCCATTCTGATTTTCCATCTCGTCATTACGCTCTTCCCCTTCTATTGGATGATCAACACGGCATTGAAATCCACGCAGGCAGAAATATACGCCTATCCCGTTGTCTACTGGCCAAAGTTCCCCACCTTTCAGAATTTCATCGACATCGCTACCAAAGGCCATTTCCTGACCTATTTTTTGAATTCGTTCTTCTATTCCGCCGTTGCAACGGTTATCGGCACCTTTATCGCCATTTTGGCGGCATATGTTCTGTCCCGGATGCGTTTCCGCGGCCGTTCTGCCATTCTGTTTTTCTTCATTCTGACGCAGATGCTTCCTGGCTTTGTCGGTCTTGCACCTAAATATCAGATGTATTCCTCCATGGGTCTGATTAACACCCGCGTCGGTATCATTCTGATCTACATTGGCAATGTCCTGCCGTATTCCATCATTACGCTGCGTGCATTCTTCGATGGTGTCCCGGAATCCATTGAAGAAGCCGCTCTGATAGACGGCTGTAGCCGGTTGGATTCCGTGTTCCGCATTGCAGTTCCTTTGATGATCCCCGGCATCGCGTCCGTTCTGATTTTCGACTTTGTGAACACTTGGAACGAGCTCTTCAGTGCAATCCTCTTCCTGGATACCGACAACATGAAAACCATTACGGTCGGTCTGAATGCTCTGATTCAGAAGAGCGACATCGCCTGGGGTCAGATGATGGCTGGCACGATTATCGCAATTCTGCCCACGATTCTGCTGTTTGCACTTCTCAGAAAGTATATGGTCGCAGGTCTGACCAGCGGCGCAGTCAAGGGCTGACAAATAATTAATATAATTCGCAACAAAAAAGAGGCAAAAAGAAAATGATTGATTCTTCCGATGAGGCCATGATCCTCGCACACGGCGGCGATTGCTACGAGCAGTTTTTAGGATCTGTTGCCCCTCCCGTATTCATGTCCTCGCTTTTCACATGCAACTCGCTGGATGAATACCATTTCGGCGCACCCGGAAAGCATATTTACAGCCGCTATACGAACCCGGATGTCAGCGTTTTGGAGCAGAAAGTTGCAGAGCTGGAAAACGGGCGGTTCTGTCTGGCCTATGCAAACGGTATGGCTGCCGCCAGCGCAGCGATCCTTTCAAAGGCAAAGGCCGGCGGACACATCGTCTGTGTCCACAACGCCTACGGCTGTATTCATGAATTCCTCGAAGTCTACCTGCAGCCTGTCATGCAGATGACCTATACATATGTACACGGCTACGACACGCAGGAAATTCTGCAGGCTCTGCAGGACAATACATGCCTGATTATTTTGGAGAGCCCCGGTAGCGATACCTTTACGCTGGTTGATTTGCAGGCCGTCACCGCAGAAGCAAAAAAGCGTGGTATTCCGACTTACATTGACAACACCTACTGCACTCCGCTGTATCAGAAGCCTCTTTCTCTCGGCATCGATATTGTCATGCATACCGCCACAAAGTATATGGGCGGACACAGCGATGTGCTGGGCGGCTTGCTCGTAACAAACGATGAGGAAACCTACAACCGGCTGAAGCAGCTGCGGCATCTGTTCGGCGGCATCAGCGCGCCTATGGAAGCATGGCTGATTCTCCGCGGTCTGCGAACCATGAAAGTCCGTCTGGACGAACATCAGAAGATTGCCACGGAGATTGCCAATGAGTTGGAAAAAGACCCCCGCGTCCGTAAGGTCTACTACCCCGGGCTGGAAAGCTTCCCGCAAAAGCAGCTCCGCGATAAGCAGCAGAGCGGCAGCAGCGGACTGATGAGCTTTGAAATCAACGGAACCGTCGAGCAGGCACGCGCCGTCGTCGAACGGCTCAAGGTCTTCTCTCTCGGCCCGTCCTGGGGTGGATTTGAAAGTCTAGTCATGATGCCTCTCTATTTTAAGTCTGAAGAATATGCCGAATGGTATGGCGCGTCGCGCGGTCTGATCCGTATTCATTGCGGACTTGAAGGTGTAAAGCCGCTTCTGGAAGACCTGCGTCAGGCTCTGTCTGTACTGGATGAAGGAGAATCCGCGTGAAACACTTATTTGACTACGATGCCCCTTTGATGAGAGCGCTCCGGCAGATTGCATACATGATCCTTCTGAATTTTGTATTCGTTCTGACCTGTATGCCCGTTTTCACTATCGGTGCGTCTGCAGCCGCCCTGCATGAGGTCCTCTGCTCTGAATTTGACGAGAATCCCGCAGGAAAGTATTTCCGTCTGTTTAAGGCACATTTTGCCGTTGCCACAAAGTGTTTTCTTCTGCTTCTGCTGATCGGTGTTGTAATTTTCCTTGACTATTGTCTGTCGAGAAGCAGTGCTTCGCAGTCCCCTTCCGTTTTCTCCTATATTCTGCTCGCCGCCGGTTTCCTGCTCGTCATGACCGCAGGGTACCTGTTCCCGCTCTGCGCACACAGCAGGAAAACATCCGTCAGAGCGCTTTATCAGCAGAGCATTCAGTATATGCTGCAATACCTGCCGCGCTCTTTTTTGATCGGATTGCTGAACATTCTCTTTCCCGTACTGGTTCTTTATTTCCCGTTTCACCTGCTCCGCTTCGGCTTTGTTTTTCTGCTGATTGGCTTTTCTTTTCTTGCAAAGATGATTGTTCTTTTGCTTCGAAAGCCACTCCGAATCTTGGCGCCCGAAATGCAGTCTGGCAGGAAAGCTGCAGTCGAAAAGCAGATAATCTCCGACAGTGACGAATTCTACCGGGAGTTTGAAAAGAAAAGCAGCAGGAAGTGAGTATACTTGGACATCATTCTTGAAAAAAACTATCTGATGTTTCCAATCCGGCTTGGCTCTGCAAATGTGCAGCTGCATTTTTTTGACGGAGAACGCTTTCTCGGAAGCTACGACCTTCCATACGCAGAAACCGATCCCGATGCGGCCGCGTATTTGGATGTCCGCCGTCTGAAAGGCCGACCACTCCGTCTGGAAACTTCATCCCCGATCTATCTGCGTCAGGTCGATCAGCAGACGGTTCCTCTTTTAGACCCTTCCCGGGAGCCGGTCTCACCCGGCAGTCTGCCGACAGATGTTCCGCAGATCGGCAGCCCGATCTTCCGGGCCGATACCTTTTACAAGCACTATGCCTATACTCCGGTCAGCATCTGCAGGCATGAAACGTGTTTTATCCCATCTTCTGCCTATCTCGTTCTCCTTGTCCGGGAGGATGCTCCGCCAAAGCTGCTCCGCTTTTTTGAAAACGGCAGACTGCTTGCCGAATACCGGGTAAAGCTTTGCACGCAGAATCCCGATTTTCTCTCATATCTTGATATCCGTCGATGGATCGGTCATTCGCTCACGCTGGAATCAAGCTGCGAAGTTCCGATTCGGCAAGCGAAGCAGATTGATTTTCCCGATCTTTATCGTGAGGAAAACCGGCCGTTGGTACATTTCACCGTCAAAAACGGATGGAACAACGATCCCAACGGGCTGATCTTTCTGAATGGTATCTATCACATGTTTTATCAGTATGGGCCATGCAGCGTCCATTGGAACAATATGCACTGGGGTCACGCCGTCAGCCGGGATCTGATAAGATGGCAGGAAGAACCCTGCGCACTCTGTCCGGACGAAATCGGCACAATTGCCTCCGGCAGCGCTGTTTTGGACCAAAAAAATGTCAGTGAGCTCGGATCACAGCAGTCGCCGCCCGTCCTTCTGTTCTTCTCCAGCACCGGTCGTGGCTTCGAGCAGCATTTAGCATATTCAACGGATGGTCTTCAGACGATTCGGAAATATGCCGGCAATCCGGTTCTGCCGAACATTTGTGCAGGTAACCGCGACCCGCGTGTTGTTTGGTGCGAAGAGCTGAACAAATGGCTGATGGCTCTTTACATGGATGGAGATGAATACTGGCTGTTCGCCTCTGAAGATTTGCTTCACTGGCAGATGCATCAGCAGCTGCATCTGCCGCGGGACAGCGAGTGTCCTGACCTCTATCCCATCATGACCGATACAGGCGAGCGGAAATGGATTCTGTCCGGCGCTCACGACATCTATGTTGTCGGAACATTCCGGCACGGTTTCTTCGTACCGGAACAGCCTCCCGCTCAGCTCAGCTACGGCGGATTAATCTATGCCTCGCAAACCTTCAGCGAAACCTGGCCGGAAGTGATCAGGATCAGCTGGGACATGACTTCAAACTGGCAATGCCGCGCCTCACAGCAAATGGGCATTCCTACAAGAATGACGCTTCGCAGAGATGCCGACCGATACCGTCTGTGTGCCTATCCCATCCCCGCCTTCGATACGCTTTGGAAGGATTCTTTTACGGACACTTCCATCCGTCTTTTCCCAGAACAGGCTTATTTCAGAAAGCTTGAAGCTGCTCCATCCGATCTGCTTTTGGTTTTGGACAACAGTAAAAGCGGGAAACTGGATATTCAGCTATTCGGTTCATTGATAACGCTCAATCTTTCTGCCGGAAGCATTGCCGTCGGCAGTACCACAGCCCCGCTTCTGCTGCACGACGAAGCAATCCGTCTGCGGATGATTTTTGATCGGCGCACGCTGGAGTTGTTTATCGATGACGGTGCAGCCGTGCTTGCCGTTGAAGCAGATACCGTCTTCTCGGCAAATTTCCTGCAGCTTCAGAGTACGGAGCCTGTCAATATCCGCTTGCTGCGGATCGCCGCCCTCAGGTCAATATGGCCGCAGGACTGAAGCTGTCAACTTGTCATCAGGCGCATTGCGCTTGAAATAAAAAAACCAGGAGGAACCAATCATGAAAAAAGCGATCGCTCTGCTTCTTGCACTCGTCATGCTTCTGAGTCTGGCTGCCTGCACAAAGGCACCCACCGTTGCGGAGCAGACCCCTGACGCAGAAAAGACCCCTGACGCAGAAAAGACCCCTGCTGCAGAAACCGAAAAGCCCACT
>JAEDIZ010000186.1 GCA_016296635.1 Oscillospiraceae bacterium
GTTCCCTTCCGGCTTTTCTGATGCCCGGAAACGGAGATTTTTTCGCAGAATGGGGGAGGACACGGCAAAAATGCACCCACTTTGGACGATTTGGGGGGAATCGTCCGGAGTGCAGGGGGAATCGTCCGGAGTATGACAGTGTTATTCACTCAATCAGCAACGGACTAATGTATCCTTGGAGTCCTTTATCTGAAGGATCCTTTTCACAAATCATATCAAGATGACTAAATTCTTTTGCGTGAAATGCGCGGAATGATGAAAAGGTTGTTGAAAAAACCCGAAACGAGTGGTATAATTTGTACATATTTCTGAACGCAGGCGCATCGGAATCAGGTACAAATGGAAAAAGGGAGGCTCGATCGTATGGATTGGGAGACGTTCTTGCAGGCATGCATCAACGGTCTGCTGATGGGTGGCTTTTACGCCCTGATGGGCATGGGGCAAAATGTCATTTTCGGCGTGATGAAGATCGTTAACTTCTGCCACGGTGAAATGCTGATGGTGGGTATGTATCTGACCTATGTGCTCTATACATACCTTGGCATTGACCCGTATCTGGCGGTTCCGCTGGTGGCGCTTATCATGTTTGCGCTGGGCGCAGTGATTCAGCATACGCTGATTACGCCTTCACTGGGCACCAAGAGCTTTACCAACCTGCTGTTCCTGACGGTTGGTTTGGGATTGCTGTTGTCCAACGGTGCGCTGGTGCTGTTCGGCTCGGAATACCGCTCGATCCGCACGGCGTACTCCCGGACCTATATCCCCATCGGCCCCGTGACGATGGCCCTGCCCAGGCTCATCAGCTTCGGTGTGCTGATTGTGGTGACGATTGCGCTGTTTACCTTCCTGAAATACACGACGGTTGGCAAGCAGATTCGCGCTGTCTCACAGAATCCTGTGGGCGCGGAGGTCGTTGGAATCAACGTTAAGCGCATCTACATCCTGACCTACGGACTGGGTGTCGCGCTGGCGGGCACGGCTGGCGCGCTGCTGACGCAGTTCTACACGATCTTCCCGACGGCTGGCGCCAGCTTCGGCTTCCGCGCGCTGATCGTCGTCGTGGTCGGCGGCTTGGGCTCCATCCCCGGCGCATTCTTTGCGGGCCTGTTCCTGGGACTGCTTGAAACCATGAGCGCGCTGTTCATCAGCCCCTCCTACAGCGACCTGATCGTATTCGTGACGTTTATCGTGATCCTGGTTGTACGCCAGATGCTGATTGCAAGGAGGAAGTAATATGGACAGCAGAAAAGCGGTTCGAACCTACCGCAGAAATCTTGCCATCGTGCTGGGCATCATCCTTCTGGTTTTCCTTCTGATTCCGGTTACGGTGAAATCGCCCTATGTGCTCAACATCTTTGTGCTTGTGTTCTATATGTCCACGCTTTCCATGGCTTGGAACCTGCTGGGCGGCATGACGGGACAGAACTCCCTGGGTCATGCGGCGTACATGGGCCTCGGTGCCTATGCATGCTGTCTGATGGTGGTGAAAACGGGAGCCAATCCGTGGCTGTCTGCCATCTTCGGCATGCTCGTCGTGGGTCTGGTGGCGGGCATCATCTTCTACCCCTGTTTTATCCTGCGAGGCCCGTATTTCACGCTGGTTTCCATCGCTTTCGGTGAATCCATCCGCCAGGTGATTATCAACTCCGAGTTCTTCGGACGCGCGAGCGGCGTGGGCTTGCCCTTTGGAGCCGATTCCTGGGGGCAGTTCCGCTTTGGCAGCAAGGTGCCCTACTACTATGTGGGCCTTGTCATGATGATCGGTGTGTACCTGATTATGAAGCGGATTGACCGCTCCAAGATGGGCTTTGCGCTCAAGACCATCCGTGAGGACGAGGATGCGGCGGCAGCCATCGGCATCAACCCCACGAAGTACAAGATCACAGCCGTGGTGCTCTCTGCTATGGTGGCCGGCCTGGTGGGCTTCTTCTACGCCAGCTATATCCGGTATATCGATCCGGAACTGATGATTCAGGCTAAGTCTACGGAGTCCGTTCTTCCTGCTGTTGTCGGCGGCGCGGCTTTTGTGGAGGGTCCTATCGTCGGCGGCCTGATTATGATTCCGCTTTCTGAGATTCTCCGGGCAAACTTCAGTGCGATTCTGCCGGGCATCAACATGCTGATGTACGCGGTGGTGCTGATTGTCGTCATACGCTTCCGCCCGACGGGCATTCTGGGCTGGTATATGAGCAGTAAGTTAAAAGTTTTCATCGATACCAAAATCCTTCGCAAGCCTCCTGTTGAAGTGTTTGAAGAGGTTGAGATGATGGATAGAGTAAAGGAGGCGTAATCATCATGGCAGATTCTCCGATCATTGAGGTTCAGCACATCACAAAGCGCTTTAAGGGCCTGACAGCGGTCAAGGATGTTTCCTTCTCCATCCGGGAGGGCGGCATTACCGGCATGATCGGCCCGAATGGTGCGGGAAAATCCACGACCTTCAACATGATCTGCGGCTACTATCCGCCTACGGAAGGCAAGATCTTCTACAAGGGACAGGATATTACGGACAAGAAGGCCTACGAATACACCAACATGAAGATTGCACGGACGTTCCAGATCATGAAACCGCTGAAGAATCTGAGCGTCTTGGATAACGTGGTGGCCTCCTGCTACTTTGGCCATGCCGGAGCAAAATCCGACCGGGAGGCGCGTGAGCGTGCGATGGATGTCCTGCAGTTCACCGGCTTGTATGAAAAACGTCATGTCCTTTCCAAGGATATGGGTACCCCAGATCAGAAGCGCCTTGAAATGGCGAGGGCTCTGGCGACCAAGCCTGAAATGCTGTTCCTGGATGAGAACATGGCCGGTCTGAATCCGGCGGAAACGGAGGACGCGATCCGCCTGATTCGCAGGATCAATGAATCGGGCGTGACGATCTTCCTGATTGAGCACATCATGCAGGCGGTTGTCAGCCTGTGCGAAGAGGTGATCGTTCTGCACCACGGAGAGAAGAT
>JAEDIZ010000187.1 GCA_016296635.1 Oscillospiraceae bacterium
AAAACAATCCTTAGTGTACGGGTTCAAGACGCCACTTATTTGTGCTTGAAAAGGCGGTTCCAGCACTGATTAATATACTGTTTTGAGTTCTTGGTGCAATCTACGACTCACTCCACCGTGCGTTGTAGTTTGCATCCTCCTCAACATAATTCTACAAGAAAGGCGGCCGTTTGTCTGCATACTTTCATTTCTATTTGTGCGGACGCATCACGGCCGAATGGTTGATTAATATGGATTATTTATCCGCATTAAACGAAAAACAGTTGGAAGCGGTTATGGCGACGGAAGGCTATCTGCGCGTGATCGCCGGTGCCGGCAGCGGAAAAACTAAGCTGTTGGTCAGCCGCTATGCCTATCTTGTGAAGGAGTACGGCATCGACTCGGCCAATATTCTCTGCGTGACCTTTACGAACAAAGCCGCAGGTGAGATGAAGCGGCGCATCCGCAGCCTGATTGGACAGGAATATGACACGTCGCTGATCTGTACATATCATGGCTTCTGCGTCCGTGTGCTTCGGGAGGATATTGAGAAGATCTTCTATCCCAGGGAGTTTCAGATCATCGATAACGCCCAGCAGAAAGCTATCTTAGGGGATATCTATCAGAAATTCGAGCTGAAGCTGGATCACGCCAGCTTCGAAAAGATCATCAGGCAAATTGCATTTTTCAAAGCCACCCACCGGGATTATGTGGCGAAGATGTGCTGTACGGAGCCATGCCGGATCGTGCCCAATATTGTGACCACGGACGACCAGATCATGGAAGAATTTCTGCAGAAGCAAAAACACATCTACGCGATGGACTTCCATGACCTGCTGTACTTCGTGCTGGATATTTTCGATCGGTGTCCTGAGGTGCTGGAGAAGTGGCAGGACCGGCTCAACTATATTCAGGTGGATGAGTTTCAGGACAGTTCCAGCACAGAAATGCAGCTGGTGGACAGGCTGTCAGAGAAGCACAAGAACCTGATGATCGTGGGCGACCCGGATCAGAACATCTACGAATGGCGCGGATCGGATGTAAAACTGCTGGTGGACTTTGATCAGTATCATGTTCCTGCCAAAACCGTGATTCTCAACCAAAACTATCGCTCTACGCCTCAGATCCTGCGGTGTGCCAATACACTGATCGAAAAGAATGTGTTCCGGCTGAAGAAGGATCTGTTCACCAAAAGCGGTGACGGCGTGCAGGTGTATCATTACCATGAGAAGAACGAGTATGCCGAAGCGGATCGGATCATTGCGAATATCCACCGGATCCGCCGGGAGACCAACTGCAATTATGCAGATTTCGCGGTGCTGTACCGTTCCGGCTTCCTGTCCCGGATCATTGAGAAGAAGTTCACGGAGAATGGTGTGCCTTATGAGATTTTCGGCGGTGTAAAATTCTATCAGCGCATGGAGATCCAGGATATTATGGCGTATCTGCGCCTTGTGGCCTTCGACGATGATATTTCCTTCAAGCGCATCATCAACAAGCCCCGCCGGAGGTTTGGCAGGATCAAGCTGCAACGGCTGCTGGCATTGCAGAGCGAAGGCGTATCGCTGTTTCAGACCTTGCAGGACAACATGGATGATCCCGCCTTTAAGCAAAGCGATGCAGGGAAGTTTGTTCATTTTATCAACGGCATCCGGCAGCGGCACCAATCCATATCTCTTTCGGAGTGCGTAGCGCGGGTATGTACCGACAGCGGCTACGAAAAATATATTCGAGAATTAGGCGATATGGAACGGTTTGAAAACCTGTCGGAATTTAAGCGGATCGCTTCGGAGTATGAGAATCACTTCGGCGAAGCCGTTTCCCTCAAAGAGTTTATCAACCAGATCTCTTTGCAGTCGGAAGACGATAGCGAGGAAGCCTGCGATATGGTCAAGTTGATGACCATTCACGCGGCAAAGGGCCTGGAATTCCCCAATGTGTTTGTCATTGGTTTTTCGGAAGGCATTTTTCCCTCTGCCAAGACCATCGAGGAACGAAAAAAGATGGGCTTGGAGGAAGAACGCAGGCTCTGCTATGTGGCCATCACCAGAGCGGAAAAACGGCTGTTCCTTTTGGATAGCGAAGGTTATACCCAGAACGGTAAGCAAAAGCTGCCTTCCCGATTTCTCAAGGAGATCGGTGAGGAGAATTATATCCGTGTCGGCACCATTTCCAAGGAGCTGCAATACAGTGCCGATCAGTACGCTTCTCAGCTATTCAGTGAACCGGTGGAGCATACACCCAAGACTGTAGGCGCAAGAGTGACCCATCCGGCTTTTGGTGAGGGCGAGATCGTAGGCTTCGGCAGGAGCAGAAACAGCTATCGGGTGAAATTTGATAAGCTGGCCAGTGAACGGGATATCTCTGTGGATTTCTTCAACAAGCTGCACACCCTTCCGACAATGCCAAGGCCTTCGCCGCAGCCGCAAGCGGAGCTTGCAGAAGCGCAGCCAAAGAAAGCCGCACCTCCCGAACCGGAAGGGTACAAGAAGGTGGACGAATTCACGCTGCAAAAAGAAGAACGGCACCAATCCACCAATCAGGAAAAAGGGCCGCCTGTACCGCAACCGCAGCAACCCAACCTTGCCGAATATGACAATCTATGGAGGCGGGAGGATGTGCCAAAAACAGGCTGGGTCTGCACAGGGATTACCGATCTGGGCGGACCGACAGGCGTCTGTGAGATGTGCGGGCACCAGATCATCCGCTATGTCCATCATATGTACCATCCGGATTATCGAAGTCTGGGTGTCGGCTGTGTCTGCGCCGGCAAAATGGAGGGTAATATCGAACAGGCCAGGAAGCGGGAGCAGGAGTTTAAGAGCAAGCAATCCAGAAAAGATCGTTTCAAAAACCGTCAATGGAAGACTTCTAAAAACTCCAACAGCTATTTGAAGATCAAAGAGCATCTTGTGGTGCTGTATTACAACCCCAAA
>JAEDIZ010000188.1 GCA_016296635.1 Oscillospiraceae bacterium
TCCATTATTCAAAGTTTTGAGGGACTGCTCGAGAAGCTCGGCAAAATTCTCCTCCATTGCAGTTTCAACTTTCAGTTCTTCGCTCATTTTGTTGTTAACCTCCTTAATTATCCACGACGGCGTCGATGCGCCCGCGGTAATACCTACAGTATTTGCGCCCTGAAAAAGACGCATATCCAGCTCACCAGCGTGATCTACCAGGCATACCCGGCTGCAATATTGTCTGCAGATCATGGCAAGTCGCCCCGTATTGGAGCTTCTTGTATCACCGACGACGACCATCGCATCACATTTCTGAGAAAGGATCGTTGCTTCTTTCTGTCGCATTTCAGTAGCTCTGCATATTGTATCAAAGATTTCGCAATTTGTACACACTTTTTTTGCGATTTCTACGCAACTTTTCCACATTTTCTGTGTACTGGTGGTCTGAAAAACCATACAGATCGGCAAATCCTTCCGTTTTTCATCCTCAACCAGCCAGTTTTCGAGTTCCTCCGGGGTTTCAAAGACCACACCGCTGGGGCAGAAGCTCGCAATCGCAATCACTTCCGGATGCGTCCGGGTTCCGATAATCACAGATACTCTGCCGTCACGCTCTGCCTGCGCAACGATCTTGTGGATCTTTTTTACAAAGGGGCAGGTCGCATCCACCACATTGAACCCTACTGCCTCCAGTTCTTCCTGCATTTCCAGCGGAATCCCGTGGGCACGGATCACAACGGTCTGTCCGGGCTTTATCTGCGATACCTCGCTGACCTCCCGCACGCCCCGCGCCTCAAAATGCTCTACCACGTGGTGGTTGTGGATGATGGGGCCGAGCGTCACGACCTGTTTGCCCGCCTGCACTGTGCTTTCCACCAGTGATACCGCCCGGTCGACGCCGAAGCAGAAGCCTGCCGTTTCAGCCAATCTGATCTGCATATGTATCCTCGCCCAGCTCATAGATTTTTTTGAGTGTGCTGTCTGCCAGCTGCTGCATTCTGTCGCGGTCTGCCGGATCACCGTACACGTGATACGGCTCGCCGAAGGTGACCGTGATCGGACAAAACGGTTTCCGGTTTCTCGTTACGAATATCGGAACGATCGGTGCATCAGTCTGCACCGCCATCCGCATGGCGCCGGTCTTCGCCCGCACATGCTTATTGCCGTTGCAGCGCGTTCCTTCAATGAACAGCAGCATTTTTTCGTCATTTTCCAATGCTTTGACGGAAGCCTCAAAGGCCGACGTATCATGGTGTCCGCGATCCACAAAAATGATCCGGAATTTTTCAAGGATCCATCCGAGAATCGGAACATTGTGAAGCTCCTGCTTTGCCATGATGCGGATCATGTTCGGCGCATTCAGCGCCAGCAGCACCCACAACGGATCCGCCATGCCGGAGTGGTTCGCACACAGTACCGCTTTTCCGGCAGGAATCAGTTCTCTGCCGACAACATGATAGACCGGGTGCCAGAAGAAAAAGCCAATGCGTACGATGATATAACAGAGGCGATACCAGAATCTCATTCCCGTTTTCCCCCGATGATCGAACGGATTGCCTCCACAGACTGTTCAATGGTAAGGCCCGAAGTATCGAGCAGAACGGCGTCCTCCGCGCATTTGAGCGGCGCTGCCGCGCGGCTGCTGTCACGCTCATCGCGCGTTTTCATATCCGCCAGAACTTTTTCAAAGGTGATCTTCTCGCCCTTCTCCTGCAGCTCCAGCATGCGCCGTCTTGCGCGCTCCTCAGCAGAAGCTGTCAGAAAAATTTTCACATCCGCATCCGGCAGCACCACCGTGCCAATGTCGCGCCCGTCCATGATCACATCATGCTTTCTCGCCAGATCGCGCTGCATATCCAGTAAAAACGCCCGGACAACCGGCTGCGCCGATACGCAGGAGGCGTAATGAGAAATCTCCGGTGTGCGGATCTCTCCCGTCACGTCCTGACCGTTCAGGATCATGTGCTGAATGCCGTCGGCCTGATAGTCAATGTCGATATTGACATCGCCGATATATTTCGTAATGCCGTCTGTATCCTTCGGCTGAATGCCGATCAGCGACATATAATAACCCACCGTGCGGTAGATCGCACCCGTGTCCACATATAAAAAGCCCAGTTCTTTGGCCAGCAGCTTTGCCATGGTGCTCTTGCCTGCGCCGGAAGGGCCGTCAATGGCAACGGAAAAATGCTTCTTCATTCTGTATCCTCCTGATTATTCCTCTTTCTGTGCCGCAGCGGTACCGGCTGCACGGCCGGTCGCCCATGCAATCTGCAGATTGAATCCGCCGGTGTAGGCGTCCACATCCAAAATCTCGCCCGCAAAATACAGTCCTTTGACCTTTTTCGACTCCATGGTTTTGGGATCGACCTCCGACACCTTGATGCCGCCGGAGGTTATGATGGCCTCCTCCACGGGAGCCTTGCAGGCGATCTCCACCGTAAAATGCTTCAGCACTTTCAAAAGCTGCCGTCTTTGCTGCTTCGTGACGGAATTGACCTTTGTTGCCGGGTCGATCCCGCTGCGCTTCACGACCACCGGGATCATAGACGACGGCAGAAGCTCGCCGAGACTGTTTGCAAAATCCCGATTCTGATTCTTCTCAAAATCCCGCAGGATTCTCGCATCCAGCTGTGCTTCATCCAATGCCGGCTTGAGATCGATGGAAAGCGTAAATGCCTCCTCTTTTCGCCCCATGTGGCTGCTGGCAGACAGAATCACAGGACCGGAAAGGCCGAAATGCGTGAAAAGCAGTTCGCCGAATTCCTCGAAAACGACCTTTTTCTTGCTGTTATAAAGCCGAACATTGACATTTTTGAGGGCAAGTCCCTGCATGGCCGCGCAGTCATGTCCTTTTTCCACCAGCGGAACCAGCGAGCCCACCGGTGCAATCACCGTATGGCCGAGTTCTT
>JAEDIZ010000052.1 GCA_016296635.1 Oscillospiraceae bacterium
AGTTCCTGTATAGAGTATTGAGCATAATCTGCGCAGCCTCTTCGCGTGTGACCGGCGTATTCTTCAAGACATCCTGATCCCAGGTGTTCATGTGAAAAATACCGTTAAACAAGCGACTGTTGACAGCCTGCATGGCGATGTTTTCCCACGGACTCATCCGCATATACTGCAGCATCATCTGCACAAATTCGTATGCGGTAACATCTCTGGAGCCGCTCTGGGTAAACGTGTCACCCTTCATGCCCTTGATGAAGGCAACCGCCTCATTGACGGAAATATTCTGCTTGGCCTTCCCGCCAAAGTTCGCGCCGCCCAGAGGGTCAAGCTTACCAATATTGCGCAGCAGCTCCTCTGCTTCCTTGAATTTGACTTCATCGGATCCCGTAGCCCCTGCAGCACTTGCAAATACAGTAATTCCAGCAAACAGGGAAACCACCAGGATCATCGCCAGGATTCGTCTGAAGTGTTTCATTTCGTTCTCCTCTTTTCTTTAGCACTCCGTTTAAACCGCAAGACACGGGTAGTTTGGAATACCTATGTTTATAACGTGATCTGATGCTACTGTGTATTTTCTGTTGTCTCGGTACGTCAGCTCATTCGCTCGTTCGAATATGTTTTCATGATACACTAACATTTTCAAATAGTCAATACGATTTTTTCTCAATTTGCACAAAGATCATCCACCGTTTATACTGCACGATCTCCTCTGATCCTATTTTGTGCTCCGCATGGCAGAAGGTCTTGACAGGATCGGATTCCCATTGTATAGTGAAGCATAAATCTTATTCGAATAAGTAAAGGGAGATATGGCCATGAAACAGAAAATCAGCATCATCGGCGCCGGGACCGGCACCTTTGCCGTCAATCTGATGAAGGATCTCTGCCTTTCCAAAGGGCTCGACGAAAGCACCATCAGCCTGATGGACATCAACGAGGCCAAGCTGGATGCGGTGCATCGCTTTCTCACCCGCTACGCGGCCGAGGCGGGAAAGCACTTTGTGATCGAAAAGACCACCGACCGGCGGGAATGTCTGCAAAACGCGGATTTTGTCATCAACTCCGCGCTGGTTGGCGGCTATGATCGTCTTTTTAAAGGCTGGGAGATCGCCAAGAAGCTGGGATACCGCTTTGGCGGCAGCCTGCATATTTTGCACGACGAAGCCTTCTGGACAAATTTCGGCCAACTTCAGCTCATGGAGGAGATCTACCATGATATGCAGGAGGTGTGTCCTCAAGCATGGTACATTATGGTTTCGAATCCCGTCATGGCAGCGGTTACATATCTGCACCGCAAATATCCCGGGATCAAGCTCGTCGGAATGTGCCACGGATACAGCGGCGTTTATCGGATGTGCGACCTCATGGGGCTGGACAGGAACAAGATCAGCTTTGAAATTCCCGGCGTCAACCATTTTGTATGGCTGAACCGCTTCACTTACGATGGACAGGACGGAAAACCGCTCATCGAAGCATGGGTTCGGGAGCATTCCGAAGAGTATTTCCGGCACATTGACGCCAGCAACGACTTTGGCCCGAAGATTTTCGACCTGTATCGGCGCTATGGCCTCATGCCCATCGGTGATACCGGTACTGCAGGTGGAGGAAGCTGGGGCTGGGAATACCATGCAGACGATGAAACGCAGAAGCATTGGAATGAGAACCCGGAGCTGTGGTTCAAGGTGATCTTCTCCATGAACGCAGACCGCATCCAATCCATTCTCGATGCAGCATACGATGATTCTATTCGTTTGTCTGAAAAATTCCCCATGGAGCCCTCCGGTGAGCCGATGATTCCTCTGATTGAGGCGCTGGCCTGTGACCACGGGCAGATCGTGGTGGTCAATATCCCGAACGATAAAAGCTACGTTGAAGGCGTTCCCACCGACTTCGAGGTGGAGATCCCGGCATGGGTTGATAAGGACGGCGTTCACGGTCTGCACACGAAGCCGCTGCCCAAGCCTCTGCTGGCCTGCATTCTCCGCGACCGGGTCGCTCCGGTTGAAACCGAGCTGGATGCCTACGAAACGCATAGCAGAGAACGACTGGTTGACCTCGTCATGATGGATCCCTGGACGCACAGCCGCAGACAGGCAGAGCAGCTTGTTGAGGAGATTTTGAATATGTCTGGCATGGAGGAAATGCGGGAATACTATCAATAACAAAAAAATGAGCGCATACGATGGCGTATGCGCTCATCCGAAGAGACAGTGCGTCTGTATGAAGCAAATGCCGCTGTACAGCTTTTCATTTGATTTCGGAAACCTCCGGCTATGCCGGAGGAGGTGCCCCGTAAAAAAGCTTTAGCTTCAAGCATCGAGCGGAGCGAGATACAAACAAAGGCACTTCCATATTAGCCCAATGAAACAACAAGAGATACTGTGCCCGTTTACGGGCGGCGGAGCATTTGATGCAAGAGAAAGAAAATTCAATGCATCTTTAGATGCCAGCCGGTAAAAAGCCCTTCTAGGGCTTAATCAAGCCGCCGGCTTAGCCGGCGGTCATGACTCCATTGACTGCCGGATATCCCGGACAGACTGACGGATGACAAGCTCCGGTCGGTAAATGACATTTCCGGTTGAAGGCGCTCCAGAGCGGATCTGCATTAAAAGCGTTTTCGCCGCGTCGCTGCCCATATGGTCCTTGGGGTGTGCGATGGTCGTCAGTTGCGGCGTCGTACACAGAGAGATCTCAACATCATCGAAGCCTATCACAGAAACGTCATCCGGAACAGAGATATTATTCTCACTGCACAGGCGTATACAATCCGCCGCCACATAGTCGTTGCAGCATTGGATGGCGGTAATGTTTTCTTCCCTGATCAGGCGGATCAGATCCTCTTCATAGTTTTCTTCCGTCCAAATCACGTACTTTTGCGAATCCTGCACATTCGACAGGGCTTTTTCAAATCCGGAATACCGGGTTCTGGTACCAAACTGATTGTTTGTATATAGGCCCAGAATCTTTTTATGCCCGCATTCCAGCAGATAAGATACCGCAAGATATGCGCCGTAAAAATCATCGATCGACAGGCTCGAGCAGTTCATGTTGCCAGACTGACCGCAGATGATCACAACGGGAATACCGACTTTTTCAATTTCGCCCATCAAATGATAGAATTCATCATCGAAAGCGTCTGTTGTACTCGGCTGAAGAATGACTCCGTCTGAACTGTTCTTAATGATTCCCTCCAGCAGACGCTTGATCCGTTCCAGTGAATTGCCCGTGTCGTGAAGAAGCAGATTGCACATATTCTGCTCCAGAACATGACTGATTCCCTTCAGCAGATATGGTGAAAAAAGGGCGGTGCTGTCAACCAGAACATCTACGTTAATCTTGTTCTGCTTGGGATAGGCCACGCAGAAGGAGCCCAGTCCGTGTTCTTTCCTGACGCACCCTTCTGAAACCAACTCTGCCAGCGCTGCTCGTATCGTAACACGTCCGACAGAATAAAACCGCAGCATCTCATTTTCGCTCATCAGTTTGTCACCGATTTTTATTTCTCCGGATTCGATCCTTTGAATGATGTCGTTTTTAATCTGCAAATACAGAGGCTCATAATTCATTCTGTCAATCATATCTTATTCTCTCATTTCCTGCATTTTGTAGTTTTTGATGAGTCGAAGCTTCAAAGGAGTCTGTCATATTTACGCCGCGATCAGCATCTAACATGAATGGTTCAGCATTGTTTGATTACAATTCTGACCAATAATACCATTTTTTAATTATACACACAGTATTCGGAAATGTAAATAGTGTGCAGCAGTTATGGTGCTGCATGGCTTTTTCCTGTTTTTGCATGGCTCATCAAGGCAGGAGCGCCGAACCGAACAGAGAAAAAGGTTGATATTTATTCATGCGGTGTCGGAAGCAGGTCTTCTGCGCCGGTAAATTCTGCGATCATCTGCATTTCGGAATAGGTTTTCTCGTTCAGCGGGATGCCCTCTGCCCGGACCCGTTTCTCGGACTCATATTCTTTTTCGCCGTGCGTGAAGATTCTGTCCTGTCCATCCGCTTTATTGGAGTCCCGGAGCTGCTGCAGGAATTCTGATAGGTGTGTCTCCAGTTCATCCTTATCGCCAAACATTCCATAATCAACCGCCATGAAGAACTGGCAGGTCTTAGCACCGTCCGGAGCGCGGCAAGCCAGATTTGACGTCAGACCACTTGAAAAAATCGCCGTACAGATCTCACAGAGCATGGCAAATCCATATCCCTTATGGCCGGATGTTCCCTCCCCCGCTCCGCCTAACGGCAGAATACCGCCGCCGGATTTAGCAATAATGTTTTTCAAAACGCGGTCTGCATCAACGCTGGGATGCCCGTTTTCATCCAGAGCCCAGCCGTCAGGAATCGTTCCGTCACGCTTTGCATAGACCTCCAACTTGCCGCGAGGCACGACCGTGGTAGCCGCATCAAAGGTAAACGGGATAGGCTTGGCAGGCATGGAGAAAGCAATGGGGTTGGTTCCCAGCATAGCCTGCCGACCAAAGGTCGGAACCAGGATGGCCTCCGAATTGGTCATGCAGATACCGATTAACCCCTTTTCTGCCGCCATCCGGGTATAATACCCTGCAATACCGTAATGATTGCCGTTTCGAATCGTAACCATGCCGACACCGCTCTGCTTTGCTTTTTGGATTGCCAGTTCCATTGCCCAGATACTCAGAGTCTGCCCCATGGCATTATGACCATCTACGGTAGCGGACAGCGGCGTTTCTTTCACGATTTCCGGCACGGCCTTCAAATCAACCAGCCCACTCGTAATTTCCTTGTGATAGCGAATCAGACGCTGAATGCCATGCGATTCGATGCCGTACAGGTCTGCTGCCAGAAGAACATCCGTAATCTGAACGCTCTGCTCTTCAGAAAAGCCATAACCTTGAAATGCTTTTCGGCAAAACGCTTCTGTCTGTTCAAAGGATACTTTTTTATAAACTGCCATGATTGCAGCCCCTTTCTCATCGCTGGACGCGGCCGCTGCCGTCACCCTCAACTAATGCAAATACTTCCTGAGTAGAAACCAGATTGTAGTCGTTCTCAATGCTGTGCTTCAGGCAGGATGCCGCAGCCGCAAATTCCAATGCCCTCTGGTCGTCCATTCCATTCATCAGGCCATAAATCAGACCGCCGGAGAAGCTGTCCCCACCGCCGACCCGATTGACAATATGGATGGAATAAGTCTTAGAGAACATTGCCTTTCCGTTGTGGAAAAGCATTGCGCTCCAGTCGTTATCAGAAGCAGAAATACTTTTGCGAAGTGTCGTTGCAACATAGGAGATTCCAAAGGTCCGGCTCAGCTGTGCGGCAACTTCCGCATAACCGTTCCTGTTCAGCTCTCCGCTGATTACGTCCGTTCCTGCTGCTTTGATTCCCAGAACCTTTTCCACATCTTCCTCATTGGCAATCAAAACATCAACATAGGGTAAAAGCTGGCGCATGACCTTGCCGGCTTTTTCTGTTGTCCATAGCTTTTTTCTGTAGTTGAGGTCACAGCTCACAGTGATAGCCAACCTTTTCGCTGCCTTCAAGGCTGCAAGGCAGGCGCCGGGCAGCGTATCGGAAAGAGCCGCCGTAATGCCAGTGAAATGAAGCCAGCCAGCATCCTTCAGGATCTCATCCCAATCAAAAGTCTTTTCGTCAACTTCAGAAAAGGAAGAATACTTCCGATCATAGACCACCTTGGACGGACGCTGTGCAGCTCCTTTTTCCGTATAAATGACACCAATCCGCTCTCCGCCGCGGGCAATATGACAAGTACCTACGTTGTATTTCCGCAGGGATGCGACTGCCGCATCCGCGATCTCATTTTCAGGCAGTCTGGTCACAAGCTCTGTGTCCATACCAAAGCAGGCAAGACTGGCGCAGACATTTGCTTCCGCACCGGTGTAAAAGACATTCATGGTATCCGCCTGCAAAAAACGGAGATATCCGTCGGGACTTAAGCTTACAAGAAAATCACCAAATCCAACAATTTTCTTCATTGTGATTCCTCCTTATTTAACAATGTGAATGGCAAAGCCCCCGATTTCATCCTTCAAATAGACACAGGAAAGATTGCCATCCGCATCATATTTTCTGTAGTCCTCCCGCAGCTCGACACCAAGCTCCTCCAGCCATGCCAGTGCTCTGACCATAGAGAAAGTTTTGAATCCGATATGTCCTTTTTCGCCCGGCCCCTGGAAATCATTGCACTCAACAGCAGTTCCCGCAAAGACGCAAGAAGTATGCTCTACAGGTAACAGGTTAAAGATTTTGCAAAGCAGGCTTGCATTTTTTTCTGCTTCCTCTCTGCTGCCATGGTTGATTCCAATGTGAGCCAGGCGGAAACCCAGTGCAGCGCGGCGGGCAAAACGGCATTTTTCCGTGATAGATGAAAAATCCTCCCGCTCCAGATAATCCTTCGGAGCAACAAAGCTGCCGCCGCAGGCACCGATTTTGCTGTTTGAAAGATAGGTTTCCAGATTATCCAGCGCAATACCGCCTGTAGGAAGGAATTTCATGCCGCCGAACGGTCCTGCATAGTCTACCATTGCTTTCAGGCCGCCGGCTGCCTCTGTGGGGAAGAACTTAACCAGACGAAGTCCGCTGACATACGCCATTTGCAGCTCCGTCGCTGTTGTACAGCCGGGAATAATGGGAATGTCCCAAGAATTACACGCATCGACCAGCTTTTGATCATAGCCGGGAGAAACGATAAAACCGGCACCGGCTTCAACAGCCTTTGCCGCATCCTTCACGGTCATGATCGTTCCCGCACCTACCGTCAATTCCGGATGATTCATTTTCATGGTATGTACAGCCTGCATTGCGCCCTCCGAGCGGGCAAGCACCTCGATGGCGGGAATTCCGCCGTCGATCAGCGCCTGCGCCAGAGGTTCGCTCCATTCCGCCTTTTTTACATTGGCGACCGGCAGAATGCCGATCTCGGTAATCCTTTGAATTGCATTTTTCATACGTATGTCGCCTCTTAAAATGTAAAACGGAGCAGCTCGCGTTCCGTATTTGCGATGTTTACCCGAAGGATATACTCGAATGTTCCGGTTCCGACCAGCTTCTTTACCTCGTTTTTGGGGTCTAGCGAGGTCAGACTGCATTCACGGTTAAAATAGCAGTAATCAGCAGCGCGGAAGACGGTTTCTCCGGTTTCCGAATTGCGGATCTCCACGGCAACCTCGGACAGATCGTAGTTGGACACGATCCTTCCATGCAGGCCGTCATGGATGTTGCTCCAGTTGTTTGCGTCATAAACAACGCAGTGCGGGGTTTCAAAATATCCAGTTTCGAAAGCTGCATCTCTTGTCGGCAGATAACCGCTTTTGATCAGATTTGTAAAGTTCAGCTCTTTTGTCCAGATTCCAGGAGGACGCTTTTTCCTGATCCATTGTTGACGTCTGTTCGTGGACGGTCAGATAACTGCTGACAGGGTCGATCGTGCCGTCTTCTTTCCTTTCGACGAAAACTCCGGTGATCAGCCGCAGGTGAGACAGAAGTGCGCTTCCGTCCGACCAGTGGGAAAACAGGAAATCGCCCCGCTTCGCCTTCGCATAGGATTCATAAATGACCCAGGGATCTTCGTTGTCTTTTACGATTATTTCGGAAACCGCACTGGTTGGCTTAATCTTGTAGTCTCCGACGACCACGTACGGGGCTTTGTCATTTTTCATCTTCGGAATGATATTCAGCAGCGGGTCATTAACCCTCGACCAGTAATCATAGTTGTTCGTAATGCGGCTGATCGACTGGAAGATCGCACTGGTGCAGTTATTTCCGTGCATGGCGTTCCATGTACAGGATCCAGTATAGGTCCCGTCCTTGTCCAACTGACCGCAGAAGTTTTCCAGATTATCCATTCCGTTATAGCCGCCGATGTAGGGCAGCCCGTAATAGGTTTTTCCCTTGGTGTATTGCAGCGCATCCGTCACAATGCTGGAACCGGCAAAGTTGATATCCTCGGGAGCCTTCCATGCAAGCGTTGCCATAGACTCGAAATACGAGATCATCTCTTCAACCTTTTTGCTGATCTGTTCCTCATCAATAGAAGATACCCCGTGATTTTCTACAAGCGCAATCACATTGGATGTGCTGTCCGTCTGTTTGGCAACCGAATAAACCGAAGCCGTACAGGGGAGGGAATATGCTGTATAGACGGCATCATTACATACAAACGTGTAATAGGCGGCTGCAGTATATTCGGTACAGTATTCCTCCACCGGAATCTCCCGCACCGATGCATAGAGCAAATCGGACAGGTCTTCACAAGTGGTGATAAGCCCGGTGGGAACGTCCGTGCAGAGGAGTTCTTCTTGTCCGGCCAGACTTTCCCGTGTCAGCTCTGCGGGAGTTTCCAACAGATCTGTAGGCAGTACCCGCACGCCCACGGTTTTGATCTCGATATCCGGGCAGGTTCCTTCCTCAATTCCGAACAGGAATCCCAGCTCCTGCTTTTCCGAATCCTTCAGAATACCGGTTCCGACAATGGTGACAGCCGGGCGGCGCAGAACGTTCAGCGCAAATTCCCCGACCTTGATTCCGTCATAGAGTACCTGTAGCGATGAAACGTCCTGCGTCAGACGGAAAGTGTCCGGATCGATCTGCGTACCGTCTGCAAGAAGAAAAGCAAAGCCAGAAATGCATTTTTGGTAGTCCAGCTTCTTTTCTGCTTCGCCATAAACGAGGGAGAGCGAAAGTCCGTTCAAATCAAGCAGGTCATCCGTAAAATAGGTGGTTCGGTACGGCTCATGGGCGACTTCTGCCGACGAAATATCCGCCTGCCGCCCTGCGATCTGGGAAAAGCCGACAGCCTTGGACAGGATATCGGATTTCCCGTTGTAAGCCGAATAATCCAGAACGATATTTCCTGGCTTCGAGCCGAAATAGCTGCCGGATTTTGCCATGATCTTTACGCTTTCGCTGAAGGAACCACCCGTAATAATGACGGTTCCGGTACAATTCGGCCCTGAGAATCCGCCGTTTCCGCAGATCTGTACTTTATTATTGATTTCTCCGCCTCGAATAAGCAGCGTGGCATCGCCGTCCTGCAACGCCCGCTGATCTGGAGACGCGGCGGACAGTGTTCCGTAGATTTTGGCGTCGCCCTCAACTGTGACCCTGCTGCTTCCGAAGAGGTCGCCATAACCTCCGATCCCGATTCCCAGACATCCGCCGGTGACGGTATAATATGTACCGCTGCGCAGGGTAACATCCGTACAACCTTCAAGAGAACTGAAGGAATGTCCGCCCACGATTACTGGATAAGCGTCAACGGAAGGCTCTTTCTGTGCGTTGCCCTGCTCGTCGAGAGGAATGCAGCGAACGCCGGTATCCATCACCAGCGGAAACCCGGAGGCGGCTATGATCCGTCCTGAGACTGCATAGCCACCGCCTGCCTGCGTGCAGATATCCACATTGCGGAACGTAACCGGGTTATTCAGCGCCAGGCAGACCGGGGACTGCATAATCAAGCGGGCACCGTTTGTTTCACGGTAGTCGATACCGCCCCATACGCTGGTGACAGTGATCCCCGCGCCACCGAGGTGCGGCAGGCGCAGCTCGCGCTGTTCTTTTTCTCCCAGTCCGTCATTGCCGTCGCACAGCACTTCACCCACCAGAACAATGGTGCCGCCTGTTCCGTAAAGCTTGGCAGCCGCCTGATAGAGAAGCGAATCGTAATAATTTGTGCTGCTGTTTCCGTCCGGAAATACATTCCCGGACGCTTCCAGACGCAGTGGGCTGTCCGGACTGCTACCATCCCCGCTTCCGCCATCGGCAATAAACACTACCGGTGTATCAGCCTGATTGGGCGAAACCAGTTCAACCTCTGCCGCTGTTAGCCGTGCTGCTTCTACCGTTGACAGTATGACTGTCGGAAGGTTAAAGATAGCTTTCTCCGCAGCAGACAGCTTTTTTTCTATTACATCAGAAGCCTCAGGATCTTTGCCAGCCTGCTGAGGCTCACTGGCTTCTGCCTTGCCTGCTTCAATGGGAGTCTGCGTCTGTGCAGCCGGATTCTGCGGAATTTCCAACTCATTCTGTGGAGCAGAATAGCTGTTCGAGCAGCCCATACATCCGATCAGAAGCAGCAGAGCAAAAGCAAGTGTGAATCCTTGTTTTTTTCTTCTCGCCATAGCAACCTCCATCAGTTTATTCTGTATATTCTTTGCGTTCAACTTATTCGGATGAGTATGCTATCATCATACACATTTTTCAGAACGATGTCAATATTATTATTGTATAGCTGCCATGCCCTGTAAATTTGCTCTTGATTATCCGAATAAGTTATGCTATATTTTTTTAAGAAGAGGTAGTTTTATAACTAAACTCATTCGAATAAGTTTTTTGCTGTCTATTTTTTTCTGATTACAGGAGGGACTCACATGGAGAAAAAATTACGATTTGGCGTTTTTGGAACTTGGCGCGGCCTTGCCTACATCAACGCCCTGTCCAAAATAGACGGAGCAGAGGTCGTGGCAATCTGCGATAAGGACGAAAGCAAATTGAAAGACGCAATCAGATCCTGCCCGAAAGACGTCAAGATCTGCGCAGACTTTGAGGAACTGATTCACAGCGGGATTGACGCAGTGGTTCTTGCCAATTATTTTGATGAGCACTCCGGGTTTGCTGTTCGCGCATTGCGCGCCGGCGTTGATGTTTTCTCTGAAACCACAGCCGGTTTTACCCTGAAAGAGTGTGTTGAATTGGTCGAAGCGGTAGAAGAAACCGGACGGGTTTATGCCCTGGCAGAGAACTATCCTTTCTATACGGCCAACAGAGAGATCACAAGAGTATTCCAAAGCGGCGTTTTGGGCGAAGTCATTTTCGCAGAAGGCGAATATGTGCATCCCATGAGCGCAGCGGAGGTTCGCTCCATTACCCCCAGCGGCCATCACTGGCGCAACGGTCTTCCGACTACCTATTACTGCACCCATGCAATGGCTCCGCTTATGACCGCTACCGGTCTGATGCCAAAAAAGGTCATCGGCAAAACCAGCGTCAGCCGCGCCTACGCTCGCGCTACCGGTGCACAGCCCGGCGCAAGATGCGACAATTCCGGCATTCTTCTGGTGGAAATGGAGGGCGGCGTGGTCTTCCGCGTCGCGGGTGACTGCGGCTTTGGAACCCGGGGCAACTGGTATCGCTTGGGGTGCCTGAAAGGCTGCATTGAAAATGTGCGCGGCAATCAGGATCAGGTGCGCCTGAGCTTCAATCCGTGGGATCTGCCCACCGACGGTTCGGTTTCTGCGCTTTCCTCCGTTTACAGTCCGGCACCCTCTATTGTCGATGGCATGGCGGCAGGGGCAGATCACGGCGGCAGCGATTTCTGGGTCACGTGGAGTTTCGTGCAGGATCTGTTGAACGGCAGGCAGCCGTTTATGAACGTGTATCGGGCGACCGCGCTTTCCGCAATCGGAATTCTGGGCTGGCGGAGCGCACTGGATAACAGCAAGCAGTTTGATATTCCTGATTTCTCAAAGAAAGAAGACCGCGATCGTGTCCGGAATGACACGCTGTCTCCCATTTATCACTTAGGACAGGAACCCACAATCCCGAACTGCGTGTACAAATTAGACTGATCAATCACGCTGATCGGACTGCCAAAAGGAGGATTCCATGGAACAGACCAGTAAATCACGTTCGGAACGCATATCCAAGCGCGAGGACAGCCGTCAGCAAGTGCGTTCTAAGCGATTGATGACTCTGAAAAAGAATACACCTTATTTCGTTCTGCTGATAATACCGATTGCTTATTTTGTCCTCTTCTGTTATTGGCCAATGTTTGGCATCTCTATGGCGTTTCAAGACTATAAGGTTGGCTCACCATTCTTAGGCGGCAATTCCGCGTTCGTTGGTTTCAAATGGTTTCGCCAGCTTCTGACCAGTCCTTTATTCCCGCGCTTGCTGAAAAACACGCTGATCATCAGTCTGACCGACCTGTTGCTTGGTTTTCCCATCTGCATTGCTTTTGCTTTGCTTTTGAATGAGGTTCGCCATGAGCATCTTCGCCATTTCACCGCAAATGTCAGTATGCTTCCGTATTTTATATCCACCGTCGTTGTTGTATGTATGCTGCTGAACTTCTTCTCCGTGGATGATGGCATTTTTCAGAACATCATGGTGAAATTGGGCGGGGAGAGAAAAACGATTATCGGAAACCCCGACTCTTTCGTTTCTCTGTTCGTGGGCTCCGGTATTTGGCAGGGCTGCGGCTATGGTGCTGTCGTTTATACCGCTGCCATTGCTTCAATCGACCCGAACCTTTATGAAGCCGCTGCACTGGATGGCAGCACCAGGTGGAAAAATATTTTTCACATTACGATTCCCTGCATTATGCCCACAATCCTCATCATGCTGATCCTGCGTTTCGGTGGACTGATGGGCGTCAACTCAGCCAAGATTCTTCTAATGTATCGTCCCTCTGTTTATTCTACCGCTGATGTATTCGGAACCTATGCTTACCGGGCTGCATTCGAAGACGGCAATATGAGCTATTCCACAGCGATTGACTTGTTTACTTCTGTCGTCAATCTGCTCCTGCTTGTGCTTGCCAATAAGGTTATCAAGAAGGCTTCTGACTCTGAAACTTCCCTGTTTTGAGGTGGCACCATGTATTTGCAGTATAATAAGACTTTTGGGGATCGTGTGTTTGATTTTTTCGTTGCCCTTTTTGTCGTCGTCGTTCTGGTCGTGTCCCTGTATCCCCTGATTTATGTCATCAGTATGTCGATTTCCGATCCTGTCAGGGCTGCACGCGGTGAAGTTTTTCTTCTTCCAAAAGGGTTTTCTATTCTGGCCATTCGGAAGGCACTGGAAGACAAATCGATCCTGACCTATTACTATAACACGTTCTGGTATACCATTGTCGGCACCGGGCTTGGAATTATCACGACCTGTCTGGCAGCCTACCCGCTGGCAAGGCGGGAATTCCGCTACAGAAGCATCGTGATGAAGTTCATCACTTTCACAATGTTTTTCGGTGGCGGTTTGATTCCCACCTACATCGTAGTTGCCAGATTCCTGCACCTGTTTAACAGCCGTTGGGCGATTATCCTGCCTTCTTTAACAAGTGCGTGGAACATCATTATAGTCCGGAATTATTTCCAATCCCTTCCGGAAGAGATTATTGAAAGCGCACGGCTGGACGGTGCATCGGAGTATCGAATCTTTGGGCAGCTGATTATTCCACTGTCAAAACCGATTCTTGGCGTCCTGGCGCTTTACTATTCCGTCTATTTCTGGAACAACTACTTTAATCCCATGATCTATCTGGGAAAGAAAGAGCTTCAGCCGCTTGCACTGTATATTCGAAATGTGATGATGCAGAGCAAAATCGAGGATCTGGCCGGCTCGTCATCGTATATGAATATCAATGGCGCTGCTTTGCTTTCTTCTCTTCAGATCCGATATGCGGTCGTAGTGATTGCAGTGCTGCCCATGCTTCTGTTCTACCCCATCTTCAGCAAAAACCTTGAAAAAGGCTTAATGATCGGTGCGCTCAAGGGATAAATCCCGAAGCTCGCGGGTTTCAATCCATTTCGATCGGCTAATGAAAAGAACGGCCAGCAATTGCTTCGTAGTATGCATTGCAATAACGAAATAAAAAACCAGCTATATGTTCTGCATCAATATCCACGCAGAAGAATTCATGGCAATGCAGAATAGAAAAACCGAATAAACTCGGAACAGGCAAAACGGAGAGGGGGAAACCTTCTTGCGGAAGAGTCTTTACGACTATTGCATTGAATATAAACGAATGGAATTGCTTGAACAGTGGGACGATACAGCAAACCTGCCTTTGACGCCGCAAACTGTCTCCTACGGAAGCAGTTACAAGGCGCATTGGTGTTGCTCCAAGGGACATAAGTGGCAGGTACAGGTTTGGTCTCGTACTGGACATATTAGAGACTGCCCGGTTTGTGCGGGTCGATCTGTTATTTCCGGAGAAAATGATTTGCAAACCTTGTATCCCGAAATTGCCGCGCAGTGGCATCCAAAAAAGAACATTGACATCACGCCTCGGCGCGTCAGCGCGTATACCAACCGAAAGGCATGGTGGCTATGCCCAAAGTGCGGACATGAATGGAATGCAGGGATTAAATCTCGCACATACGGCAGCGGCTGCCCAGTTTGTACGGGAAGAACAGTTGTGTCAGGAATCAATGATCTGGCAACGCGGTATCCAGACCTTGCT
>JAEDIZ010000189.1 GCA_016296635.1 Oscillospiraceae bacterium
CTTTTCAGTCATGTCATAGACCAGTGCAGGCAGCTCCTTGAGCTTGGCAAGCTCTGCAGCCTTGCGGCGGCGGTAGCCAGTTACAAGCTGATATTCTCCGTCCTCTCGCTGACGCACAATGACCGGTTCCTTTATACCGTCCAGCAGCATTGAGGTAACAAGCCCGCCATAGGATTTATCCGCAAGTTTGACAATGGGAATATCGGGCAGATCGTGAATCTTCTCGATAGGAATCTGCTGGGGAATGGTTTTTTCGTTTGGCATTTAGTTCCTCCTTTGTGTCTTGAAATATGCAATAATCCGTTTCACGGTGAAACGCATTTATCCAAAGTCGTGCCGTACAGCGGCGGCATAATACGGGCCTATTGTTATGGGCGCATTGTACAGCGCCGTCAACAGATAAGCCCGTATGTTCCAGATCTTAGTTGTCGTATCCCGAAAAGCATCCAGCACATAGGAGACATGCTCAAAGGTGAGCCGTCGGAAACGATCCTGCACCTTTGGCGTAGGAATGTTCTCACTCCCGATTCGTATGGTTGGCGCTGTGCTGCATAACACGTCACAGATCAGCTCCAACAGGCAATCCGGATCATCATAGGGATAGCTCTGCGCAAGCAAAGGATAATCTATTTGCTCTCGCACGCTTTCCTCAATCTCTCGCTCATCCGGGGGATGATTAGATGGATCAGTATAGCTAAGATCAGTTTTGTTTTTATTATTATAATTTGCTTCCTCTTTCGGGAAGTCTGCACCTCCTGTTTCGGGAAGTCTTGAAGTTTCCTTTTGGGAAGTCTGGACTTCCTCTTTTGGAGCTTCTGCACTTCCCGTTTTGGGACATCTGGACGATGCAGGGACACCCCTGGGTGCAGGCGGCACAGTTTCAACGAATTGCTTGACATAGATCATGGTCGGCTTGCCTTGTCCCTGCTTTTTTCGCTCGATAAGGCCAATGCCTTTCGTGTCCAGTTCAGCCAGCAGGCGTATTGCCTTGTTGTGACCGCAGCATAAATCCTCCATGATCTCATCAACCGTGTAATAGATATAAACGCGGTCATAGTCGTCATACCAGCCGTTCTTTGCAGACAGCCCCATGCGGTCAAGCATCAGGCCGTAGAGGAGCTTTGCATCTGTGGAAAGGCCGCGGTATTTCTCTCCGGTAATAAGAATGCGTGGAATACGATAAAAGGAAAAGCTTTCGGACTGGCCTCCGTAGAAATATTCAAAGCTCATTTGGCGTCCGCCTCCACTCTCTCGCAAAATACAAGATAGCGGTATTTCCCGTCGCTGGCATAGGGATGGCAGGTCAGAAGTGTTATCATGTCTCTGTCCTCTTGAATGAGAATTGCGTTTACATCATTCGGAGTGATGATTTTGATCTCTGCCACTTTGTAGGTCAGCGTTCCCCAGATATTCGTGACCGTGATCTCGTCACCTATCTCCAAAATCTCTATCTCCTTGAAGTAGGGATAGCCGCTGTAACCCCGGTGTCCGGCAATCACAGCGTTACTGTTGATACCGCCAATGGGGATGCTCGTCTGCGACAGTACAGCCGCGCCTGCTGCCATGTTTTCCTCGCTCGCGCCGAGAAACAGGGGCATTTCCAAATCCATTTTCGGGATCGTTATTACACCGAATTTTTCATCGGGCAAACCGTAGTCGGTCAGCTTGAATTGAGACAGCTCATAGGCGCTTTTGCTGTCCAGCTTATTCTGCTTGAACAGATAGAGCTCCCGGTTATAGGCCTGCATTGCCTCATAGAGCTCTGCGTATGGGATGACTTCCTGCTTTTCTTCGGAATCCCTGCGGATTTCCTCAACTGTTACGTGGTATTCCTCCACGGCCTGCTTGACCTCTATGCTTTTTTCTGCGCCGTCGATCAGTGGCTTTACCGCAAAGGCGGCACTGGCAAAGGCAAGGCAGATCAACAGGATTAACAGAAACAGCCGCAGCTTAATGTGCTTCATGTTTTCCTCGCTTTCTCTCTTGCCGCAGCAAGCGCGGTCTGTATTTCAGCTTTCTTGCCCGCCGAATTGCTTTATAACAGCCAAAGCCCGTGCCAATTCCCGCGATGGTAAGGCCACCATAAGCGAGGCCATGACGGTACTCGCTGCCCCACGTGGATGCCTCTACAGGGGTAAATTCTACATCCTCGATTACGCTGATTGCTTCTTCATACTCCGTGCGCTCTCCGCGCAGCAGCAGACGGTGACTGTTCACGCCGTAGGGCGTACAGGTGACAAGAGTGCAGAGATCGCGCCCGGCGTCAATCGTCAGCTTGCCCGTGTCCTCCGGCAGAACGGTATAGATCTCGACCACCTTGTAGGCCAGCGTCTGCCCCAGCACACGGACAAAGAAGATGTCGCCCTCTTTCAAGAGGTTGAGGTCAGAAAACATCTTCTGTCCGGCAAGGCCGCTATGCCCGGTCAGCACACAATGAGTTCCGCTGCCGCCCACCGGGAGAGAAGAGCCAAGCAGGTGTCCCACGCCTCGATCAAGAGTGCTTTCCTCTGTGCCGTGATAGATTTACGCCGATTGCGGGGATCTCCACATAGCCCATCAAGCCGTCCTCCCGCACATTCAAAAGCGTGTCGTAGCTCTCAGCGGCTTTTATGAGGGCGTCCTTCGTGTAAGGTTTTTCCGGGATCGTGACAAGCGTCTTGTTGTATTCCTTCGCTTCGGTGCGGGCTTCGTCCAGCACCGAGGTGTCCATCTGCTCGATGGTCTCCGTGTACTGCGTCTCAATGAGGCTGCGGTTTTTCTCGGACAGGTAGTTGGCGATCAGCGGGTAAAGGATCACGCCGAGGGAAACGACGATCAAAAC
>JAEDIZ010000190.1 GCA_016296635.1 Oscillospiraceae bacterium
GCGCACACCATTCCGAGCTTTTTTTGCAGGCGGAGCGATGCCTCATTGCCGTCAATCACATGACAAAACGGTACCCATCCGTGCTGCAAATGCAGTGAAATCAGATAGGCTTCCAGCGCATATCCGTAGCCCTTGTGCCGAAACTCCGGAAACACCTCCAGCATACCGATCGAGCCCTCCGAATGCATACCGATGAAGCCGGCAAGCGTTCCGTCCTCGTACAGTCCCCACATTCGCTCTGCGGCAATGCGCTCACGCACATAGTCCACACTTTCATGGTAGTGTTCTCCAACCGTCTGTGCGCTTTCCGCCGTCAGCAGTCGGATGTCACAATCTGCCCATTTCGGAGGCTCTTTTGCAATATAGACCCACTGCGAGCAGGGATTGCAGCCGTCAAAACCATATTCACTTTGTACCTTTTGCGCCGCTTCTCTGCTTTTCAGCGCGATGATAGTAAAATCCGGCAGATTCAGTTTTCTCAGCAGTCTGCAAAGCCTGTCCGCATCCATGATATCCGAAATCACCGTTCCGGCACAGCCTTCACGGACAATGCTTCCCTCGCTGCCCTCGTAGAGAATACAGCCGTTTTCACGCTTCAGAAGCTCCGTCAGATCAAGCGTATTCAGATCGATGTTCATTCTTCAGACTCTTTTCCTGATTTCTGCAATAAACTGCGGCGCGGTTCCGCAGCAGCCGCCGATCAGATTTGCACCTGCTTCAACCAAGCGGAGCATATGCTCGGCAAATTCCTCTGCGCTCATCGGATAGACCGCTTCGCCCTGATCGGAAATGGTCGGCATTCCTGCATTGGGCTTGACCAGCAGCGGAATACGCGCAGCCTGCTTCATATTTCTGACAAGGCTGACAAGCTGTTCCGGTCCGCAGGAGCAGTTGATTCCGGCTGCGTCCGCACCAAGCTCCTGCAAGGTCTCCACCGCTTCCACACAGTTGCCGCCAAAATACGCGCTGCCATCCGACTGCACACTCAGGCTGCACATCACCGGCAGATTACATACATCACGGGCTGCTTCCAGCGCAACGGTCGTTTCCTCCACGCCGAGCATCGTTTCCACAACCAGCAGATCGGCGCCCGCCTGTGCAAGCGCGGAGGCCTGCTCCCGATAAATGTCAAACAGTCTGCTGTATTCCATTGTGCCGTTCGGCTCCAGCGGAACGCCGGTTGTCGTCATATCGCCGGCGACCAGCGCCTTGCCGTCTGCAGCCTGCTTGGAAAGGCGGACGAGCGAAGTATTCAGTTCTTCCACCTGCTCCTGCAGGCCGGCTCTGGACAGACTGTAGCGGTTAGCGGAAAAAGTCGGAGCATAGATGATATCCGAACCCGCTGCCACATATTCCTTTTGCAGCTCCAACAAAATCTGCGGGTGCTTGCTGACCCAATCCTCCGTACAGACCCCTCGCGGCATACCGCGAGCAATCAGATTGGAACCGGTTGCGCCGTCCAGCAGGACGGTTTTTTTTGCACAAAGCCGTGCGAATTCTTCTCTGGTCATATCATATACCTCACTTTTTTCTATTTTACCCGTTCTCATATCGGTTTGCAATATTGAAATATGAAAATATCTCTGATATAATACTGAAATATATCATGCAAAGGAGAATTGCCATGAAAAAAACAGTACTTCGCAGCTATGCAAAGCTGATTGCCACCACGGGCATCAATGTCCAGAAGGGGCAGGAGGTTTTTATTACCGCCGAGCTTGACCAGCCCGAATTTGTCAAAATGGTCGTAGAGGAATGCTACCGTGCAGGTGCAAAGCGCGTCGTTGTTGATTGGAATTATCAGCCGCTTGAAAAAATTCAGGTTCGCTGGCGCAGCCAGAAAAACCTCGGCACTGTCGCTGACTGGGAAGAAGCACGCTTGAAGCATTTTGTCAAAGAAATTCCCTGCCGCATCTATCTTGTCTCCGAGGATCCCGACGGCTTGAAGGGCATCAATCAGGCAAAGCTGGCAAAAGCACAGCAGGCACGCTACAAAATCATCAAGCCCTATCGTGACCAGATTGAGAACAAAGATCAGTGGTGCATTGCCGCCGTTCCCGGCGAAGCCTGGGCAAAGAAGCTGTTCCCGAAGCTGAGCAAGCATCAGGCCATTGAAAAGCTCTGGGAGGCCATTTTGGACGCTTCCCGTGTGGACGAAGATCCGATTGCCGCATGGAAGGCCCATAATGAAGACCTTGCCAACCGCTGCAATTACCTAAACAGTCTGAACATTGAAACGCTCGTATACCGCAGCAGCAACGGCACCGATTTCCGCGTCGGCATGATTCCCGAAGCCGAATTCAAGGGCGGCGGCGAAAATTCTCTGCAGGGCATCTTCTTTAATCCGAACATTCCCTCTGAGGAAGTCTTCATCTCGCCGATGCGCGGCGTTGCCGAAGGCATTGTCTATGCCACCAAGCCGCTGTCCTATCAGGGTCAGCTAATTGAGAACTTCTCTGTCCGCTTTGAAGGCGGCAAGGCGGTGGAAGTCCATGCCGAAAAGAACGAAGAACTGCTGAAACAGCTCATCTCCATGGACGAAGGCGCCGCCTACCTCGGCGAATGTGCCCTTGTTCCCTATGACTCTCCCATTCAGAATTCCGGTCTGCTGTTCTATGAAACTCTGTTTGATGAGAACGCCGCTTGTCATCTTGCTCTCGGCATGGGCTTTGCCGACACGATCAAGAACTTTGACAAATACACCCTTGAGGAGTGCCGCGCAATGGGCATCAACGATTCCATGATCCATGAGGATTTCATGATCGGCTCTGAGGATTTG
>JAEDIZ010000191.1 GCA_016296635.1 Oscillospiraceae bacterium
TGACGCTGATGCCGGTTCCGTCCCCAGTCACCTCCGCAACCAAGCCCACACAATCGGCGGAACCGTTCCAGTCTTTATCAAAAAAGACGATATTGCCTTTCGCCGGGGCTTTTCCGTTTGCGGACTGATAAAGGCCGAAAGCGGACAGCTCGGACACCCAATTGGCACAGTTTGCTTCATAGGGTACCGCAGTTTCGGGGATTCCGGCATAATGCAGGCAGAAGGAAACGAACATGGCGCTCCAATCTTCATAGGGGTCGCCATACCACTGTCCGTAACGGGTAATACCCTTCATCTCGCCATCTTCGGCAACAATATAGTTCTTTGTGCTTTCTACATAGCCAACCTGCGTCTGAGCAACCGCAATGACGTCATCCGCCCAGTTGCCTGTCAAGTCAGCTCCAGCAATACTTTGTTCCCAGATGGCTACGGACTCCAAATCTGCATCCGGGTTGGAGTAGCAGGCAAAGGAGTGCTCGTGTTCCTCTTTTTCACATACCAAAGTGCTTTCATAGCAATCATCTGTATGTATATGTTCTTCATCACCGGATATTTGCGCTTCCTCATATTCCGAAATGTCACAGATCAAAGTGTTCTGTGTTTCATAGCATTCCGGTCCGTGGGTGTGTGCGCCCTCGCCTTCGGTCAGACCGCAGATATCGGTTTCTCTGGTTTCATAGCAGCTTTCTGTATGCTCATGATCTTCCGTACATACCAGAATCTGTCCTTTTTCAAAACAGCGTTCATCATGAATATGTCCGGATGTCTCGTCTTGATTGCATATCAGAACCTGACGCATTTCATAGCAATCATCTGTATGCACATGTCTTTCGGTTTCCGAAGTGCCATATCCGCAAATCAGCTTTTTTTCATAACACTCTTCACTGTGCATGTGCTCTTCTATGCCGCAATACGCGGTCTTTTCCATTGTAACAGCAGGAAGAATCAGCGCATAGGTGGTGCAGAATACCACTGCGCAAGCCAAAACGCTAATGATTATTTGCCATATCTTGCGCCGTTTATGATTTTTTGTATACTGCGCTGCCTGAGGCAGAAAATTCCTCTGCACTTGGATTCCCTCCTTCCTTTCATCTATGAAGCAAAACCGATATAAAAAACTATCCGGGACCAGAAACTTTTCAGCAAAGCTTGTCTGCGTTATCAGATGACGTGAAATCTGCACCCATTAGTTCTGCTGGCGTATTTCTCCGGATACTAATCGCGAACCACCACAAAAAACGGAGCAGGGATAATTTTTCCCTCTGCCCCAAATGAGCATCTCGCAACACATCATCAGACCAATTCTATGTTGTTCTTTTTCTGCATTCAGCGCAACTTGTGGAAAGACATATTTCCATTATATGGTGAAACAAAGCCAATAGGAAATACATACCAATATATAGACAGAAATAGAATAGCATAGCAGATAGAAAAAATCAAGAACTTGTACAAGAAAAGCGCATGGAGAATTGGAATGTCAAAGAAAAAGCAGTTGAAGAGTCGAATAAACAGCAAAAGTACGCGCCTTCAATTTGTACCTAATCTTTTTCTTTTTTGCACAAGTGGCTTAAAGGTTTTCTGATTTTTCCTCATGTTACGGAGGATTTTCATTTTTCAGGCTGTTCTAGAACGAAGATCCACTTGTGAGGCAGCAGATTCAGGCAAACTTCAATCCTTTTGTCCTGGAAAACCACCATGTGGTCAAGCACGTTCTTCAAGAAGATCTCACTGCCCTGGTCGCCGCTGATGATGGAAGTCACCTGCTTGCGGACGTTGTCCCGGAGGGTGGAGGTCTCATATACGATCCGCTGCCTGGCCTTTACTACATCCATGCGGCTGTTCAGCCCGGCCAGCTCCTTGTCATACCGCTCGTTCATCATTCGCATCTCATCCTTTGTGATATTTCTGGAGAAGAAGGCGTCCAAGACGGCCTCCTTCTTTTTCATAATCTGGCTGATCTCGTACTCCAACCGTTCGGCGCTGTCTGTGCTGTCCGTCTCCCCTTCCTGGATGGCCTCCATGGCGATGTCGGTCACGTTGCGGATGATCCACTTCCGGTCCACCTTCAAGGTGGCGATGACCTGCTTCAAAATGTCCAGAGCCAAATCGTCCCGGATGACTTTTCCGATGTCGCAGCCCACCTGGTTGCCCTGGGGGTCCAGATGCCGCTTGCCCTCGTTGATGGCGGTATAGCAGCCCCAGTATTTATAGAAGCTGCCGTCCTTCCGCTCCCGTTTCCGGGCCACGAAGCTGGCTCCGCACTCGCCGCATTTGATTTTGCCGCTGAACACATAGCGGTTGGAGTGGCCTGCGCCCAGGGCTCCGTGGCGGTCGCGCTTTTTCATCTCGCATTGTACCAGATTCCACAGATCCCGGTCGATGATGGGTTCATGATGATTTTCAATGACCACCAGTTCTTCCTCCCCGTGGTTGCGTTTTTTATCGTGGGTCAGATAATCCGGGGTAATGCTCTTCTTCTGAACCAGGTCTCCCACATACTTCTCGTTCTTGAGGATCTTGATAATGTGGCTGTTGGACCATTTGGTGTTGCCGCGATAGGTGGTGTACCCTGCCTCCCGCAGCTCCCGGGCGATGATGGAAGTCCCCTTCTTCTCAATGCCGTACTTCTGGAAGATCAGCCGAACCAGCTCGGCCCCTTCGGGGTTGATGGTCATGGCGCCATCCTTGACGTCGTAGCCCAGCAGAGACCGCCCAAAGACCACTCCCCTC
>JAEDIZ010000053.1 GCA_016296635.1 Oscillospiraceae bacterium
ATGCCAGCTGGGTCCGATCTCGCGGATCGACTGCCCCGCCTTGAGTGCATGGAGCATCGGAATGGCCAAACGGCCGAAAATCAGCGTCAGCACAAAGCTGCAAAGCGCCGCAATGAATACCTGCATGAGGTTTATCCTCCGGATTATTTCGTTTCGTTAACATCTTCCAAGAACATTTCAAGAACCTTTTCCATCTTCATGCCGCGGCTGCCCTTGAACAGAAGCACATCCCCTTCTGCCGCACGCATTTTCAGCACATGGGCCAAAGATTCGTGACTGTCAAAATGTTCCGTATTCTTCAGGCTCATTCCGCCGGTGATCGCTCCGGTCACCGTGCGCACAGAATGTGCGCCATAGGTAAAGAGCATATCTGTATTTGCGACCGCCAGCCGACCGATGCGGTAATGCTCCGCGCTGGAGCGGTTGCCGAGTTCCAGCATGTCGCCCAAAACGGCGATACGCTTTCCGTCGGTCTTATAATTCCCAAGCACATGCAGCGCCGCTTCCATGGATTCCGGGCCTGCATTGTAGCAGTCCTCAATGATTGTCATGCCGTTATGCTCATAAATTCTCTGCCGCATACCGGTGTTTCGGAAGCTGCTGAACTGAATCTGAATGATCTCCGGCTTTACGCCTAGCAGCAGCGCAGCCGTTACCGCGGCAAGCGCATCATACACCGCATGTCTGCCCACAACAGGAACAAAAAGTTCAAACTGGCTTCCGAATCCAGAAACCACGAATCGCATGCCGTCATCCAGTTCCTGAATATCACCGGCTATCACATCGCAGGCATGGTTTTCAATGCCGTAATAATACTTCTTATGTCCGCCGTCATTGCGCACATTCCACAGGAGCGGTTCATCGCCGTTAAATACGCCGATGCCCGTTTCCGGCATACCTTTCAGGATTTCCATCTTTGCCTCAAGAATGCCCTGCCGGGTGCCGAGATGCTCGATGTGCATGGTTCCAATATTCGTAATAATCGCCACATCCGGTTTTGCAATGGAACTGAGATAGGTCATTTCACCGAAATGATTCATGCCCATTTCCAAAACTGCCAGCTGTGTATCCTCCGGCATTGCCAGAATGGACATTGGGAGTCCGAGCTGATTGTTGTGGTTTCCTTCGGTTTTTGTCGTACGGAAGGTTCTTTCCATGATGCAGGCAGTCATTTCTTTGGTGGTCGTCTTGCCTACGGAGCCGGTGATGCCGATGACCTTGATGCCAAGTTCTTTTCTGTATCCCGCAGCAATGTCACCGAAGGCCCGAACCGTATCCGGCACCTTGATGCAGGCAATGGCTGCCTGCACATCATGGCTGACCAGCGCGCATACCGCGCCCTTGTCCGCCGCTGCGGCTACAAATGTATGTCCGTCTGCCTTTTCACCGGGCAGCGCCACAAACAGATCTCCCGGAACCACATTTCTGGAATCCGTCTGCACATTTTTTACCGTCAGATTCTCGAACGCCGCGTCCACTTCGCCGCCGCACCATGCAGCAATTTGTTTTAATGTCAGTTCTTTCATCTTTCGTTCTCCAGATAGGAAGCTACTACTTCCCGTTCGTCCAAATGATGTTTGACATGATTGATTTCCTGATAGGTCTCATGGCCCTTGCCGCAAAGAACGATGATGTCGTTTTCCTTTGCGTTGTCCATCGCCCAGCCGATCGCCTGCACGCGGTTTTCGATCACCTCATAGGGATGCTGCGCATGCTTCATACCCTCAACGATCTGCCGGATAATCTCGTTCGGATCCTCCGTTCTTGGGTTATCCGAGGTTACAACACTCAGATCGGCAAGCCGTCCAGCGATTTCTCCCATGACCGGCCGCTTAATCGGATCGCGGTCACCGCCGCAGCCAAAGACCGCAATCACTCTGCCCTTGCAGAATCCATGCACAGTCTTCAGAACATTTTCAAGGCTGTCCGGTGTATGGGAATAATCGATCAGAACCGTATAGGGTTTGCCGGGCGTCGGCACGACCTCTACTCTGCCCTTGACGCCCTTCGCCGTTTTCATGGCGGCGGCAATATCCGGAAGCGAAATGCCAAGCGCCAGACCCGCCTGTACAACCGCCAGCGCATTATAGACGGTAAAGCCGCCCGGAATGCCAAGCTCGATTCTGCAGATATCGATGCCAGTCACAACTTCCATCTCAATGCGGTCGGATTTCAGCCGGATGTTTTTCGCTACCAAATCCGCCCGGTTATTCTCCGCAGAATAGGTCATCACCTTGCAGGTCGCATCCCGCACGATTCTGGATTCATATGCGTCATCCAGATTCACTACACCCGTTTTGCATCTTCTAAACAAGATCGACTTGGCTCTGCAGTATTCGTCCATCGTTTTATGGAAATCCAGATGGTCCTCTGTCAGATTCGTGAAAATACCCACTTCAAACGGAATCTCATCTGCCCGATGCAGATAAAGCGCGTGGGACGATACCTCCATAAGGACATGCGTACAGCCAGCACTCTGCATCTGCGCAAAGAGCTTCTGCAATTCATAGGATTCCGGCGTCGTGCGTTCCGTTTCCAAAACCTCGTCGCCGATCATATTCTGAATCGTTCCGACAAGGCCGACCTTTGCACCGCAGGCCGTTTCCAGAAGATGCTTCAGGATGTAGGTGATGGATGTTTTGCCGTTGGTGCCGGTCACGCCGATCATGGTCATTTTATTTGCAGGATAGTCGAACCAGCATGCGGAAACCTCCGCCAGCGCTTCCCGGGACGAAGCAACCATAACATACGGAACATCTGTTTCCGGCTTTCTTTCGCACAGAATGACGGCTGCACCGTTTTCCAGCGCCTTCGGGATATACTTATGTCCGTCCGTTTCATAGCCGGTGATCGCCACAAACAGTTCACCCGGCTTCGTCTTCCGGGAATCATAGCTGATTCCGGTGATCTGTGTGTCGAGCGATGCTCTGCACTCCAGCACTTCTACACGCTCCAACAGTTTTGAAAGCTGCATATGTAGACCTCCTGTCAGTCTGATACACCGCCGGATGTAAACTCTACAGTAATTGTAGTACCTCTGTCAACCAGCGCCCCTGCGGGAATATCCTGGAAACCGGCTGCGACCCAGGTATCGCCGCGGTCTGTTCCCTTTGTCTGAATGTAAAGTCCCAGATTATCGGCAAGCCAGCGTACATCTGTTGAGCCGTATCCGACAAAATTCGGCACCTCAACCTTATCTGTCGGCTTTTCTTCACCCATATACAGGATGATCTGAGAATTGCCCGGAACCGAATGACCTGCTGCGGGAATCTGATCGGTAATAACGCTGCCGCTGCCGACGGTCCGGTAAGTAATGCTCTTTTCGTGCAGGAGCTGTGCCGCCTCTGCCTCCGTCTTCTCCGTCAGATCCGGGATCACAATATTGACACCGCGGATATCATCGGATGCGTAATCCGGTTCCACGCCGAGATACGGCAGAATGTCCATGAACACATCGCGGACAGTCGGCGCTGCCATCAAGCCGCCGGAAATGTAGTGTCCGTTGATGGTATAGTTCTCATTTCCTTCAACATACTGCGGCGTGTCAAGGGCGACCAGAACCACATACTGCGGATCGTTGATGGGCGCTACACCGATAAAGGAAACGATCTTATCTTCCACCGGATTGCCGAATTCATCGTATTCGTCGACTTTTTCGGAGGTACCGGTCTTGCCGCCCACGCGGTAACCCGGCGTATAGGCGCCGCCTGCGGTGCCGTCTGTCACAACATATTCCATCAGATTGCGCATGGTTTTGGAGGTTTCTTCGCTGATAACCTGACGGAGGACTGTTGTTCCGACCTTTTCAACGGTATTCCCGTCCGAATCCACAACCTCACTGACAATGTGCGGCTCCAGCAGATAACCGCCGTTGACGATTGCCGATACGCCGCGCACCAGCTGCAGGGGCGTAATTTTGAAGGTCTGACCAAAGGATGACGAAATCAAGTCCGTAATATCAAAATCATCGCGCGCGTAGAAATAGCCGGATGCTTCACCGGGCAGATCCACGCCGGTCTTGTTCAGGAAACCGAAGGATGTCAGATATCTGTAAAACTGTTCTCTGCCTATGTTCAGGCCAATATGCGCAAAGGCAATATTGCAGGAATTTCCAAGTGCCTGCGCCAATGTTTCCGCGCCGTGTCCGCTGTGCTTCCAGCAGTTCAGTTCCTGCTTACGATATTCAAACTGTTCGCGTCCGCCGCAGAAGAAGGAACTGTCCAGCGTCACCGCGCCGCAGTCCAGCGCAGTCGCCAGCGTAACAAGTTTGAAGGTCGAACCCGGTTCATAACCATCGGAAACCGGACGGTTTCTCCACTGTTTCAGACGTGCCAAAGCCACATCCGCATTGTAGGCGGCGATTGCGGCATTGTATTCATCGCTCTCCTTGCGGAGCATCTGCGCTTTCTGATACTCCTCCTCCAAAGCCGCAGCCTTGGAAAGGTCGAAAATCTCAAGATAATTGTTAGGATCATAGCCGCCCATGGTTGCCATGGCAACGATCTCGCCCGTATTGACATTCATGACGATGCCGAAGGCTCCGTTCATGATGTCATATTTATCGATGGCATTCTGCAGATTCTTTTCCAGATACGACTGCACCGTAGAGTCGATGGTCAGCACAAGGCTGTCACCGTCCGCAGAATCGTAATACTTCTCATAGGTATAAAGCATTTCGGAGCCGTAGTTGCCCTTTGTGGTCACGACCTTGCCCGCCGTTCCCTGCAGAGTGGAATCGTAATACGCTTCAATGCCCTCGGAACCGACATTGTCCGTGCTGACAAAGCCAAGAAGCTGAGAGGCCAGCGACGAATAAGGATAATAGCGTCTTGCATCCGCTTCCAGATAGACGCCAGAAATCTCATTTTCATTGATGAAGGTTCGAACTTCATCCGCAAGCTCTTCGTTGATCTTCCGCCGGATGACCTTATAGCGGTAGGCCGTATCCTCTGCCTGCTTCAAAATGAAGTCCATATCCACATCCAGAATCTCGGACAGACCACGGGCAATATGGTCAAGCAGATTGCTGTTTGCCGGATCCTTCATTTTTTCCGCAATTTCATTCGGATCGATAAACACCGTTTCCACTGTGGTTGAGGAAGCAAGGATATTCATATTGCGGTCATAGATCAGGCCACGTTCGGCGGTGATATTCGTATATCTGGTCTGATTGTTGATTGCCAGTTCCTCATACTTATCATGATCACGAATCATGAGGTTATAGAGCGTCACGATGAGCGGAATAAAAACAAGAATGCCACACACGATCATCAGAACCAATGTGCGGCGCAATACCGTTCGATTTGCCCGCTCGGAGCTTTCCGCAGCGGACATTTTATGCTCTTTTTTCCGCTTTGGGCGGAGTATGCTTACTGCCATAAGTTAAGTCCCTCTTTGAAAAACAAGGGCGGTCAATTTTCAATGAACCGCCCTTGCAAAAGCCTTATTTCTGCAGGATCGTCTGCTCTACTTTATGCTGCAGCAGGCTGCAGATATGCGATCAAGCTTGTAATACTTTCTTCCATCGCGCTGATGGCCTCACCGATAAAGGTCGTTTTATTGACCTCATAGATCTCCGCACGGTCGCTTCCGGACAGATTCACATAGACGATCTGTTCCGGCAACGGCTTGGAAAGGCCAAGTTCCATGGCGCGTGCTTCTACTTCCGCGAGATCGATACGGCCTTCATACCGACTGCGAAGCAGCGTCTGCTCTTTCTGCAGCTGATTGAGCTGACGCTCCAGACTGCTGACTTTGCTGGACGCTTCAAAAAGCTGAACATATCCGAAAATAACCAGCACCATCATGCAGCAGACAGCAATCATACCGAAAACCGTAAAAGGCGCGATTGCAGTCTTTGCACGGACTCTCGTTTCGTGCCGGGGCTGCGGAATTTCCTCCGGCAGGCCCTGCGGTCTTTGCAGCGGCTGTGCGTACTGTTCCCGGTTGGAATACACATCATAGGCGGCCGCGCCGTTCGCCGTATAGAAATTTCTTTGAGCTTCCGCCATGATTGTTTCCTCCAATGGTAATTACACTTTTTCGGCTACGCGCAGCTTCGCACTGCGGGATCTCGGGTTTTCCTGAACCTCTTCCAATGTAGCAATGATCGGTTTCTTCGTAATGATTTTGATTTTCGGTTTTCCTCCGCAGACACAGATTGGAAAACCGGGCGGGCAGGTGCAACCTTTTGCCGCTTCCTGCATGGAAAGCTTGACGATTCTGTCCTCCAGCGAGTGGAAGGTGATCACACAAAGTCTTCCGCCGGGTGCCAGCCGTTTAACGGCTGCATCCATCATTTTGCTGACTGCGCCAAGTTCGTCATTGACCGCAATACGGATTGCCTGAAACGACCGCTTTGCCGGATGCTGCTTTTCGCGCAGCGCCTGCGGCGGCATGGCGCCTTTGATGATCTCCACAAGTTCCAATGTGGATGTGATGGAATGGTCTGTCCGGACGCGTTCGATCGCCGCTGCGATTTGCGGAGCATACCGTTCCTCGCCGTACTCATAGAGAATTTTGCGGAGCGTTTCTCTCGGCCAGTTGTTGACAACATCGTACGCTGTCAGTCCCTGCCCTCTGTCCATGCGCATATCCAAAGGCGCATCCGTCATGTAGGAAAAGCCGCGTTCTCCGTCATCAAGCTGCGGAGACGAAACGCCGAGATCAAACAACATGCCGTCGATCTGATCTATACCGAGATCATCCAGTATCGATTCCAAATTTTCAAAATTGTTATGTACAAGCGTCACCTTCGGCATATGCAGCCTCAGACGCTCTTTTGCCGCCTCCATCGCAACGCAGTCACGGTCTACGCCGATCAGTCTGCCGCTCGTAAGGTTCCGGCAGATTTCCAGCGAATGTCCGGCACCGCCCAACGTACCGTCAAGGTAGATGCCGTCCGGCCGGATATTCAGCGATTCGATGCACTCATCCAGGAGGACGGATCTATGTGAAAACTCCATCAGAAGCCCAGCTCCTCCATTACTGCCGTCAGGTTTTCCGGTGTCAGCGTCTGGCGTTCGAGTTCATCGTATGCCTCGCTGTCCCAAATCTCCGCATGTCCGCCCTGGCCGATGAATGTCACATCCTGCGTCAGTCCGGCATACTGCCGAAGTTCAGACGGGATCAGGAATCTGCCCTGCTTGTCCGGCTCGCATTTGGCGGCGTTTGCAAAAAGAAAACGCATTTTTCTGGCCTGTGAAATCGGGAGCGCATTGTATTTATCAAGGATGGCCTGCCAGCCTTCCTCCGTATAAACGGAAAGGCAATGATCCAGGCCCAGTGTCACATAGAAGGCATCGCCCAGCTCTTCGCGCAGCTTCGAGGGAACGAACAGACGTCCCTTCGGATCAACCGTGTGTTTATACTTGCCGTACATCCCCTCGCGCCTCCTTTCGCTCCACTTTACATCAATTTTAATCCACTTTGCTCCACTTCACCTATATAATAAACGTCGTTGACATAAAATGCAACACCTTTTTTATGATTTCTCAAATGAAAATATTTACATTTTTTTACCCTTTTCCTCTCTTTCCTTCATTTTTGAACATTCGTTTGTAAATAAGAAAATGCGTGCGGCAAAGAACCTCTCTCTGCCGCACGCACGCCTATGTTGAAACCGTAATTCTGCCGTCTTCCACCCGAACCGAAACTTCTCTGCAGGACGGATCTGCCAGCAGAATCCGCGCCGCCGGTGCCTCTACCAGTGACTGGATCCGATGGCGCAGGCCTCTCGCACCCGTATCCTCTCCCGCGCACAAAGCTGCCAGCGTTTCTGCCGCTTTTGGGAAAATGCGCAGCGTGATCTCCTGCTTCTGCATCTGTCCCGCCAGCTGAGAAAGCTGCATTTCCGCGATCCGCGCAAGGCTGTCTTCCGACAGGCGCCGGAAGCCGGTAATGCAATCAATTCTTCCGAGGAACTCCACGCTGAACGATTCACGAAGCAGGGCCGCATTGTACCCGGTTTCATCGGCCGGCGAAAAGCCGAGCCCGGGTTTTCCCGTCCGGCCGCTTCCGAGATTGGACGTCATGACGATCATCGTATTTCGGAAGTCCACCTTTCTTCCAACGCAGTCCGTCAGCACGCCGTCCTCCAGGATCTGCAGCAGCAGTCCTGTCACGTCGCGGTGCGCCTTTTCCAGTTCATCCAGCAGAACCACGCAATATGGCCTGCGGCGCACCTTTTCCGTCAGTGTTCCGCCTTCCTCGTGTCCCACGTAACCCGGCGGCGCACCGATCAGCCTTGTGACAGAGGCGGGTTCCATATACTCTGTCATGTCGATCCGCACCAGTGCCTCACTGCTGCCGTATACGCAGTCTGCAAGCGCCTTGCAAAGCTCCGTCTTCCCTACGCCGGACGGCCCCATAAAGAGCATGGACGCGCGCGGTCTGTTTCCGTTCAGAAATCCCATCGAGGCGCGGAGCACAGCTTTGCAGACATCCCGAATCGCCTGCTCCTGCCCGATCACACGCGCAGACAGCGCCGCAGGCAGCTGCACGAGCCTCTGTTTATCGCTTTGGCAGAGCTTCCCAACGGGGATCCCCGTTCGGTCCGACACTGTCATTTCCACATCATGCGCGGATACACAGACCGCCCTGCGGCTCTGCGATGCATGCATCTGCTTTTTCAGCAGCTGTGTCAGACTGTCTCGAAGCTCCGCAGCATATTCATATTTGCTTTCCCGCACCGCTTTTTCCAGTTCATCGGAAATCCGGCGTTTTTCTCGGCCGTATATGCTTCCCGTTTCCGCAAAGCCGGATCGGGACGCACTTTCATCCAGCAGGTCTAAAGCCTTGTCCGGAAGAAAGCGATCCGTCAGATAGCGGCAGGAAAGTTCCACCGAAGCACGGATCGCATCGTCTGAAATACGGATACGGTGATGCTGCTCCAGTCCCGGACGAAGTCCCTGCAGGATCATCACCGTCTGTTCGGGCGTCGGCTCCCGGACGGTAATGGGTCTGAATCTGCGTTCCAGTGCCGCATCCTTCTCGATATACTTCCGATACTCCTCCAGCGTTGTCGCGCCGATCATCTGCAGCTCTCCTCTGCCAAGCGCCGGTTTCAGCAGATTGGCGGCATCAATTGCCCCCTCTGCGCTGCCCGCACCCACTATCGTATGCATCTCATCCACGAACAAAATCACATTGCCACAGCGATGGATCTCCGCAAGGATATCCCGGATCCGTTCTTCAAACTCACCGCGATATTTTGTTCCCGCCAGCACGCTCGCCATATTCAGGCAGAAAAGTTTTTTCCCGTTCAGCTGCTCCGGGACCTGTCCCGCTGCCAGCCGCATGGCAAAGCCCTCTACGATTGCCGTCTTGCCGACACCCGGCTCGCCGATGAGTGCAGGATTGTTTTTATTCTTCCGGCTCAGCACCTGCATCAGCGCATCAATCTCCCGCTCACGACCGATGACCGGATCCATTCCGGCCGTTTTTTCAAGCATATTGTCGCAGAATTGTTCCAAAAGTCTCGTATCCGTTTCCCTCCTGAGCTGCTGCGGCATATTTCGGCTGCGCAGGCAGTGATATGCATCGGAAAAAACCACATCCAAATCCGTTCCTGCCAGCTGCAGAATCGCCGCAGCGCTGCATTTTTGCTCTCTCGTCAGGGCCAGAAGCAGATGTTCCGGCTCAACTGCCGCGTTTTTCAGACACGCTGCCTCAGCAGCTGCGCGCGAGACCACGCGCCGAGCGGCGCTGCTCATTCCCTGCAGCGGTTCTTTTCCGGATATTCCGCTGCCTCTGCGCTCCAAAACCAGCCCGCGCACATCGGTTTCCTCCCAGCCAAGCTGTCTGAGGATCTTCCCGGCCGGCTGCCATTGCAGCTGCAGCATCGCCAACAGCAGATGCTCTGTGCCGATGAAGCTGTGTCCCATCGCAGCAGCCTGCTTTCCCGCCTGACGGATCAGGAGCTGAGACTGCGTGGAAAGCATCGTTTTTACCACTGGCAACACCTCTTTTCAGAAAATTGTTGCCCTTCCCATTTGGGTTTATACCAAAACGCAGGATATGACAAAATTCACACTTCATTCAAAAAATAACATTTGCTTTTTTGAGAATGTATGTTAGAATGATAGCGCAATACATAGATGGAGGTGCGACTATGGCTTATGTAATCAGTGATGCTTGCGTATCTTGCGGCAGCTGCGCCGATGTTTGCCCCCTGGGCATCATCTCCGAAGGCGACGGCAAGTATGTCATCGACGCCGATCAGTGCGTAGAATGCGGTACTTGCGCAGCTGAGTGCCCCAACGAAGCAATCAGCCAGGAATAATTTCGTACATTGGAAGGGGCCTGTGCCATGCACAGGCCTTTTACCATTTCAGGAGGATTATATGCAGGAGCTGCTGCGCAACCGATTCCGGATGGAAATTGCCGATTCGCAATTCCGGCTCTCCACGGACTCCATGGTACTGGCGGACTTTGTCCACATCCGGAAGGGCGTTCAGGTGCTGGATCTCGGCTGCGGCTGCGGCACGCTTGGTCTTCTGCTGCTGGCGGATGATGCGTCTCTGCATATCACCGGTATTGAAATTCAGAAGCACGCATCTGATACCGCCGCTCAGAATATTCTGAAGAACCAGCTATCAGACTCCTTCCGTGTTTTGGAAGGTGATTTGCGTGACTTTGCCGCTATGAAGCTTACGAATGCCTTTGATGCCGTGATCTCCAATCCGCCGTATTTCCCCGTTGACAGCGGCAAAACGGCAGGCGCCGAAGCTCTCAGCATCGCAAGGAGCGAGGTATGCTGCACGCTGGAAGATCTCTGCCGCAGCGCCGCGGGCTGTCTGCGATACGGCGGCAGCTTTACATTTGTCCATAAACCGGAGCGTCTTGCCGATCTGATCTGCACGCTTCGCACGCACAGACTGGAACCGAAACGTATCCGGTTCGTACGTCACAGTGCGCTGCAGGAAGTCAGTCTTGTACTGATGGAAGCGCGTCTCGGTGGAAAACCCGGATTAAAATATGAGCCGGATCTGATCCTGTTCTCGCCAGACGGCGAGCCAACGGATGACTACCGGAGAATCTACGCCATATAGGAGGCTCTTATGGCCGGAATATTATGTCTTGTCCCCACACCCATCGGCAATCTCGGTGACATCTCCATCCGCTGCAAAAAAGCATTGGAGGACGCAGACTTTATCGCCGCCGAGGATACCCGTGTGACCTTAAAGCTTCTCAATCATCTGGAGATTAAAAAACCTCTGATCAGCTATTATGAGCATAACAAGCAGGTCAGCGGCCCCAAAATCGTGGAGCGGATTCTTGCAGGCGAAACCTGCGTTCTGGTGTCGGATGCCGGCTCTCCCGCCATTTCCGATCCCGGCGAGGATCTTGTTCGGCTGTGTGCCGAAGCCGGCATCACCGTCACTGCCATCCCCGGTCCCTGCGCCGCTATCACCGCGCTTTCCATCTCCGGCCTTCCGACCGGCAGATTCTGCTTTGAGGGTTTCCTTTCCGTCAATAAAAAAAGCAGGCAGGAACATCTGTCCTCCCTGCTGCACGAAACACGCACCATGATTTTTTATGAAGCGCCGCACAAGCTTCAGTCAACCCTGCAGGACATGGCAGCCGCCTTCGGAGCAGACCGCAGAATCTCCCTTTGCCGGGAGCTGACGAAGCTGCATGAGCAGGTTGTGCGCATGACACTGGGCGAAGCTGTCAGTTACTACGAAGCAAATCCGCCCAGAGGCGAGTTTGTTCTGATCGTAGAAGGCGCAAAAGAAGAAGAAAAAAAAGAACTGACGATTGAGGACGCCGTTCAGCTGGTTGCCCGGCAGATTGAAAGCGGCGTTTCAAAAAAGGATGCCGTCAAAGCCGTATCCAAAGAAACCGGTCTTGCGAAAAACACGCTTTATGACGCTGTTCTGAAACAGCTCGGATAAACAATAAACCTGATGCTGCGATTATCCGGCATCAGGTTTTCATTATAAATACGGAAGCGCCGCTCAAATGAGCGGCGCCTTTCTATTTCAGAACTTTTTCAAATCCTTCATACAGTTTGCACAGATATTCTTACCCTTATAGCCCGTCACATTTTTGGCATCTCCGCAAAAAATGCAAGTCGGCTCGTATTTTTTCAGAATAATGGATGCTCCGTCCACATAAATCTCAATGGCATCCTTCTCAGCAATGTCCAATGTGCGGCGAAGCTCAATGGGAAGAACGATTCTGCCCAGTTCATCTACTTTTCTGACAATTCCGGTTGATTTCATATTAATAACCTCCCTCGGTTTATTCTGTCTCTGTTCATCCGGGGGGCGCACAGTCGAGCGCCGCACTTTACAATTCCGCCAAGCAAATGTAGTTGGCGAATCAGTAACAAGCTATGTATAACATGAAAATATGTCTAATTTTTGAACAAACCGGAAAAAATTTATCGAGGTAAATCGTAAATGTCATTATCTCTTTTGTGGTTGATTTTCTTGTGTTTTTCCTTTTTTTCTTCTGTTTTCACCGACAAAATGTCTGCACTGACTGCCGCAGTTTTGGACGGTGCCGCGCAGGGTGTTCAAACGGCTCTCTCCATCGCAGGCGCACTTTGTCTTTGGTCTGCCCTTGCGCGCGTCATGGAAAAAAGCGGCATAACGATGCACCTCCAAAGAATTCTTCGTCCCTTTCTGCAAAAACTCTTCCCGGATTCCGCAGAAGATGAAGAGGCCTTCGGCGCTGTCTGTACAAATTTTACAGCCAATTTCTTGGGACTAGGTAACGCCGCAACGCCGGCCGGGATCCGTGCGGTACGGCGGATGAAGGAGCGGAGCGCTCTGTCGGTGCCGACAGACGAAATGTGCAGACTGATCGTCATGAACACCGCCTCCATTCAGCTACTGCCCACAACCGTTGCGGCAATCCGCGCCGCCGCAGGTGCGCTGAAGCCCTTTGATATTCTCCCCGCCGTCTGGGCATCCTCCGTTCTGTCGGTATCCGTCGGTCTTCTGGTCGGAGAAGCGTTGCGGAGGTTTCGATGGTAGCTGATTATCTGGTTCCTGTACTGATGCTTTTCATCAGCGGTCTTTCCATGTATAAAAAGCAGGATACATTCAGCATTATGACAGAAGGTGCGCAGGACGGGCTGCGGCTTCTGTTATCCATTGCCCCCACGCTGATCCTGCTTCTAAGTGCCGTCCGTATGCTGCGCGTCAGCGGATTCTTTGACCTGGCGGCCACACTTTTTTTGCCGCTCTGCCGATTCTTCGGCATTCCGCCGGAGCTGATGCCTCTGATGCTGGTGCGTCCGGTCAGCGGAAGCGCAGCTCTTGCTGTCGGCGCAGAGCTGATCAGCACATACGGTGCAGACTCCTACATCGGCCGCTGCACGGCTGTCATGCTCGGCAGTACGGAAACCACATTTTATACCATCAGCGTCTACTTTGGTGCCGCAGATCTCAAAGGAACACGGTGGGCGGTTCCCGCTGCCATCGCTGCCGATCTGACCGGTTTTTTCTGTGCCTGCCTTTTCGTCCGGCTCATTTTTCCGTAAACACACTTTTATACTGTACTTTCCTTCCTTTTTTTGATATACTGGATGGACGAATGAAACAGTAAAGGTGAGAAATATGAAGCTTTTGTTAGATTTGATCTCCGAGCAGGTCAGCAACGCCT
>JAEDIZ010000192.1 GCA_016296635.1 Oscillospiraceae bacterium
CGCCCTGCTCCTGCATGGTCACGCCGTAGAGCACATCGGAGGCCTCCATGGTGCCGCGGCGGTGTGTGATAACAATAAACTGCGTCTTATCGCAGAGATTGCGAAGAAAGTTGGCAAACCGTTCGACATTCCGGTCATCCAGCGCCGCATCGATCTCATCGAGCATACAGAACGGCGTGGGCCGCACCTTCAGAATCGCAAAATACAGCGCGATGGCCACGAAGGCCTTTTCGCCGCCGGAAAGAAGCGTGATGGTTTTGAGTTGTTTTCCGGGCGGCTGCACCTTGATCTCGATGCCGCAGGAAAGCGGCTGGGATGCATCCTCCAGCTCCAGCGAGGCCTTGCCGCCGCCGAACATTTCGGTAAATGTATTTCCGAAATGCTCGTTGATTCTGCCGAACTCGCGCACAAAGATTTCCGTCATTTCTTCGGTAATGGTGTTCACAATGTTCAGCAGTTCGTTCTTTGCGTGCAGCACATCGTCCCGCTGGCCCGTCAGATATTCGTAGCGCTCGGAAACTCTTGCGTACTCCTCGATGGCGCCGAGATTCGGTGTGCCGAGACCGCTGATCTTTCTGCGTACCTCCGTGATCTTCTTGCTGGCCGCCTGCAGAGATTCGATCTCCACCTTCTGCGCAGCTGCCGTAGAGGGTGTCAGTTCATAGCTGTCCCAAAGCTTATCGATCAGCTGCTTCTGTTCCAGCTCACCGGTGGCCTTCTTCTGCTCCAGTCTGGCAGTTTCGCGTTCCATCTGCAGAATGGACTGGTTTTTCTCCTGCGCCTGCTTTTCGGTCTGATTGCGCTTCTGCTCCAACATGGCGCGCTGACCGACTGCCTCGCGGAGTGCCTCCTGACGGCTTTCCGTCTGTGCCTGCAGGTCACCGATTTCGGTATTCTTACTCTGCATCTGCAGCTTGATCTCTTCGATCTTCTGCTCATATTCCGCGATCAAATCCTGCTTCTGGCTGCTTTCACCGGCCAGCGATGCTTCCAGCTGCTTCAGATTTTCAATCGACTCCTGCGCGCTCTGCCGTTCAGCATCGCGGGAAGCCGCCGAAAGCCGCAGCGCAGTAATCTCATCGTTGAGCTTCCCGGTCTGTGCATCCAATGACAGTCTGCTCTGCGCAAGCGATGCCTCCTCGGCATCAAGACTTTCCAGAAGCGTCTGCGCATCCGCGCTCTGCTTTTCCAGCATTTCGAGCTTTCCGGTGTCGCCGCCGGAACGGGTTCTGATCCGCTCGAGTTCCTGTGTAAAGCTCTCGATGCTGCTCTCAATTGCCTCGATCAAAAGCGCGACCTGCTTTTCCTCTTCCGTGCGGCGCAGAACCTCATCCTCCGCCGTACGCAACTCACCGCGCACGGTCTGCAGTTCAAATTCCGTCTTTGCCGCGCTGCTGGCGGCCTCATTCAGCTGCATGCGGTCTGTCTGCAGCTGCGCATCCAGCTTCTGTCTGTCCTGCGACAGCTTTTCCAGCTGATTTGCCCGGGACAGAACGCCCGCGCTTCTCGTTGCCGAGCCGCCGGTCATGCTGCCGCCGACATTCATGACCTGCCCGTCCAGCGTCACGATGCGGAACCGGTTGCCAGACTGCCTTGCCATGCGGATGGCATTGTCCAGCGTTTCGGTGATCACCGTTTTGCCGAGCAGGTTTTCAATGATATTTCTGTATTTTTCGTCAAAGCGTACCAGCTGCGACGCCACGCCCACGAAGCCTGCCATGCGGCAGACATCGTCACATTCCATCCGCTTGCCGCGGATGGTGTTCATGGGCAAGAAGGTGGCTCTGCCGCCGTCTCTGCGTTTGAGCATCTGAATGGCAGCCTTGCCGTCATCCTCGGTATCCACCACAATGTTGCCGATGGCTGCGCCAAGTGCCGTTTCTACCGCCGTTGTGTATTCGTCCTCAACGCGGATGAGCTTGGACACCGGGCCGTGAATGCCGGAAAGTTGTCCATGTCCGGCCTCCTGCATCACCAGCTTGACGGCCTTGTTGTAGCCTTCAAAATCCCGCTCCAGTTCCTGCAGCATCCGGATCTTTGCGTCCATGGTGTTAAGCTGCACAGAGCCTGCATCTGCCTTTTTCTGCAGCTCGTCGCGCTTTTGCAGTCTGGTTTTCAGCCGCAGCTCATAGCCCGCAATCGTATTCTTTGCCGATTCCACGGCGTCCTTCGCAGCTTCCAGTTCTCTGCGGCAGAGCGCTCTTTGCTGCTGCGTCTGCGAGAGTCTGTCCTGCGCCGCCTGCCGGTCCGCTTCCAAAGTTTTTTTGCGTTCCAGCACATCCTCCAAGGATGCACGCAGGGACGAAATCTGTGCCTTTCTGTCTGCATTTTCCGTCTGCAGCAGCGCCTGCCTTGTCCGCAGTTCCAAAATGGCGCGTTCCTTTTCGTCCATCTGTGCGCTGAGGGTTCCTGCTGCTTCAATCGCTTTTTCCAGCTGACCGTTCAGTTCCGTCAGCTCCTGCCGAATCTCTTCAATGCGGGCAAGCTGTGCGGAAATCCGGTCTGCAATACCGCCGGAGCGGCTTTTCTGTGCTTCCATTTCCTCCTGAATGCGCAGAATGTTTTCGCGGTAATTGTCCTGCCCTGCCTGCAAAACCGCCAGCTCCGATATTTTCTGCTGACGCAGCGCTTCCATATCCGAAATTCCGTCACGCATCTGATCAAGCAGAAGCGACTGCTGATTGAGCTGCAGCGAAAGCTGCTCCGACT
>JAEDIZ010000193.1 GCA_016296635.1 Oscillospiraceae bacterium
TTAAGATCCGTTCGGCAAGGCAGGTGTTCCGTTTGACCTTTCTGCCGGAGTGGATCGCCAGAAACAGCGCACGCTTCTGCCCGACCAGAATCACACGCTTTTTTGCGCGTGTCACGGCAGTATAGATCAGATTCTTCGTCAGCAAAATGCGGTGCGCCATTAAAATGGGGATAATGACCGTTTCATACTCCGAACCCATGGATTTGTGAATCGTAATGGCATACGCCAGTTCCAGATCGCCGAGCTGATTTTTGGAATACTCCACGACGCGCCCATCAAAATCCACGCATAGCTTGTCCGGTAGGATCTTGCAAATGCTCCCGATGTCACCGTTGAACACGCCCTTGAATTTCTGCTTACACGCGGAATCATAACCTTCCAGATTGTAATTATTCTTGGTCTGCATCACACGGTCGTGCAGACGAAAAATACGTTCTCCGAACGCCAGCTCCGGAATCTTTTCCGTATGCGGATTGACCGTCTCGCGGATCAGCGCGTTCAGTCCGTTGGAGGACGCTTCTCCGTCCGTCCGATAGGGCGAGATGATCTGAAGCTGTCCAATGGACGTATCCTGCAATTCCCGCAGATAGAGCTCCTGGATCTGCGCTGCGGCTTCTTCCTGATTTTCTGCCTTGACGAACTGAAAATCTGGACCATAGAACAGGCTGCTGTTTTCCTCATTGATGAATTTGGCATTGTAGGCGATCAGGCTGTCCTTGGATTGCCGGAAGATCTCATCGAGAACCGTCACCGGCACGATGCCGCTTCCAATCAGCTCCGCGAACACGTTGCCCGCGCCGACGCTCTCCAGCTGATCGACGTCGCCCAACAGCAGGAGTTTCGTGTCCTTCTGTAAGCGCGTAAACAGCTGATGCGCCAGCCACATATCCACCATGGACGCCTCATCCACGATTAGAAAGTCAACCGGCAGTGGCTGATCCTGCTTGTCCTTGCTGCAAAAATCGCCCTGCAAGCCAAGCAGACTGTGCAGCGTCAGCGCCTCCAGCATACCGGTACTCTGTGCCATGCGTCGGCTGGCCTTGCCGGTCGGCGCGGCGAGAACAATACGGTTCTTGGGATGCAAAATCCGGTAGACCTCGATGATAGCTTTCAGAACCGTCGTCTTGCCAGTGCCGGGGCCGCCGGTGATGATAGAGAGATTTCGTTCCATCGCCACCTCAACGCCGCGGCTCTGCCGCTTTGTTAGGTGCAGACCCAGCTTCTGCTTGACCTGTTCCAGTGGGAGCGTCACGTCAATTTTTGCCGTGTGTTCCATGAGCATGGCTGCCGCCTTTGCCGCAGTCTCTACCTCCTGCATAAAAATATGCGGAAGATACAGCCGACCACCGTCGGAAACGATCTCGTTGTCTTCTGCCATCTGCTGCAATTTCTGCTCTACCTCCGCACGCCTGACCTGCATTTGGGGAAGCGGGATCGTCTCGTTGAGAAATTGCATGGATTCTGTGATCAAGGCATTGACCTCCAGATACAGATGCCCGTGCTGCCGCGCGTTTTCCAGCGCACAAATCATCGCACCATGGATACGGACCGGGTCGTGCGGATCGCCGCCGGACTTCCGGATGATCGTATCGACGCGCCGAAAGCCGAAGCCGGAGATTTCGCAGAGCCGGAACGGGCTTTTCCGCAGAATATCTGTGCAAGCTGGGCCGAAGTGTTGATAGATCTTCAGCGCCGTCACAGGCGTGACCTGAAACGGCGTCAGCAGCTCCATAATATCCCGCATGGCGCGGCTTTCCGCGTAGCACGTCTTGATCTCTTCCAGCTTCTGCTCCGTGATGCCGCGGATCTCCAACAGTTTCTCCGGATGATATTCCAGCACATCGAGCGTATCTGTGCCGAACCGCTGGACAATACTTCTGGCCGTGCTTTCCCCGATGCCTTTGAGAAGTCCCGACGAAAGATAGCTCAGAAGTCCTTCCGTTGTCGGCGGCACAAGCTCGTGCCAGTGCTCTACATGGAGCTGTAGGCCGTACTTGCCCTCTTTCCAGTCTCCCTCGATCTCCAACTTGACGGAATCCGTCTGCGGCAGTCCATAGCCGACAGCGGTGAACCGAAGCATCCGGTCTCGGAACGTATATTGGGAACGAGCTTCTTCCGGCACGGACGGATCATCCGTGCGCATCCGAAGAATGGTGTATTTGCTGGCTTCGTTGAAGTAGATGAGCTTATCATAGGCTGCAATCATTCGTTTTTTCACCTCACTCAAGCGGCGGGCTGCGCCGCGATTTTGATGCTGAACCGTCTGGATTCCGACGTTTCCACAAACTGCTCGTAAATCTCCGGGTAAACCTCCCGCAAGCGGATCATGTTGTCCTTGGAGATACCCTGCCTGCGGATGGGGTTGTAGGAAATGACGTAGCTTTGTTCACCGTCCACGCAGATTGCGCAGTCTTTGCCGTCCAGCTCGCTGACAAGCAAGCCTTTGAGCTGCTGCATCTGCGCATCCAGCTGTGTGACCTGTTTTGCAAGCACGCCTTTCTGCTCCTGAAGCTGCAAATACTGATGAATCTGCGGTAGCTGCGGCGCGCCGAACGCTGCCGGCGGCAAATCTCTCCGGTCAATGCCTTTCCATCTCTGCAAACTCTGCAAGATAAGGTCGCCGCTTTCCGTATAGTCCGGTGGCTGGTGCTTCTGCACATGGTCGTTCCAGAACGCATCCTCCAGCGCGATCAGCTCCGACTC
>JAEDIZ010000054.1 GCA_016296635.1 Oscillospiraceae bacterium
CTTGAACCGGCGACCTGCTGATTACGAATCAGCTGCTCTACCGACTGAGCCACACTAGCAGAAAGCGCTCTTCTAAAGCGCTTTGGTATCATAACACAAATTTACTGAAGAGTCAATGCTTTTTTCTGAAGGGTCCGCACCGATAAACATTGCATTTTCTGCAGTACTTATATCTGCTCTTCGAGCCATTTCCTCATATTTTCCCGGCCTTCTTCGCTAAGCGGAAACACCTGTTCTCCTTCGACCGTGCTCATCTCATAGCAGAACATCCCATGCCAGAATTCGCACTTCATGGAGCTTGCTTCCATGTCCACTTCCTTCGGCGTTTTCTTCACAATTGCAGGCGTTACTTTGAATCGAAGCATACCGCAGCTGCCGGTAAAAACATTCTCATTCTCAAAGCTATGCAATACGGGCAGAAAAATTTCATTCATCGTTCATCAACGCTTCCATTTCATCTAATAGTCTCTCAAACAGTTTAAGTGCCGCATTGATCGGCTGTGCCGTTGCCATATCCACTCCAGCAATTCGAAGCAGGTCAATGGGATCCATGCTGCATCCGCCGGAAAGGAACTTCAGATACTGATCGACTGCACTCTTTCCCTCATTCAGGATCTTATCCGAAAGCGCAATTGCCGCAGCGTAACCTGTCGCATACTGGAATACATAATAATCGTAATAGAAATGAGGAATTCTTGCCCATTCCATTGCAATCTCATCGTCAAGCACAATGTCTGGGCCGAAATAAAACGCATTCAGTTTCCGATATTCGTCGCACAGAACATCCGCGGTCAACGTGGTTCCCTTCGCGTTCAGCTCACCAATCAGCAGTTCAAACTCTGCGAACATGGTCTGTCTGTAAAGCGTCCCCCGGAACTGCTCCAAAAAGTGATTGATCAGATATGCACGTTCTTTTTTCTCTTTTGTTTTTCCAAGAAGATTCTGCATCAGGAGCGCTTCATTGCAGGTAGACGCGACCTCAGCGACGAAAATAACATAATCGCTGTAGCAGACCGGCTGATTTTTATTGGACAGATAGGAATGAATCGCGTGGCCCATCTCATGCGCCAGCGTGAACTGACTGTCAAGCGTTCCGGAATAATTCAGCAATACAAACGGATGGACTCTTGCACCGGCCGAGTAGGCGCCGCTGCGCTTGCCGACATTCTCATAGACATCGATCCATCTGTTTTGAAAACCTTCGTCGAGGATGGCTAGATACTCATCGCCCATGCACGAAAGCGCATCGCGAACCGTCTGTTTCGCATCATCAAACCCAATTTTTGTGTCCGGGCCGGGAACAAGCGGCGTATACAGATCATAAAAATGCAGTGCATCGACTCCGAGCAGTTTTTTTCTGAGCCGCACATAGCGGTGCATCAGATCGATATGGTCATGAACCGATGCAATCAGATTGTGATAAACCGCAGTCGGAACATTGGTTTCGTCCAAAGATGCATCCAAAGAAGACGCATAGTTCCGTGCCTTTGCGCTGAACTCCAAATGTTTCACCTGTGCGCTGAGCATTCCTGCAACAGTATTTTTGAATGCGCCGTACCCTGCATATAGATTCTTGAACGCGTTCTCACGCAGCACACGATCTGCAGACTCCATGCAGGGTATATAGGTACCCTGCGAAATCGGATGCAGATTTCCGTTCTTATCCGCAGCAGGCGCAAATTTCAGATCCGCGTCATTGAACATGGAATAAATCTGATGCGGGGATCCGGCAAAATCGCCGGAGAGTGCGAGAATCCGTTCTTCCTTTTCAGAAAGGATATGGGCACGTTTTCTGCGGATGTTCTCGAACACACGGCGGTAAAGGGTCAACGCAGGCTGCTCATGATAAAACCGCTCCATCGTTTCATCGGAAATAGAAAGAATCTCCGGAATTTCAAATGAGGAAGCCGTGCTGATTGAAACCAGAACCTTTGTCAGTTTCCCTGCCATTCCCTGATAGAAGGAATCTCTTGTATCCTCATCACTTTTCCGGTGAGCATAGTTTCCAAGACTGTCAATCAGAACATTAATTTCATCACCGAGACGCTGGTATTCCAAGAGTTTTTCAGAGTCTGTGCTGATAAGCCCTGCGTAGGAAGGTAATTTAGCACCAAGTCTTTGCAGTTTTTCAAGATCAGCTTCCCATGCAGAAGCATCCTCATAGATATCATGAATCGCCCATTTATCGAGTTCAGCAAGTTCAAAGCGCTCGGGAATTACTTCGTTCATCTGATCATCTCCGCACATTATTATAGTGGTATTATACCACAGATGCCGGGGGTCTACAAGCGAACCGCAATAATTGACAAACAATCTTTCCTATGCTATTTTTGTGTCAGCTTATCCGGAGGTAATAATCGATGAAAAAACAAACCAGAGGCTCTCTGATGCTGCTGTTGGCTGCCATGATCTGGGGTGCATCCTTCGTGGCACAATCTGAAAGCATGAAACTTATCGGCCCGTTTACTATGCAGACAATCAGATTTCTCCTAGCAGGCCTCGTTTTACTGCCGGTTATTTTCTTCCTTGACAAAAAGAAAATTACAAGAAATAAGCCGGAAACGAAGCTTCAGATAAAACACCAGCTTCATTGCGGTGTTATCGGCGGCATACTGCTTGCCATCGCCAGCAACATCCAGCAGATCGGCATCATTTATACAAGCGTCGGCAAGGCCGGTTTTATTACCGCGCTTTACATTATATTTGTGCCGATCCTTGCGATTTTCCGAAGAAAGATGCCGAGCATCCGCATCTGGTTCTGCGCACTTCTTGCCCTCGTCGGTCTGTATTTTCTCTGCATCAGCGGCGTTATGCGTTTGAACATAGGCGATCTGCTGGAGCTGATCTGTGCTTTTTTCTATTCGATGCACATTTCCTATATTGACAGCATTTCGGATACCATCGACGGTGTTCGATTCTCCTGCACCCAGTTTTTCGTCTGTGCTGCAGTTTCGGCAACCGGTATGTTTGGCTTTGAAATGCCCGAAGTTTCCTCTATTCTTGCCTGCTGGCTGCCGATCTGCTATGCGGGCATTCTCTCCGGCGGCGTAGCCTTTACGCTGCAGGTTGTTGCGCAGCAGGATGTTCAGCCCACAATCGCATCTCTGATTATGAGTCTGGAATCCGTCTTTGCCGCGTTGTTCGGCTGGCTGCTTATCAGTCAGGCACTCTCCTTGCGGGAGCTTTTCGGCTGCGCGATCATGTTCATTGCCATCATTTTGGCACAGCTGCCCGAGAAGAAAGCAAGTAGGCAAACTTGATTTTTCAAATCATTCATTTTTTCATGAGAAGTAAGTGAACACTTGAATTCCAGGTGTTCTCATGATAGACTGGGTTATATAGTGATGTTGCCATTCCGTGATTCCGTTCCAAACAAATCATGCAGCAGTTGAGCGGCAATAAAGAAGGAAAAGAAATGAAAAAAGACTGTTAGCAATGGTTCTCTGCCTTGCACTGTGTCTGTCGCTGCTGCTAACAGTAAGCTTCGCAGCTACTGACGAAACTTATAACATTACCGTAACACTTGATCCAGATAACGGTGGTACCGTAAATGTGCCAGCCTCTGCAAAAGAATGCGATATAGTAACTTTATTTCAGTAAATAAAGTTGGAAAAGGCTCTGTAGGATCAAATGTTTCCTATCAAGCAGCAGGCGAACTGGTATCTTTGTCCGCGACTCCGAGTGTAGGCTACCACTTCACGGAATGGATAGCTTCAGATGTAACAATCACGAATAATTCATTCATCATGCCGGATCATTTGGTTACTGTGACCGCAGTCTTTGCAGGCGATGTAAACGACATCACCGTGAATGCTGACGAAAATGGTACTGCTTCTTCAGATAAAGCTTCCGCAGCGACGGATGATACAGTCACCCTGATCGCTATTCCGAATGATGGTTACCACTTCGTTGAATGGGAAAGTGATGACGTGGCAGTCAATGGCAGCACATTCACCATGCCCGCAACGGCCGTGACAGTCAACGCAAAGTTTGAAGCGCACACATGGGATGACGGCAAACTAACTGCCGAACCGGCCTGCATGGAAAAGGGCGTCAAGACCTATACCTGTACGGAATGTGCAATTACAAAGACAGAGGATGTCGATCCTTTGGGTCACAATATGGTTGACAACCAGTGTACCGTCTGCGGATATATCAAGGGAATCTCCGTAACGCCCGACACTCCTGCCGATTCCGAAGTCTCCTCTTCTGGTGACTCTTCGCCTTTCGATGACGTTCCTGCTGATGCATATTACGCAGATGCCGTAGAATGGGCTGTGGAAAACGATATTGTCAAGGGCATCAGCGAAAAGATTTTCAATCCCGACGGCACCTGCACGCGTGCACAGGCAGTTACCTTCCTGTGGCGTGCGTTCGGCTGCCCGGCTCCCGTGAGCACAGAGATGCCCTTTGCCGATGTTTCCAAGGACAGTTATTACCATGATGCCGTTCTGTGGGCTGCGGAAAGAGGCATTACCAATGGTACCTCCGCTACGACCTTCAGTCCGAATGCAGATTGCACCAGAGCACAGATTGTAACATTCATCTTCAGATACATGAATAAGTAATGACATAACAGAAAGAGGCAGCGGATTTCTCCGCTGCCTCTTTTCTGAATTATACAGAAGCAATATTCATTTTCTTCGGATAAATTTCGCAATCAGTGAGATGATCGCAATAACGATGATAATGCCGAGCAGTACACCGACTACGCTAATGACTGTTCTGACTGCGCCTTGAATCAATTGAATTGCACCGACGATCAGCAGAAGCACAGCAACAATCGCAAGTGTACCCCAAAAATATTTCATACGCTTCCTCCATAACAGAAAACGCCCGATAAACGGGCGTTTTTATGTATTTCTTACTTTTCGACGATTTCAAGAATTTCCATCGGGCAATTTTTAACGCAGATGCCGCAGGCGATGCACTTGGATGCAAATTCGCTGTCATCCTCTTTGACCATCAGGCCGAAGGGGCATGCTTCCTTGCACTTGCCGCAGCCAACGCAGAGCTTCTTGTTTACAACATAAACGCCCTTTGCATTCTGCGTGATAGCGCCCTGATCGCAGGCTTCTGCGCATTTACCGCACTGAACACAGACCATGGGCTTTGCAGCGCCGTTACGGGAGATGATCTGCAGGCAAGCCTTGTCCTGATGGAATTCCTTATAAAAAGCGGTCGAGCAGGCACGAACACACTCGAGACAAGCCATGCACTGAGCGCCTTTTTTTACCGACAGTTTTTTCATTTTGGAGGTTCTCCTTCTACATATAATCTGAAAATATTATACAATCTTTTTCAAAATAATCAATACATTTTTACTGAAATTTAGAAAATGGAATACTGCGGAAACTCTGCCGGTAATTACCGCTCAAATCAGGCATATGCGTCAGCCGAATGCAGATACTACCTGCGTGCAATTCAGATTGTTCACTTGATAACAGGAGGAATTCAACATGAAACGCTTTTTCGCAATTTTTGCTGCTGCTCTGATGCTAGCATCCGTGCTTTGCGCCTGCAGCGGAACCGCCACCATCACCGATGAGCCCTATAACGGCTACGGCAATGTATCGACTACCGATGACGGCACCGTGAACGGAACAAATGACTATCTGTATGGATCGGGCCGCGGAACAAACGGTATGACAAACAGCAGAGGAACAAACGGCACCTATGACGGCAGCAATCCTTCGGGCAGAAGTAACGGTGACGCCGGTCGCAGTATTACAAACGGCAGCACAAGCGGTATGAGCCGCGGTTCAACCAGCGGCAGTTCTACCGGCTATGGCACCGACAGCGGCACTTCCAGCGCGCAGTAAGAAGTAAAATCGGAAAAGGGATATCCCTTTTCCGATTTTACATGCAATCAGTAAATTGTAATATAGGAAAGAATCTGCTCTCGCATTTTTTCTGCAGCAGCTATTGCGTATTGCTGATAGTTTGAACCGCCATCATCGTGTTTCTGATAAGCATAAAGTATGCTTCTGCCGGCAAGAATTGCAGCGCCTCTGCCGAATCTGTCAAAGGCGTACTGTGCATCCTTCGCACCGGCACCCTGCGCTCCGAAACCAGGAACCAGGAAAAAAAGCTGCTCATATTTACTGCGAAGCCGCTTCAGAACATCGGTGTTTGTTGCACCGACTGCGATGCCGATTTCCGAAAAACCGGTTTTTCCGAATAGTCCGGTACTCCAGCGCATAGCAAGATCCGCCATAACCTGATATACAACTCGATCGCCGGAAAGAAGATCCTGCACTTCCCTTGCAGATTTATTGGAGCTTCTTGCAATGATAAACACGTTTTTTCCCTGACTGCAGTAGCTGGTAAACGGTTTTACGGAATCGCTTCCGAGATAGCCGCTCATCAGCACGCCATCGCATTCGTAGGGGGTGTATCCCTGACCGCCAACCTGAATTGTACCGAAGCAGGATGCAGCAAGCATATCCGCTGTCTGGCCGAGATCGCACCGCATCATATCCAAAAGAACATAATAGCCCAGACGCTTCGCATACTGCAGTACCTCCTGCATAGCGGCCACGCCGTCTGCACCCAGCGCAGTAAAACTGCCGCTGACAACGCTGACAGCCGGAACAATGTCCTTCAGGCAGTCCAAAATACCGAAAGAAAACAGTTTATATGCTTCCGCAGCTGCTTTCAGCGTTTCTCCGTATTCCTGCTTCACCTGATCCTTGATCTGCATCGGGATTTCAAGTGCAGACGGAGAAATACAGACCATGGTAGGATTTTTGAGTTTACGAATGCGTTCCTGCAGTATATCGACAGACATAAGACTACCCCCTGCAAATTATCTTTCATTTTTTGTATTATACCACATTATGTGTGCTTTGAACAGAAAAAAAGCGCAGATTTTGGCATCATATCGGGCAAATTCATGCACAAACTATCCTTGAAGGGAGATGAAGCAATGAAAGTGAAATCTTTTTTGGCAACGATGGGAATCGGAATCGCTGTTGGCGCACTCGGTATCATGATGCTGCCGAGATCCAGCGGCATCTATCATGCGGCAAATGACGCTGCTTCAGCCATCAAATCAGAAGCAGTCAAAGCCATGGACTCTATCGGATAAAGGATAAGCCGCCTCCGTTTGGAGGCGGCTTATGACTGTCAATATACCCCGAAATCATCAAAAACAAAGAATGCTAACAGTTTCCTTGTCTTTCATTCTTATTCTGAAACGCCTGTCATTTCGGCCATTCTCCGTCATAAGTAACATCCTCATCCAACGGGAAGATCGGACGAATGACATTCTTATAATCAAGCAGTTTAAGGTTTGCCGGACGAAGGCCCGGTGTATCGGCCGCGACCACGCCGTCTGCTCTGGTTGTATACCACGCTCTGAAATGATTCATGGATTTCAGGCCGATCAGATCATAGTCCTCAAGCTTTGCTCCGGTCATGGAATAGGGTCCGAAGTCATATACCTGCATACAATTTGTAACGATGATGAATTCCACATTACCACTGCGAAGTCTTGCCGACGGCCCATAGCAGAAATGCATGCCGCAGTTCACCGGTGATTCGGAAACAAAGCATCCGTCGCTGAGTGCCAGCAGTTCTGCGTCCGGTAATTCCAACGCACCGCCGCTGGTGGGTTCCAGTTTACCGCCGAAGGAAATCGCAAATTTCTCGCCGACCTTGTGAGTATGACAGAGCTTTGCAGCCGCCGGGTCGAGAATCGGGCCCATAATGGCACGCGGCAGATTTCTTCTGAGCAGTTCCCTAAGAAGATGCGTACCGTCACCGGGGCATCCGCTGCCCGGGTTGTCAGAAGATTCATTGACAACCACAAATCCGTTCTTTCTCATACCAAGCGCCAGATCGATCGCTTCGGAAGCGGAATAGGAAGGCGCAAGGAAACCGCGTCTTCGTTCCCATACATACTTTGCCAGTTCCGCCGCTTCCTCTTCCGGTTCATATCCGTCAGCAACGACCAGCACGGATGCGCAGGTCAATGCACGGTCTGCAGAAGAAAATCCGTGGAACAAGGTGGCATCCAGCAGCCCCTTTTCTTTCACATAGGCAGCAAAGTATTCCTTGATTTCTTTCGGAACGCCCTGCAGCGTAGAGCCGGCAGAGGATGTGGTCAGAAGCGGAAGTCTTCGAAGCGACATTTTCGGTCTGACTTCTCCGTTGTAGGTTCTGACCAGCGTATTGACGGCCAGTCTGCCCGCCTCATAAAGATCGACATGCGGCACAGTTTTGATGCCGAACAGGCCATCAGAAAGCTCCAGCATCTCCGGCGTGATATTGCCGTGCAGATCGAGTGAGGACATCATCAGAATATTCGGTACCGCTTCGCGCACACGCCGCATGGTGTAGCTTTCCAGATCATCGATGCCGACGGCGCAGCCGCCGCCGTGCATAACAAAGAAAATGGCATCATATTCGCTTCTTCTGCGCTTCAGCTCCTCGCAGATATGATCCATCGAGGAAAGCGCAAAGGAATGGGAAAAAATCTTGTTGGCATCTTCCTTGATCATATCCATGGGAACAGGCTGCACACCGAGTTCTGCCATTTCATCCAGCGCACCGCCAATGGCGAGTCTGGTGCCGCGATAGATGCTGATGACCTCGTCCGCCCGGATCCAGCCGCGGGGACTTACATCATACAGTTCCGCTTCGCCGGAGGCAAAGGTATTGGTTTCCGTACCGAACTGACAGATTGCAATTCTGAGCATTTTGAATCCCTCTTTTACACAAAATCAAGTATCATCTGCAGAACAGCCTGCGCGGCCTGCTCGCGAATGGATGCCCGATCCCCTTCCAGATGCAGCTCTTTGCAGAAGGAGAAACCGCCGTTGTCAATGGCGATATACACAAGACCGACCGGCCTTCCGGTGCCGTCACCGTCCGGGCCTGCAAGACCCGTTACGGATACGCCGATGTTGGATTTTACGACCTCTCTGGCACCGCGCGCCATTTCCTTTGCCGTTTCCCGGGAAACGGCGGTGCAGGCATCCAGCGTTGACTGCTCCACCCCCAATAATCTGTGTTTCACACCGTTGGTGTAGGAAATGACACCGCCAAGATATATACTTGATGCGCCTGCGATATCTGTAAGGCTTTTTCCGATCAGGCCGCCCGTACAGCTTTCCGCCGTTGCCAGCGTCAATTCTTCACGCTTCAGCTTTGAAACGACAAGATAGCTTAATTCTTCAGTCGTCATAATAACGGATCGTCACCTTTTCGGTATTCTGAATTGCCCGTTCGATTAAGCCTTCCACATCCAGCTTTGCCTCCTCTGCTTCCACAAGGGCAAGCACGGGCTTGGTCTTAGGGTGTTTGGGCGTAAAGACGGTGCAGCAGTCCTCATAGGGAAGAATGGAGGTTTCCAGCGTACCGATGCGTCTTGCAATCCTGACGATATCCTCCTTGTCCATGCCGATGAGCGGATGGAACAGAGGCACGGAAACGACTCTGCCGGTCACCGCCATGGCGTCCATGGTCTGACTGGCAACCTGACCGAGGTTTTCGCCAGTCACGAGGCACTTTGCGCCGTGATCCAGCGCGATGCGCTCGGAAATGCGCATCATAAATCTACGCATGATGATGGTGAAGTAATCATCGCCGCAGTTGTCGCGGATTGCTTCCTGAATCTCCGTAAAGCCGACAATATCCACGGTCATGCGGCCGCAGTATTTGGTCATGATCTTCGCCAGTTCCAAAACCTTTTCCTTGGCTCTTTCAGAGGTATACGGATAGGAGAAGAAATGGATGCACTCGATTTCGACACCGCGCTTTGCGATCATATAGCCGGCTACCGGGCTGTCGATGCCGCCGGAAAGCAGGACGCCTGCTCTGCCGCCGGTGCCCGTAGGCAGACCGCCTGCGCCCGGCACGGAAGGTCCATGGACATAAGCGGCATTTTCGCGCACTTCAACATTCACGACATAATCGGGATTGTGGACATCGACCGCAACATTGGGATACTCCTCTGCCAGTCTGCCGCCGATCTCCTGCGAAAGCTGAATGGAATTGAGCGGGAACCGCTTGTCGGAGCGCTTGGATTCGACCTTAAAGCTCTTTGCCAGCATCAGATCGTCACCGAGATAATCGCAGCAGGCCTTGAAAATGGCATCTGTGTTCTTTTCGCAGGCGCGGCAGCGGCACATCATGCTGATGCCGAAAATGGTACCGGCAGCTTCCCATGCGCCATCGAGATCGCAGTCATCGTTCAGCGGTTCCACATACAGTGTGGACTGCGTGATATAGACCTTGAACTCGCCGAATTTCGCCATTCTGCGGCGGGTATTGTATTTCAGCTTGTCTTCAAAAACACGGCGGTTCAGTCCCTTCAGGACAATCTCGCCCAACTTCAGTAAAAATAGTTCTTTCATGATTCTCTCCTGTTATTTGATTTCTGTTCCTAGCTTAAAGGAACGGAACTGAATGGCCTCCGCAATATGCTGCGGGAGTATTTTTTCGCTTGCATCAAGATCTGCAATTGTCCTTGCGACCTTCAAAACGCGGTCATAGCTTCTTGCCGTCATGCCAAGCGCTTCAAAGGCTGATTTCATCAGCGCTTTACATTCCTCATCCAACTCGCAGAATCTGCGAAGATCCGACGGCTCCATCAGCGCGTTGCATTGCGTGCGGCCGCACTCGAACCGTTTGGTCTGCAGGGTTCTTGCCGCATCCACACGGCGCTTCACACTTGCCGACGGCTCGGCTTCCCCTCTTCTGCTAAGTTCTTCAAACTTCATGGACGGCACTTCTACGATAATATCTATGCGGTCAAGAAGCGGACCGGAAATTCTGCTCATGTATCGCTGTACGTCCGCGTCTGAGCATCTGCACCTGCCGCTGGGATCGCCGTACCAGCCGCATTTGCAGGGATTCATGGCGCAGACCAGCATAAACACACTGGGATATGTAACCGAGCCCTGCACTCTTGAGATCGTGACCTGCCCGTCTTCCAATGGCTGACGAAGGACTTCCAGCGTATCTCTCTGAAATTCCGGCAGCTCGTCAAGAAACAGAATGCCTTTATGCGCAAGGGAAATCTCACCCGGCTTCGGATTCGATCCGCCGCCGGACAGCGCGGTCGCCGAAACTGTGTGATGCGGAGACCGGAACGGTCTTACGCTGACAAGCGGCGATTTCTGCGAAAGCATACCCATCACGGAATAGATTTTCGTAACTTCCAGAGATTCCTCTCTCGTCATTTCGGGAAGAATCGAAGGAAGGCGTTTGGAAAGCATACTTTTGCCGGAACCCGGCGGGCCGATCAGAAGCACGTTGTGACCGCCTGCAGCAGCAATTTCCAAGGCGCGTTTTACATTTTCCTGCCCCTTCACATCCTTGAAATCCGGCAGGAATGCGTTTTCTCCGGATGGCTCCCATTTTTCGGCGGGCTCAATCTGCTCTTGCCCACAAAGATGTGAAACCAACTGCCGGACATTTTTTACTCCGTATACACACAATCCGTCTGCCAGCGTGGCTTCCGGTGCATTGCTTTCCGGCACATATAAAACTTCAATTCCGAGCTGTTTTGCTGCCAACGCCATGGGCAGCACACCGGTGACCGGACGAACCTCGCCCTCCAGACTCAGTTCTCCTAGAAAAGCACTCGGCTTCTCCGGCAGCTTTACATTGCCGGAAGCGGCAAGGATCCCGAGCAGGATTGGAAGATCGTAAAGTGTCCCGCTTTTTCTCGTTCCGGCGGGTGCAAGATTCAGTGTGATTCTGCTGACCGGAAACTTGAAGCCGCAGTTTTTGATCGCAGCACGGACACGCTCCCGTGATTCTTTGACTGCGGCATCCGGAAGTCCGACGACTTCAAAGCCCGGCATTCCGTTTGTAATGTAGCATTCGACGGAAACTTCGTACCCGTCGATTCCGCTGAGGCCCAGAGAACGGACATGACTGAGCATGCTACTTCTCTCCTTTTTTATGGCTTTTGTCTATTCTACTGCATTGCGTGAAAAAAACCAACAGGAATTTCCTTTTTTTGAAAAAAGAAAACCGGGTTTTCGAATTTCCATTTGTTTTTTACAAAACTTCCCTCGAAAGATGTGATTTTTCATTTACATTGAAAACGAAGTGTGATATATTTAATCTGCACAATCGTGCAGTAAAAATGTAATTACTTTTAGGAGGTAATATATTTTGGCTCGAAAATTCAAAACCATGGACGGCAACAATGCTGCTGCTCACGTAAGCTATGCGTTTACGGAAGTTGCAGGCATTTATCCCATCACGCCGTCGTCTCCCATGGCCGATTTTGTCGACCAGTGGTCCGCTGCAGGTCTGAAGAACATTTTCGGCACCACCGTAAAGGTTGCTGAAATGCAGTCCGAAGCAGGTGCATCCGGTACAGTCCACGGCTCCCTCGGCGCCGGCGCTCTGACCACCACCTACACCGCTTCTCAGGGTCTTCTGCTGATGATCCCGAACATGTACAAGATCGCAGCTGAGCAGCTGCCGTGCGTTTTTCACGTTTCGGCCCGTACTGTCTCTACTCACGCTCTGAACATTTTCGGTGACCATTCTGACGTTATGGCCTGCCGTCAGACCGGCTTCGCTATGCTGTGCGAAACCAACCCGCAGGAAGTTATGGATCTGTCCCCCGTTGCTCACCTTGCTGCAATCGAAGGCAAAGTTCCGTTCCTGAACTTCTTTGACGGTTTCCGTACCTCCCACGAGATCCAGAAGGTCGCTGTTTGGGACTACGCTGATCTGAAAGAAATGTGCAACATGGAAGCTGTTGAAGCTTTCCGCAAGCACTCTCTGAACCCCGAGCGCCCGGCTATGCGCGGCAGCCACGAAAACGGCGACGTTTTCTTCCAGCACCGTGAAGCCTGCAACCAGTACTACAATGCACTGCCCGCAGTCGTTGAGAAGTACATGGGCAAGGTCAACGAAAAGCTCGGCACCAACTATCAGCTGTTCAACTACTATGGCGCTCCCGATGCTGACCGCGTCATCATCGCCATGGGCTCTATCTGCGACGTTGCAGAAGAAGTCATCGACTACATGAACGCCCACGGCGAAAAGGTCGGTCTTGTCAAGGTCCGTCTGTACCGTCCGTTCTGCGCTGAAAAGCTCGTTGCAGCTATTCCTGCAACCGCAAAGAAGATTGCAGTCCTCGACCGCACTAAGGAACCGGGCAGTCAGGGCGAACCGCTCTACATGGACGTTGTTACCGCTCTTGCCAATGCAGGCGTTCAGGCTACCATCATCGGCGGCCGTTACGGTCTGGGCTCCAAGGATACGCCTCCCGCCTCCGTGTTCGCTGTTTACAACGAGCTGACTAAGGACGCTCCCAAGCATCAGTTCACCATCGGCATCGTTGATGACGTCACCAACCTGTCCC
>JAEDIZ010000004.1 GCA_016296635.1 Oscillospiraceae bacterium
TGGCAAGCCCTTCAAAACAAGAGCCGGCGGCGTCATGCGTTTGGAAACCCTCATTGCCGAAATCACAGATTATGTAACAGAGAAGATCAAGGAAAATCAGACCGTTTCCGATGAGGAACTGGGCGATACAGCAAAGAAGATCGCCATGGCCGCTCTCAAATACGGTGATCTTTCCAACCTTGCCACCAAGGACTACATCTTTGATCTCGACCGCTTCTCCTCCTTTGAAGGAAACACCGGCCCCTATATTCTCTACACCATCGTCCGCATCAAGTCCATTCTTGCCAAATACGGCAAAGACGTTTCTGCCTGCAAGCTCGGTAAGGCAGAAAGTGCCGAGCAGAAAGATCTGATGCTCGTACTCGCAAGACTGGCCGACAGCCTGCAGATCGCCTACCGCGATTCCACGCCCAATACGATCTGCGCATATATCTATGAGCTTGCCGGTGCCGCCAACAAATTCTACCATGACGTCAAGATCATTACCGAGCCGGATGAGGAAAAGAAGGCAAGCTACATTGCTCTGATCGATCTCACCCGCCGCGTACTGGAAACCTGCATTGACCTTCTCGGCTTTGAGGCTCCGGCACATATGTAACGCTTTTCAGAACGAAGTCCGGACGGAATCGTCCGGACTTCTTCTTTTTGGGAATCCTGCCTGCAATTACTGCATGTTGCGCTCGTAGGACTCGATCATTTTCTTGACCATCTGGCCGCCGACGCTGCCTGCCTCACGGGAGGTCAGATCGCCGTTGTAACCCTGCTTGAGGTTCACGCCGACTTCCCTTGCTGTTCCTTCTCCATCTTAAAGGCCAAATTCATCTGCAATACGTCCAAAAACTCACGCCGGATTCTGTTCAGTCTTCACAGTTTTATCCGTGTTTAAGATGGAAACAACCCTGTTTTTGTCGTACGGGACATCAACGGGAAAATCGCGTTTTGGCTCGCTTTTCATCTCTCCTATAAAGCGGTAGAAAATGCGGATACTCTGCCGATATGGCTGGTTTCGGTGCGTAGCCTTTACCGTTCCGTCAGGATACTCCTTTGATCCTATCTCAATGCGATCTATAAAGGTCAATAGTGTGTCGCGGTCAAGCACCTCAATGTGGGTATACCGGTGCGCCAACGCAAAGAAATTGTCGTAACAACTTTTGATCTCAGCCCCTTTGTCCTCGGAAATCAGGGTGGACAAAAGCGTTTGCAAGCCAGCAGACTCCTTCTCCAGCTCCGCCACCATACGCCGCAGGCGTTCATCGTCCAAATCACCCGCCGCATTATCGGTGTAGAGCTTGGTAACGATTCTGTCGATCGTTGACAGTCGCGCCTCTGCCTGTTCCCGCTGCAGTTTGACCGCTTTCAGTTTCTCCTCACTGCCCGCCTGACGCAGAGCCTTCCTGACCAGCTTCTCGACCTCATCATCTCGCAGCGCCAGCAGAGCGTTTAAGTCCCGTCGCACGACCTCGAGCAAGTCAGCATACCGCACCCGGACGCCGCTGCAGGGATCTGCAATACCCTGCCGCTGATGCGTACAGGAAAGATACCAGTACTTCTCCCGCTCTCCCTTGTAGACTGTCCCGCAGGAGCAAAGAGAATATCCACACTTAGCGCATACGGCAATACCGGAAAAAATACTTTTGCGCACATGATCATAGGCGCGGTAGTCTTTGGAACCCCTTCCGAGGTTTTGCTGCGCCCGCTCATAAAGAGCTTCCGAAATCAGAGGAGGATGGGTATTTTCCGTAACAGCCCACAGTTCTTCTGGTACAGCCACCTTTTTACTGGATTTTACGCTGACCTTTTTACTCTTTCCCAGCAGCGTGTGGCCCAGGTATACCGGATTTTTCAGAATGCGCTTGACCGTCGTATAATTCCAGATGTCTGATGCTCTGGCCGCCCCCTCATCACTGAACGTATCTCGGTATAGAACCCGATATTTCAGTGGCGGGATGACCCCATCAGCATTTAATTCCAAGGCGATCTTTCTGGAAGAATCGCCCTTGGCTGCCTGCTGAAAGATCCGCTGCACCACAGGCGCGGTCATCTCATCCGGTGCCAGTCTGTGCTTGTCCTCGCTGTCCTTACGGTATCCATAGGGTGGGCAGGCGCAGTATTGTCCGCTCTCCCGTTTGCTGCGGAGCACATCTTTGACCTTTCGGGATCCGTCTCTCAGATAGACCTCGTTCATAGCAAAGAGGAACGGTGCCATGATATTCTCCCGCTCGGTATCGAAGTTGTCTCCGATTGCAATATAGTGGATTCCATGCTCCGGAAAAAACTGCTCGGCATAGTAGCTGGCTTCCCTCATATCGCGCCCAAGCCGACTGAGGTCTTTGGTAATAACGGTGTTGGCTTTCTTTTGTTCCAACTGACGCATCATTTCCTGAAAAGCCGGTCGGTCAAAGTTCCCGCCGGAGTATCCGTCATCCACGAACTCCCGCACCAAAGTGATATTATTCTGTCTGCAATAGTTCTGTACAATCATACGCTGATTGGTTATGCTTGAAGATTCACCGCCCTGTGCTTCCTCGTTGGAAAGACGCAGATAGGAAAATCCCAATGTCAATTTGTCGCTTCTCACATTCGCCTCCTCACGACAAATAGATCCACAGTTGATATTATACTTCATGAGTATCGCCTTCGTCAAAGGGATAAACTGGCTGTGCACTTTGGGTCAGTCTATCCAAGACTAATTCTGAAGCAGGACGATCTCCGCTGTATACTCTTTGAATCTCATAAGTGACCTGTCCCAGTTTGATTTCCTGAATCTCCATTATTTCGCCTCCGTGGATAGTTTGACCAACGGCATTGGAATTCATACCGTTATTTACCATGGCATTTTCCTGGCACAAGGGACGCCAGATAGATATCGGTCACATCGGAACGTTCATGGCCCAACAGGTTTGAAACCGCGAAATGCGCATCTAAAGGTGTCATACCGTTTGTAATAAACTCTTGATATTTTTCGGCGGCGTAGGTGTGTCGTAGTCCGTGATAAGTTAGCGGCGCACCGCTTTCGTCCTCCTGAATGTCTTTGCGGTTTTTCCGGATGAAGAACTGCATTTGATTCATAGCATAATCAGCAGGCATATCATCCGGCACCAAGAGCTTGTGACCCCGTTTCGTCCGTTTCAGCTGTTCTCGCATCGCAATGGCAGTCTGTTCGTTGACGGAAACTGTGCGAACTTTTCCTCCCTTTCCCTTGAAAGTTATGACGCCTTCCCGAAACATCTGCTCCGCAATCGCTGTGTCAATGCGAAAGCTTTCATGAAGCCGCAGGCCTGCGTACCGTGCAAGGTACATTGCAAGAATATAATCATAGCGATTCTCGTTCAAAGCACGGCCCAGCATTCTGTTGAACTCTACATTGCTCCAGGTTCGGTCTACTTGTCCAAAGCGGCGGCGCTCCAATTCCACGCCTAACTCATTATTTGCGGGCAGCTTATATTGGGGGCTGCTCATCTTGTCGTGAAAAAATCGGATGGCAGCCAAATCTGTTTTGACGGTGCTTGCAGACTTATCATGTTCCTGTAAGAACACCACATACGCTACCAGATGCTTCGCTGAAATGTTTTCCAGTTTTTGCAGTCGAAACGCATCCGCCAAGAATGCACAGAAGCGTTTTACGGCCTCATAATACCGTTCCTTTGTACGGAAGCTGCCCTGCCGATTATGGCGAGACAACTTATCCAGCTGTGCTACAAGTGCCTTATAAATACCGACATTGTTTACTTGTATTGTCATAGGGTACATCTCCTTTATCTTCATAGTTTCGTTCAGACAGGCAAACTACACCCATTGATGTTTTGCTTCATTTCCGGTGAATCTCCGGAGAAACAGGCATTTTCCACGCGCTCAAAGCCCTGCAATTACGGGCTTTTTGAAAATAAGAATAGTTCCTGTCTCTATTGTTTTTTCGGAGGTCAGTACGAAGCAGTATAGGCAGAATATCTCCCCGCCCAATGGGCTACTGCGGACACGCCCCGCTGAACTCGGGCGTTGTTGGTCAGAACCTGTTACCAGCAACAAGTGTCCTATGATCCACCCGGCTGTGGATCAGCAACTTGTATTTCTGCGCTGCCGGTTTGGCACGCTGCCAAAGCGCAGAGGGCAGGACCTTGCCATAGTCCCGGAGAAGTTATCCGCTTGCACATCCCGCAAACTTCTCCAAAGCGGGGTGCTGAATCATGCAGACTTACTCTGTTCGTCTTCTTTTGTTCCATTACCAGATGGTTGGCACGCCCATCAGCCACCTGTCTTAGCAGGCGGAACGATCAATCATTTTGAAATGAAATCAAAAAGAGGACGCAAAAAGTCCTCATTTCACGCAAACATGAATTGATTTCTTCTCGCGCCCTCCCGGGAGCATTTTCAGTTTTGACGGAGCAAATGCTCCGTTTTTTCTGCCGCAGCATATGCAGGCAGATCTGTCATACTTCTTTGTCTTCCGAATCTGCGATAGGCATACTTATCCCTCTCCCTCAGCCTCTCAACCTTCCTGAAACTTACTCCAACCTAAATATATTCCAACCTGAACCTGCTCCAACCTAAATCTGCTCTGACCTGAATATAGCCTTATTGTAGTGTAGACGATGATGTTCGTACAGTTGAGATTTTTTCAAGTGTCAAATAATGCCATACGCATCACAAACGCAGTCATTAGAAAAGCGAATGAACCTGAATTACCTGAGGTATCTTTTTCGCGGCATTGTATTTACAAGACAAACAGGTCTGATAATTAACGAAGCCTGCGCAAATTTGGTCAATCATTTACATCAACTGTACAACATACTGTCAGACATGTCTGACCGCCAATGGTACATGTAAAGAGCGTCATGTTCCAGTCACTTGCTATCATTTGATCCGTCTGTCACGGCTGAAGCGTTTCCATCTCCATAACAGTATAAAAGAATTATACTTCGCGTAGCGGTAGACTGATTTTATACCTCATTTCATTACCCCGTTTCACTTCGCACCGTTTTTCACTGTTCGCAGATTTCATCAAAATAGTAATACCGTGTATCGGCGTGATTTCCTCTGGCATCTTTTACGGAAATACGGAACATATAATCGTTCTCGTCCAATTTGAAGACTGCCTCCGTAACGGGTATGCCATCCTGCCCCATCAGTTTCCTGTCTACGCGTCGTCCAGCGGTATATAAATAAACTGAAACGGCATCCGAGCAGTGGATGGTCACCGAACAATCCTCCACATACAGCTCATATATCTCGGGGCCGCTTGACGCATAGCAGTTTCCTCTTTCCAGTCCATCCATCAGATTCTGATAGGTCAGAGAATCTGCTTTGATCATCGTCCATGCCAATCCGCATTCAAAATCCTTATGATTATCATCACCGCCGACACAAATCATACGTTTGCCGAGCCTTGCAAGCTCCTGATAGATATGCGGCATATATTCCATATCCGACTCAAGATTTGTCGCGCCATTGATGATCTCAAAACCCGAAAGGTTCTCCAGTCCGGCGTAAACGTCCCTTGTATTCATGGACCAATTCGGATGATTGAATACGACGAGCATATCACGCTCCCGTGCAGCGTGAATAACCTCGTTGATACCCTCTTTGGCATAAGAGCGAACATAATCCGGATTCCCGACATACCTTGCACGGTGCAGATATTTTTTTGCATTTCCCCATACATTTTCCGGATTGAAGCAGATCATCCGGGTATCGTGGGGATCTTTGGAGAACAAATTCAAATGTATCTTCTCCACGTGTGTTCCCATGCGGGGCTTCCATTCATGAAGTGCAGCCAAATGATTTTTGTCATTGACCAGTTCGTATTCATACGCAGTGATCGCAATAAAGTTTTCGTCAGACAAATTTGAAAAATCGAGCATGATTTCATGCTCCGTAAAAGCTACTGCAGAATACCCCTTTTTCAGATAGATCTCCTTGATTTGCTCCGGACTCAGGCTGCCGTCCGAGCAGACACTGTGACTGTGCAGATTTGCTTTATAAAACTTCCCGGTTTGCGGAAGTAGGTATTTTCTCATTTTATCAGCTCCTGAACTTGTTTTTTAGGCATTGCAACTGTAATCTGCTATCGTAAGAATGGCCGGAACCGGGCAAAACAGATCAATCTCTGTCTTCTTTGAATGTGCAAAGGGCGTCCGCAAGAAGTTCCCCGGTAAGACCTTCCGTGATCAGCACTGTTTCCGTATGCTCTGCTGCAAATCTGACTGCCGGATCATCTTTCGCAGCAGACGAATCTTTCCAATGTACGGCAGCAATCCTATCTCCGTACAGACGAATCGCTTCTTCCGTTCTGCTTCTCATGCTCGCATCATTTTCATCCTGCAGCAGATTTCTGGGGTCCAGTATCACAAAAAGATTGCCCGCCCCGACATCGTCCAAAAGCCGTTTCGTTTTTTGCGGATCGCAGATCGGGTGCGCGGCAACAGTTTCGACAGCAACTCTGACGCCCATGCGTCGGCCTTCCTCTGTGAATCTGCGGAACACATCCACCAGCCTCTGATAAGTTTCTTCATTCTCCTGTTGCTGCGTTGCTCCGACCGCGCTTTCCGTTGCAATCACGCCCGCGTTCAGGATCTTCGCATACTGAATATGTGTAAGGAAGCGCTTTTCGCCTTCCGGGGTCATTGGGTCGATGTAGCATCCATATACCGCGACCCGGATATTGTTTCTTGCAAAGCAGTCTGCCAGCGTTTGAATATTCGCCGCATCATACTGAAAATCCGGAAACGATTTATGGGCAACCAGCTGGATCTCACAGATACCGAGCGCCGCCAGTTTTCTGCAAAGCTCCTCCGGGTTTTCTGCCGGAATGTCATGTCCTCGCACACCAAGTCTCATCGCGTCGATCCCCTTCTTCTTTGATAAATTACAGCCCTGGTTATGCTTCTATCGCACATCGCCCTCAATCCTCCGCCTTCGGATACTCGTTGCACAGCAGACGGTAGGGCGGCTCGTCCTCCTCGATGGTCGGGAAGCGGCCCACGGGCGGGTTGAAGCGGTTGTCGGTGTTGTCATCGTTGCACTGGCTGACCTCACCGAGCAGCACCGCGCCGGTGCCCGGCTCCACGCTGAAATCGTGGTACATGTACTGCTGGATGTGGATGCTCTCACCCGGCGTCAGCTTCACCTGCGTTCCGGCGGGAACGGTGTAGGTGCGGCCGTCGGTATGTACCGTCACATCAGACTCGTAGTCGATGGACTCGTCCGGCAGAGAGTTATAGACCTTGATGAGGATGTTGCCGCCGCCGCGATTGATGATATCCTCCGTCTTGTACCAATGGAAATGGTTGGGACTATACTGCCCCTCCTTCATGTAGAGGAGCTTTTCGGCATAGACCTTGGGGTATTTATCCTGCATGGCACGGTTGCCGTTGCGGATGGTGATGAGGGACATACCGACCTTGTTGAAGTCGCCGAGACCGTAGTCCGTAATATCCCAGCCCAGCATACAGTCGCGCACCTCGTCATATTCATGGCCGACATTTTTCCACTCGTCCGGTGTAAAATTGCAGAACGGCGGCAGGTAGCAGTGTTCTCTTTGGCAGATTGCTTCCAGCTCACGAAGAGCCGCATTGATTTCAGAGCGTTTCATGTTCTGTTTCATTCCTTTCTTCGAAATCAGCATCGGTTTGCGTCTGTTTCAGTAGCTTTTCATACATCTTTTTTGACAGCAGGGCATCAAGATACCCCTCCAGCGAAAAATACGCCAAAACCCAAAACATTCCGACGATCGTAAAAATGTCCGGGCGCATGAAAAACGCAGCCGCCGGAAACAGCAGAAACACAATGTGAAGGATTGTAGTGATCGGATTTGCAACGGAAACGAAAAAGGCATTTCGGAAATACTGCGCATAACTGCACGCAAACCATGAAATAATCTCAAAAATTCTGGACAGACAGAACAGATAGAAAACCGTCGGAACCATAATGAGATACATCAGCGTGTTTTTCATCTGCAACTCGCTGCGCGACAGAAGAAGGAAATCCATCGTCAGAAACAGACCGATCCCCAGCATCGTCAGCCAGACGCGCGTCGAGCCGGAAAATCCTTCCTTGAACGCACGCAGAAATTCCGCAGCGCCCGCGTTCTCCTTTCCTGCCCACGCGGCGGCGACGGTATGCAGCGCCGTTCGTGCGGCTCCGACCGTCACGATCGGAATGCAGCAGAGGATATACAGAATATTTACAATAAACACGTCTGCAGTCGCCGAAAGGAACTGCATCAGCTTTGAATCGTAAGAAAAGATATGTTTCATGGTTTGTCCACCTGTTTTTCAGTCTTTGCCGCATACGCGCAAAGAGGGCTGCATCCCGCAGCCCTCTTTTTCAATGCGCAGTACCGGCTTGAAAGGGGTCTGCCCTGATATTTTCAGTCCTTCTTCAGTTTCTCAAGGAGCTTCAGCGAGTTTTCAACGTACTGCTGACCGGCAGCCGGCGATACGTTGTTATCAAAGATTGTGGCAGAATAGCCCTTGTTCGCAACGCCGCGCTCCGTTGCAAGATAGCCTCCGCAGGCGTCACCGCAAAGCTGCACAAGGAAGGTCTGCACAAAGGGACTTCTCGCCTGAATTCTGTGCATATAGTCCATATACAGCTCAAACGGCGTTGTGACAAACGAGATCTCTCCGAGTCTGATCACGTGGGTGCCGATTTGCAGCGTGGGTCTGGTCTTAAGCTCCTCTGCCGTATCGATCGCTTCCTCATAGCACTCCAGCACGGCGTCATAGGTGCTTTTGGAAACTCTGTATTCCTCCGGAACTGTTTCCGTCGGAGGCGTCTTTTTGACAAATTCGATGGCGTCTTTGCACCATGCAACGTCTTCGTCGGTGATCCTGCGTCTTTCATAATCCGCCGTTTCATAGACATGCTTCACGGGCAGCTCCGCATACTTTTCCTTCTGCGCCCAGGCGTAGATCTCCTTTACGCTCTCAATGATTCTTTCCGCAATATCCTTTCTCTCTGCGATGACCTTCCGGTAATGATCCTCCGTCACTCTGCCCGCTTTATCCAGTCCAGCGCCGTGTCCCTGCGTCGGATCAAGCTGATAGCCGAGACCGTACTTCAGGCGCATTCTTCTTGCCTGCGCCTCCTTGTAATGCAGCGTTCTCGGCGAAAGATCGCCGGCCGCCGCACATTGCGGGAGAATATAGACGTCCTCGCCGAAGGCCTTCGCCGCCTCGAGCCGAACGTCATGCCAGTAGTCTGCGGAAAGCTTCACAAAATGCTCGGAAAGCTGACTGGGGCACGGCACGTTGACAACAATGCCCGTCAGTTTATCTGCTTCATCGAAGGTATAGACCGCATTGAGCGTATGATCTGCACCGGCCTCATAATGAGAGAACATATCGTCTCTCGTCTGACCGTACATCACGCCGTGTCCGTTCGGGGCAACTTCATTCGAAGTACGCTTGGAAACGTCGTCCATGTAGATGACTCTTCTGGAATGTGCCACGACCGCATAACCGTAGCCGAAGGAGATCTTGCCGGGCTTTCTGCTGCGGTATGCTTCCAAAATCGCCTCGCTGGCCTGCTCTGCAAAAAATGCCCTGCTTTTTTCGCCCGGTACGCGGTAAGCGCCGTCCGGTGCGGTATCGCTGATGTTATTGACATCGATGGAGGCGTGCGTGTGCGTTGCATGCAGAACGACCCACTCCAAAGGGAAGGGCGCGTTTTTCTTCCTGAGCGCTTCCAGCACCGCCTGATAACCGATAACTCTTACGTTCACAATATCGCAGGAGCAGAAAATAACCGCATCCTGCCCTTCTCCGCCGTCAATGCAGAGTGCCGTAACATAAACCGGATCGTGAATGCCCTCCGATAATCTCGTGTACCATTGACCGGGGATACTGACGGGGCCTTCCATTGAGATCTCTCTTCTCGCCCAACCGATTTTAAGCTGATCCATATTTCCCTCCGTTATTCTTCTGTCTGCGGCGAGTTGTACCCGCCGTCATCTCAAAGCAGTTCAGATAATTCAATGCCTGCCAGCAATACAATTCCGATTCCGTGGGTATCGTTTTTGCTCCAGCCCAGGACATTCTTATAATAATCGGCATCATAGGAATAAAGCGAACCTTTGCAGATCCCGTATACGTTGCCGAAGCGGTCGATGGCATGGCTCTGCAGGCCGTCCCATCCCTTGCATGCAGCGGCAAACAGCCGGGTGCCGAGTTTTTCATCTACCCAACCAAAGCGCACTGCTCTGCAGAAGCTGTATATGAACATTGCTGTGCCGGATGCTTCCTCATAGGAATCCGGCATCGTCAGCACCTGATGCCACAAGCCTCTGCTTCCCTGCAGGGCAAGATAACCCTCGCAAAGCTCTGTGAAATACGAAAGGATCTCTCCGCGATCCTTATGATCCTCCGGCAGGTATTCCAGCAGTTCGGAAATACTGAACAGCGTCCAGCCGTTTCCGCGTCCCCACGGGATCCCGTTTGCCTTGCCGACCTTGAAATCAAGGACGTGGCTCATTATCTTTAATTCCGGGATATAGAGATATTTTCTGAAAAGGCGCACCTGTCTGACCGCATTCTCCAGGTATTTTTCATCCCCGGACATTTTCCAATACCGGCACAAAAACGGGATACTCATATACTGGTCATCCGCCCACATGGTGGGATGAATACCCTTCGGACGATAGAACGCGCCGTCAGCCAGCCGTGCCTGCCCGTTTTCCATATACGCAGCGATCGTATCTGCCGTTTCCCGGACGGAATCTTCCATTTCATCCCGGAACATTTCCAGCATTGCGGAACCGAAGGAGCCGCAGGCATCCAGGCAGCCGAGCGTCACGATCTGATTGTTGATCTCCGGATACCCGAAGGTCTCTCTGTCCCATATGCTGTATTCATGCAGAGATGCACATTCACGCACATGACTTTTCGCATATTCAAGAATGTCCGCCCGATGCAGGATCCGCGCAGTCCGTGTAAGGCCATACAGCGTAACACCCAAAGGATAGCTGAACTTGCCGAAGCAATCCTCTTCCAGATACGGTCTGACGCAGGTGCATCGGTCAATCTTCCAATAGCATTTTTCTTCCGTTCCGTACAGACGGTGAAGACTCGGCTTTGTAAAGTCCGGCTTTTCATCGAGCGGCCCGAGATAGAGATATTTGCCCTGCGCTCCGGACACACCGGGATTTCTTTCTTCCAGCGTCTGCCCGTCCTCATAGGCAGCGGACCAGGAGACGCTCCACTCCGCTTTCTCCGGGCACTTTGAAATCAAGAGCAGCTCATGCGTACCGGCAGACAGCTCTGTCAGGCCCGGCTTTCTCTCCATTCCGTCAATGCAGCACACCGCATCAGAGCCGGAAAATGTAAGCAGCACCTGCTTTTTCCCCGGACGGCACTGCACTATCTCCGTCCAAAGGCATCCCCACGTTCCTTCCCGGTGGCCGAAAACTTCCTCAAAACAGCAGGGATCCTTTACCGACCCCTCCGTCAGATCAGGATACCACTTCAGCCCGGAAACAGCTTCGGAATCTGCAAATTGAATGGCAGCCGGGTCGATCCCGCTTCGGTCAAAAAGCCGGCTGAAGATAAAACCGCCCTGCCCGTACCGTTCGGTAAAGGGCGCTTTGAAAGAGATCCAGCGCCAGAATGGCTCTGCTGCGCTCAGTCTGCAGCCAAAGCCCGTTCCCGTCTTTTTGCAGCATAGCGAAAGATGATTCCAGCCGGTCTGACACGGAAGCTGCACAAAGGAAATTCTGTCGCTGTCAATCTCCTCCGCTGTCGAAGAAGACCAGATCCGTTCGCCATTCAGAAACAGTTCCGTTTTGCTGTAACAACAAAGTCTGACTGTAAGCATCTCCGGCTGCTTCTGATAGAGCTTCGCAGCAACAAGGCAGGTCTGTCCCATCTCGGCTTTCGGCAATTTTTCGTTGAGGTCAAAGGAATACCAGCCCTCCGCGTCCGGGCAGAATCCGTCCGTACGGTATGCACGAAAACGAAACGAATGTGCCGTATTCTGTCCTATATAACGCTCGGCGACCGTCTTTATCGTATCTGTGAGAGAGGCTACGCACGCTTTCATGCTCAGCTCTCCGTCAAAATATGCAGAATAATTTTCTTTCATACACTATACCTGATCAAGTCATGGATTGAAGATATGCCCGCGTCTGCGGGCATACTCGTTATTTTGATATAAAATCCTCGCGCATCGGCGTAAAAACATCCAGCAGAACGCCGGCCTTCCGGCAGACGCAGCCGTGGATCACCCCATTCGTTTTCAAAAGCGTATCTCCGGCGGTGACGGTTCTGGTCTCGCCGTCAATGGTAAAGTCAAATTCGCCCGAAAGAATATATGTAATCTGTGTATGCGGATGGCTGTGCAGCTTTCCGACTGCACCCTCCGCGAAGGTGTTTTCCACCACCATCATATCGGAACTGTGCGCCAAGATCCGTCGGATGACGCCGCCGCCCATATCCTCCGCCTGCGCATCGGAATAGGGCACCCATCTCTGATCTTTCTGAACCATTTCCAATCTCCTTATGAAATCCGGCAGATATACGTCTGCCGGATTATTCTGAATATGACTGCCACAGCGCCAGCACTTTTGTCATTCTGCCTGGATCAGATAATACATACTCCTCCAGTTTTCACCGACGGTGAAGGAGAGAACTCCGTTCTCGCAAGTCACCGGAATGCTTCCGCCGTAGCAGCCCTCCGGTGAAACTGCCCAAACGGTTGCCGTTTTCATTGTCGTGTGAATGCTGATTGTTGCCACGATGTTTTCCACGATGACCGGTGCGTGGCCGAAATCCACAAGACGATCACGGTCAAACCGGATATCCGTATTCTCCGCACGGCCAACAGTCGTGAGCAAAATATTGTCGGATTTTTCAATAGGATCTTCGGTCAGTGAGCTCATTGCGATCACCGCAAAATCCGTTTTGCAGTCGATTGTTGCACAATTCAACTCCACCGGGCCGTTCTTTTCCAAAAAGCCATAGGCGCATTTTGTCATCGGCGAATCGATGAAGCCGAAATTTTTCTCCCAGCTTCTGTACATCTGACCATTGTCCGAGCGAACCTCGTTTTTCGCCACGTCAACGGGGCTGACATTTTCGCTGACCAGCACATCCGCATCCTCGTCCGCCCTCAGCGTTGTGGCAAGCTTGTGCGTTTCCGCAACGCAGCGGTATGCCTCACGCATGGTATCCTCAGCGTGTACCTGCCCCTTTGCGCAGCAGGTCAGATTGGCGATATTATCCGCGACCTCGCCCGTGTTCACCGAGCCGAAGATGGGATCGACCTGAACGGCGACCTTTTCGTTTGCTTCCGAAACGTCCCCTCTTCTGGTAATCAATGCCGCGTGATAAAACAGTCCGTACTTTGCCGGATCATTCCACACGGAGAACACGCCCTCTCTATAAGGTACGCCGTTGATGGCGTCAGAGAGCATCTCCTTGCCCAGGATCTTGTTATCCTCCTGCGCAGGCAGATAGGAATAGGTGTGGATTGCCCAGCCGTCCCAGCCCTGGAAGGAGCCGAGCGCCGCAAAGAGAATGGGGCTTTCCGCTCTCCATTCGCATGGCCACGGCAGATCCCATTCTGAAACAAAGAACGGCTTATCGAACCGCCGCATATGCGACAGCGTATCAAAGCAGGCTTCCTTCGTCTTTGTGATCGCGGCAACGCCGCATCGCTTATCCCGCTCGCCCCAGCGCCAGTCGTAATGATACTCATGGCTGTCCATAAAGTCCATGTCTTCGCTGGCTGCGAAAATGCCGGGATGCTTCGACCAGTTCGTACCGGTGATCGGGATCCTGACGCCGATCTCGCGCAGATATGCCTTCATGTCGTTGAAGTATTTTTTCTGCATGAAGATCTTGAAAGCGAGCAGCGGCGCATCCTCGGAGGAAAGATCGCAGCCTTCCCAGTCATACTCAATTTCCTGTTCCTCCAGCCAGCCGCGCATCAGCTGCCGGAATTCAGCAGCATACGGCTCAAGCAGGAACTGTCTGGAGAAAAGATCTCCCTCGTTCATGATCTCTGTCAGAACGATGACTGGATCGTCCTTATAGCAGCAGCCGTTGTAGGGATTGTAATGCTCAAAGAGCTGACAGGCATATTCCTTCTGAAGTCCAACCATGGTCTTATTGTAGATACTGTAAGGCCTTGCAGCATCCTGCAGCTCGTTTGCCTTTTCGCATCCGTCTAGCGTTTTGAATCTGCGGTAGGTGATCAGATCAAGATAAACATAGATGCCCTCTTCGCGGAAGCAATGGATCAGATAATCCAGTCTGTCCATGCTGGTCTCATCCAGCGCCCGGTTGGAGCGCATATGAGCGCCCTTGGCATACTGGAAAATATTCGGGCAGTTCCATTCGCCGTCTAGCTGATGGAAGCGAACCAGATTCACTCCGGTCTGCGCAAGACGGCGCGCGACCTTTTTTGCGAAGTCATGCTCCGGGAAGCAGGCGCCGCCGTTAAAATTCACGCCCCAAAAACGGGCGGGCGCGCCATCCTCAAAGGAAAACCGGCTGCCCTTTGCCGTCAGAAAGCCATGCTTTCCGGCAGGCCTCTCGTCTGCAAACACGAATGAAATATCCACCGGCATATTGACCGGCGACAGCTTATACGGAAAAAATTCTTTCATCGGAGAACCTCCATGCACGGCTCCCGGGCGCTCAGCCCTTTACGGAACCGATCATAATGCCTTTTTCAAAGAATTTCTGAACGAAGGGATACGCGACCAAGATTGGTACCGCAGAGACGATGATCAGTGAGAACTTCATAACGTCCGAAGCGCCGATCAGCTGTGCCAGCAGCTCCGCATCCTGGATCTGCGACAAATCGATGTTGTTGGCGTTCAGAATGTCGCGCAGAACCATCTGCAGCGGATACAGATCTCTTTCGCGCAGATACAGCAACGCGTCAAAATAGGAATTCCAATGATCGACTGCATAATACAGACCGATGACCGCATAAATAGATTTGGACAGCGGCATTACAATTTTGAACAGATACTTAATATCCGTAATACCGTCGATGACCGCCGCTTCATGAATATCTTCCGGAATGCTGTTCTGGAAGAAGGTCTTCATGATAATCGTGTTATAGACAGACATACCGCTGGCAAGAAGGATTGCCCAACGCGTGTTCGTCAGATGGAGCTTGGAAAACAGAAGATAGGTAGGAATGATACCGCCGGAGAAGAACATCGTGACAAGGAACATCGTTGTGAAAAAGCCCTTGCCTTGGAAATTCTTTCTGGAGAGCGGATAAGCTGCCATAGTCGTCAGGCAGAGGTTCAGCACTGTACCGACGAACGTATAAATAATAGTATTCAGATAGCCCGTCCAAACGCGTTTATAGGAAAAAACGAGTTTATAGCCAGTCAACGTCGGCTCCACCGGAAACAGCAGGACTTTGCCGCTGGAAACCGCATTGCCGGAGGAGAAGGAGCTGGATACGACATAGATCAGCGGATAGATAATGATGATCAGGAGCAGGATCATGATCGCATTGATCATGCCGTACATGATCTTATCTGCCCTCGAATCTTTGATTTTTCGTGCTTTATTTCTCATACTGCTGTACCCTTTCTCAGAACAGACCGACTTCATTGTCGGAGAGCTTGGCGGAGATCTTATTTACAACCACCAGAATAAAGCAGTTGATGACCGAATTGAAGAGGTTAATAGCCGCTGCATACGACATATCAGAGCTGTTGCCCATGCCGACCTTATAAACATAGGTCGAGATGACCTCCGATACAGTCTGATTGATGGTATTCTGCATTAGGAACACCTTTTCAAAGCCGACCGTCATGACGGAACCGCAGCGCAGGATCAGCATGATGCACGCAGTCGGAATAATTGCCGGCAGATCCACATGCAGAACACGCTTCCAGCGGCTGGCGCCGTCGATCATGGCAGCCTCGTGCAGGTCGGTAGACACCGAGCTGAGCGCCGCCGTGTAGATGATCGTATCCCAGCCAAGGTTCTGCCAGACACCGGACCATACATACATATTGCGGAAGGAGCTGCCCATCAGTCTGAAGTCCGTCGGATAGCCTTCGCCGCCCAAAAGATTGAAGATCGTGCCGTAGGCGCCGGATACCGGGTTGAAAAGCATATTCATCATGCTGATGATGACAACGACGGAAATGAAGTGTGGAATGTATATTACAGTCTGCGTAAACTTCTTAAACCGCTCGCTGGGAAGCGCATTCAAAAGAAGCGCTATCAGAATCGCAAGAGAAAAGCTAATTACAATGCTATATAATGAAAGAATGACTGTGTTCTCAAATATCTGCTTAAAATTATAGTTGGTCAGGAATTTTTCAAACCATTTCAGACCGACCCATTCGCTGCCGGTAATGCCGAGCTTGGGTCTGTAATTTCTGAATGCGATCTGCGCGCCGTACATCGGCTGATACCGAAAGATCAGTATATAGAGTGCAGGGAAGAAAATAAGAAGATACAACTGCTTGTCGCGGGCAAATGTATGGCAGAAAGAATGGAGCCGATTTTTCAGCCTATTCCCTTTTTTTGCCGATTTTTCTTTACTATCCATAAAAATCTCCAAAAGTACGTCCTTGGCGGGGCAAAAGCCCCGCCAAGTTTCACATGTTTCTGAATCAGCCGTTCTGTCTGCTCCATGCAGCCTGTGCGGCCTCGATCAGCTTGCTGGCGCCCTGCTGCTCGCAGGCGTCAAGATATGCGTTCCATGCGTTATCGTCTTCGATATCAAGTTCGCCGGAAATAAACTGGGAACGTGCGGCTCTCATATAGTCCTTGAAGAGCTGCTGATATTCACTGATAACTGCCTGCTCGTCTGCAGTATAGACGAGGTTCGTGACCTGCTCTGCGGGGATCGTGCCTTCGAGCGTTCTGGTACGGCACTGGATCGCGCGGACGGCCTTTCTGCTGGAGAAGGAGCCGTCATCGTGGAATGCTTCATACAGATGGGAGTAGTCCAGCAGGCCCGGGTTGATCTCGTGCCAGAGGACGCTGTTCTGCTCGCTCCACATGGACTCGTCAAGCAGATCGATGTCAGCTTGATCACCCTGCAGAGTGGTCATGCCTTCGGTTGCCCAGGTCCATTCTCTGCCTTCCACGCCGTAGCGGCAGCGGAGCATAGCTTCGTCGCTGCTGAGGAAATCGAGGAAGCGGAATGCTACTTCGGGATTCTCGCAGTCTGCGGAAATCGCGGAGGTGTACTCAAGGTTCGGAGCCATGGTGTTTGCGTAGCCGCCGAGTTCGGTAGCGCCGGCAAGCGGCCACATATGCTCATACTCAAAGAAAGTCTCATTATCAGCCTGGGTGAAGAGAGAAGCGTGACCACCGACAACGCCAACGATTGCAACATTGTCATCGGGCGTCCAGATGGGCTTCACTTCTGCATTGTCACTGATGGTAAAGGTCAGCGGGGAGATGAGGCCTTCCTCATACCACTGATTCAGAGTCTTAAGCGCTTCTCTATACTCGTCAGTGGTGTAGGGCAGCCAGATCTTGCCGTCGGTGGAGTTATAAAGATAGGTATCGTTGCAGAAAACGTATGCGTTGATCAGATACTGGAAGATGTCTGCACGATAACGGGTCAGCGCGGAGATGATGCCGATCTCGTCCTTCTGACCGTTGCCGTTAGGATCGTCATTGACGAATGCAGTCAGAACGTCATGCAGTTCGTCGATGGTCTTGGGGAATTCGAGACCAAGCTTGTTGAGCCATTCAACATTGATCCACGCATGGTTTGCGGTAACGTCGTTGCCGTTGGAAATCTCAGAATACGGATAGCCGTATCTGCTGCCGTCATTGGCGTCGACTGCGCAGCTGAGTGCAGTATCCATATAGCCAGGAACAGTAGACTCTGCACGCTCCGCAGCCTTGGTCCAATAGTATGCAAGGCCTGCATCATAGTACGGGTTCAGGTCGATGTAGTAGCCATCCTCGCCGTATTCGTTTACAGCAGAGATGCCCTTGCCTGCGCTGCGGATCATGATGTCGGGGAGCTTTTCGCCGCCGGCGACCATCAGAGACAGCTGCTGCTGTGCTTCGTCAGAATCGGAAGAGAAGTACACGAACTCAAGGTTTACACCGGTCTGCTCTTCGAGCCACTGTGTAAATTCGTTGTTTTCGTAGTCCTCAGTCTGAGCCTGCTGACGAACGCCCAGCGTCAGGGTAACTTCCTGGCCCTCGGGAACGATGGGCAGCGCGCCGGGCTCCAAACCGCTGACGTTCACGGAATCGGAAGATTCCGCTGCAGCGGGGGTTTCGGTTCCAGCGGGGGTTTCATTTGCAGCGGGGGTTTCGGTTGCTTCATGGGCATTTGTTTCTTCAGGTGCCGTTTCGGTCTTTGCACAGGCAGCAAAGGAAAGCACCATGCAAACGCAAAGAAGCAGTGCAATCAGTTTTTTCATGTTTTCCTCCTAAAATGTTTTTTGTCTTTCAAGACACCTACAGTATAAAAGAAGGCTGCCCTCACGGGCAACCTTCAATCCTTTTCTTTTTTCTTATTTTCTAGTATTTCACCATTATTTTTACCAATGGGCATTGAGAGTTTTTGTGCATTTCAAACAAAAAGCGCCGTCATTTGGCATTGTTCAGCTCTCTCATCAGGTTTTTTCGATAGGTGGCGGGGGTCTTGTTGTAATGCGATTTGAACACCCGGTAGAACGTGCTTTCTGCCGGATAGCCGCACGCTTCGGCAATATCCGAAAGACTTCTGTCGAAGTCCGCCATCAGATCGACGACCTTTTTCATGCGCAGATCCGCAATATAATCGACAAAGCTCTGACTGGTATACTGGCGTACTGTCTCGCTGACGTCCGATTCCCTGATTTTCAGCTCTTCGGCGATCTGTGCGATGCACAGAGAGCTGTCGCAGAAGTTTTCGCGGATATATCGCATGACCTGCTGTTTTTTGTTGTCCTCCTGATTATTTTCGAGCATATTCACCAGAGTCAGCAGTCTTTTCAGCGGATACTCAAGTCTGCAGAAATTATCCGCTGCGGAAAGACGCTCGTCATAATGCCATATTTTCAGCTCCCGTGTATCGATGCCGACCTCGTTTGCCGAGCAGAGAATGACAAAGGCCAGATTGTCGTAGAAAATCTCCGCGTGCTCGGTGTCGGTCGCCATGGCAGCCTTTCTGATCACGGTCAGGGCTTCGGCTTCATTTTTCGACAGGATACTTCTGTAAAGCTTCTCATGCGGCGTCCAGGAGATGACGATATTCTGCGCGATCCTGCTGTCGGGTGCAAAAACGCGGGCTTCAAACTTCTGCGGAATGGCGGCTCTTGCCTGCCGCAGAGCGACGTTAAAATCATCCAAATCAGAGAAAACGTCGCTGATGCCGCATTTGAGCTTCCTGTCTGAGCCGGGCGCGGCGGAATTGATCTCGTTGATTTTCAGAACCATTGCGTTCAGGCTTTCATCGTCTCCGGAAAAGAGGAAACCCATTTCCGTGCGGCTGATGATAACGGAGCGGCACTTCTTTTCCATCTGCTGCTCCACGTCCGCGGCGAGCTTCAGCTGATCGGCATTTCGCTCTGTCTCGATCAGCGCGATCCGCAGAGAATCCAGTCCGTTCAGATCTTTTTTCAGATGCTTTTCCTCTTCGACCGTCAGCGCATTGCCGAAAAACAGACGGATCAGCTGACTCTGCACAAGTCTGTCCTTCAGCGATGCCAGCTCAAGCCCGGACTTTGTGATAAATCTGTCGAGGGCCTTCAGCTCATTCTGTGGCAGCTCCTCCTCCGACTGCATTCTTTCGACCAGCTCCTGCAGCGGTTTGGCGGAAGCCTTGGAAAACACAATGCACATTGCAAAGGCAAGCAGCAGAAACAGCCCGGAGTTGATCACCATGTTTCTGTAAAACGGCTTCATCAGCGACTGGAAATATGACATCGGCAGCCAAACCGTAACCGAAAGATTCAGCTTGGAAACATTCGAGGTCAGCCAGTAATACTCAGCATCATCCATCGGAAAATCAGCCGGATACTGCTCAAAGATCCCGCCGTCCTTTGTCGTGATCTTCAGATAGCTTCCTTCCGGAAGCCTATCATAGTTCAAAACATTCAGCAGCATTGACTCCGGGAATATGGTCATTACGCCGGTGCTGCAGCCCGCCGGATGGGCAGTTACGATGAAATACCGGTCTGCTCCGGCTATACTGTTTATTTCAACCTCATCCACCGGATAGAGTGTCAGCGCGCTTTTCTGATGGATATTTTCCACGACGGCAGCTTCATCTGTTTTCGCGAAGCTGACACCACCGGAAAAATAGTCTGTGCAGCTTTTCACCTTGAGCTGCTTGGAACAGACCGTATCAACATCCGGAATGTATATCATGATCTCAGTGCAGTTTCCGAGATAAGTTGCCTGCGAAATTAGCAGCGATCGGATTTCCATTGCGGCCGGATAATATTTGTATGGCAGCGCTTCAGATTTCTCCGCAACAATTCTGGAATACGGCACGGAATGCTCAACAATATTGGGGATCTCAGAAATCGCATACAGACTGTCAGAAAGCTGCTGGCAGGAGGAATTCAGGCTGAGCTGCACTTCGTTCAGGTTTTTCTCCACCAGCACGTCCGTCAGCTGCTCCCTGCTCGCCAGCATCACCGCCACGATCAGAACAAGAAAGCCGCACATCATTGCAAAGAATCTCCAAAAAACTGAAATCTTTTCCGTATTCCACTTTTTTCTGTTTTCCTGCATATCTCTTCGTTCTCCTTGCCGACCGGAAGTTGATCTCTTCTTTCTTTTATCATAGCACGCACCGGCTTTTCAATACAAGTACCGGCAGGTTTTTTATCGGATCTGCATATAATCCAAACGGAATCCGTCCTGCGTGCGCAGCGTCATGCCGTCGTCAGACAGACGCGGCGCCATATCCTTCGCCTTCTGCATGAACGCCTCAAAGGAGCCGTCCTCCCGTGCGCTTCCCATGACGCAGAGGAACGCCGAGTGTGCGCCGGCAAAACGATACTCGCACCCGGTCAGCACGTCGTCAAAGGGCACGCCCTCAATGCTCGACCAGATCGCAATATACCCGTTCCCTTTGCAGCCGAAGAACCAGTTCGGCTCAAGCACGGATTTTTCCAGCGCATATGACGGCCAAAACAGATGCGTGAAATAGATGGGATGGCTGTGAACGCTCAGATCATAGATCCCGCCGAGCACACGCCCCTCCTGCCTTAATGCAGGCATGATCCCGTTTCCGTACCAGTAACCGGGACGCATCTCGCATTTGTCCTTGCTGACGCCCGGATGATTGATAAATGCAACGCAGTCGATATCCAGCCCCGCATACCACAAATGCTGCTGATAGCCGAGGACACCCGGCGCGAATGCGGTCGCATGGTACCCGTATTTCCTCTGCTCCGGGGCGGCGGGCTGTCTGCCCGGGCAGCTCACCGAGGAAAGCAGATAATCCTCTGTTTTTTCAAGATTGATTTCCGCACTTCCGGAACGGTACACCATGGAAACCGGCTCTTCCATCATCCGCGGCAGATAATCCGGGATCTCAAAGCCGCTTGTTGTGAAGGTGGAAAGGAAATACGTCCGTCTTTTCGGCGCTTTCGGGCTCATATAATGGAGCAGGGACTGCATTCCCTGTCTGTGCGGCGCGATCACGTCGCGGTAAGCGCGTCCCATGGGACCGATCGCATTGCCGCGGAAGGCATGATGCGCAAGCTGCTCCAGCAGCTGCACCAGCACCTGCTTCGCCATCCGGCTGACCGATTCATCGCCGAAGTCCGCCAGCATCAGAATGGCAGACGCCGTAATGCACATGTATACTTCGCTCAGAAACTCTTCGAAGCCGTTTTCCGAAACCTGCTCCAGCCATTTTTTGCAGCGTTCGCTGCCCAGCCGGTTCATCTCCCGACCGGTTCTGCCGCTGCGCATGAAGATATCATCCGGATAAAGAAGACCCGCAGCCATCTGACATCCGTGGAACAGAAGCATATGGTTTTCGCTGGTAAAGCACATGGCGTCTTTTCCGGGTTCGTCCGTCCAGTAGCGGAAATTGAGCACCACCTGCCTGATTCTGTTTTGAAGCTCTTCGTCATCGATCCGGAAGGTCAGCGCGATCCTCAGCAGGACGGAAAGCGTAAAATCTGCGCAGTCGATGCAGGAATCGACAAGATCCAACGACCGCATCAGGATCTTTTTGTCCAAAGCGGACAGTCTTCCGCCGTTTGCGGCCAGCCTTGCGTAGACGCCGTAGGCGAAGAGTCCCTTCGGATCCTCTTCGGGATCATACTCGCTGCCCAGCTCCACAAGCTCCGCCAGCACGTTATTTCGGTGTTCTTCAATGCTGACGTCACCGGAGCGGTAAACCGGTCTGTCATTTTCGGGGATCTCAAGATTTCGCGTCAGACGCTCCCCGTGCAGCGAGACAGACAGATCAATTTCCTCGCATCCTGCGCCCATATCCAAAATATCGCCCTTTTCCCAAAGGACGGTTTTTTTGCCGTTTTTATACCTCAGCTCTGCCAGGCAGGCGGCAGGCGGCGCCGACTGCGCGACTAAACTCTGTCCCTTCGGTCTGACTCCGTCCAGCCATGCGTCAGCTGCCATCATCTGCGTAACGCTGCCATCCGGATCCGGCAGCGTATTTGAAAGCTCTGCAAGATCGCCCTGCAGCTGAATGCCGAAGATGTTTCTCGTATCGCGGATGCCGAGATTATAGCAGTGCACAAATATATCGTTTCTGCCCTGCTTCAGACGAATGGCAGCAGTCAACCGCCGCATGGGCTGATAGACGGGGATCTCATGCCTTATGACCTTTTCACCATTGACCCATACGTCCGTTCCGGGATAGCACCACAGACACATGACCTGCTCCGTGTCCTTCGCTGCTTCCACCTGCGTAAAGGCATAGAAGTTTACAGTGCACAAATGGAAATAAAAATCGCTTAAATCCACAAAGATGTTATTTCCCGTATAGCGGTAGCGCCACGTCTGGCCGGAATAGGATTCACCGCAAGCAACACGATGCGGAGCTTCACATTCCTCACACGCAATGCGTGCGCGCAGTCGGTTCTCAATGTCTTCCATCGGAATGTTCGATGTGTCTACATCAACATCACCGAGTTTGGGCCCGCATATCAGCCATCTGGTAAGGAACCCATTGGTTGTTTCCACATTCTTCATTACGTTTCTCCATACTGTAAGCGCAGAATAAACAGTCAAATTGTCCGTTTATGCCCGATAGGATTCTGCATCCTCATACTGGTTCGACTGCAAAATCACATGAACCGTATGCGCGATGCAAAGCTGCAGCTGCTCCATTGTCAGACTCCCGTCTGCCAGCGCCTGCCTGATGCTCTCGTGATCGTACAGCTGCCCCGGCATAACGAGGTCATTGCCTGCGCGAATACAGCCGGCGGCCGTGCAGTCTCTCGTGGTGTTCCAGTCCGTCATGATCGTTCCGCCGAAATTCCATTCTTTTCTTGCAACGGTCGTACAAAGATCATAACTGTTCGCAGTATGAATCCCGTTGACCAAATTATAGCTCGTCATGATCGACATGGGCTGCGATTTTTTTACGGCGATCTCAAAACCCTTCAGGTAGATTTCACGCAGGGCACGTTCCTTGATAACGCTGTCAGAACCCGTCCGATTATCCTCCTGATTGTTGCAGCAGAAATGCTTGATGGTCGTTCCGCACCCCGGTACGGACTGCACGCCCTTTGTCATGGCGGCGGCAATCGTTCCGGATACAAACGGATCCTCGGAATAATACTCGAAATTCCGTCCGCAGAGCGGATTTCTGTGGATATTCATACCGGGTGCAAGCCAAAGTGTGACGTCAAACAGACACATTTCCTCTGCAACTGCAGCGCCGACCGTTTCAATGAGCGCGGTATTCCAGGTCTGCGCCAGAAGCGTACCCACCGGGATCGCCGTGCAGAACTGGTAATGGGTTTCTCCGATCTCCTCGTCCTTATCATCGGCAAAAAAGCCGTTTTCAAAGCTCTTTTTGAAAGGCGCGGGAACGATCTTTCCCTCCTGCACCTGATAGGTTTTATTCAGGCGCAGGCCCGCCGGGCCGTCTGCAAGAACGATATTTGCAAGCCCTGCTCCCAGCGCGCAGTCGCTGGTTTCCGCTGCCGATCCGGGCACGGAGATGCCGGACGAGCCGATATTGCTTCCCTGCCGTCTGACGGGATTTCCGGTCGCCAGCAGCACAAGCTGTTCAGGCCGCAGGCTCTGAACGAGTTCCATCTCCGGCGAATCCGCGAGCTCATCTTCTCTGTCATAATCGACGGCAGCAAGCGAAACATCCTGCTCTGTGATTGCAAGGCACGGCAGCCTCTGCGCTTTCTTTTCCATATCCGCGCGGCGGGCAGATACCGCTTCGCCTGCAGCAGTTTCCCGGTAACTCAGTTCTGCGAAATCCTCCGCGACCGGGCAAATGTTTCTCAGCTGCTCTGCAGCGATCTCCTCCTGCAGCGTAAGGGAACCGGCAAGCACGCTGTCAGCCAGACTGCTGCCTGCAAAGATTCCGTACACGCCCGGCTCGAGAATATAACGGGCAGTTTTCTCTTCAAAGGATGTCAACTGCTCCACATCAAATGAAATGTGCAGCGTCTGACTTTCACCGGGGGCGAGCAGCTCCGTTTTTTCGAAGCCGACCAGTCTGCGGTATTCCTTTTCCAGCTTGCCGGTCGGGCAGGAAACGTAGATCTGCACAACCTCTTTCCCGCAGAAGGTATCGCCGGTGTTTTTTACCACCGCTTCAACGCTTACCGCCCCTTTCTCCTTTGTTACGCCGACGACCTTCACGGAAAAGTCCGTATAGGACAGTCCGAAGCCGAAGCCATAGCGCACGGGGATGCCGAAGGTATCAAAATACCGATAGCCGACATATATGCCCTCTTCATAATACTCTTTTTCCACATTTGAGTTATTGTGAGAGAAGGTCTTCGCATTGGGATAATCCTTGTAGGCGTAAGCCCAGGTATCTGTCAGCTTTCCACTCGGCGTGACCTTGCCGGTCAGCACGTCTGCCACCGCATTGCCGGTTTCCATGCCCGGCTGCGAAATATACAGTACGCTCTTGATAGCCGGATATCTGTCGATAAAAGAGCAGTCCACAACGCCGCCCGCGTTGATCAGCACGATCACGTTCGGATAAACGGCACAGATGCCGGAAAGCAGCGCTTCCTCTTCATCAGACAGTATATAATCGCCCTTTTCGGCATGACGGTCGGCGCCTTCGCCGGCAATTCGGCTCAAAACAAAAACGGCAGTTTCCGCATCGGTTTTCTCTGCCATACGGCCCGTCGGTCTGTAATACGGCGTAGTGCTGTAAACCTCAAAGAAGTCCGAAGCGGAGGACCGGCAGCGGGACAGAATATCCTGCCGCCAGGCAAGGCGGGTCGTGTCATATTGCTGCTGATAGTCCTCCAGCCACGATTTTGTTGTAACGGTAAACCCGGCATTGAGAAGACCTCTGTAAATATTGATGCTCTCCCGCTCGTTGACGTCGCCGGAGCCGGTGCCGCCCTTTACGGTTTTGATCGCGCCGGAGCCGTATAAGGCAATTTTGCACTTATCGGAGATCGGCAAAAAATGATTGTCATTTTTCAGAAGTACAATACCCTCGCAGGCGGCACTTCGTGCCAGATCGCGGTGGGGCGCTTCATAAGCTCTCGGTTCCGTTGAGGTCGTTCCGGGAAGATCTCTTTTTCTGATCGTTTTCATAAAAAACTCCTTTTTCAGAGACAATTTCTAAATAATAAAACCTGCACAATTATAATCCACATTCAGTAATATACCAATTATTATGAACAATGTCTTTGCAGTTTCTAATTAAAATATTGCAATTCTCACACACTCATGGTAAACTTTCCAAAAGCACAGACCATACAGAGGTGGATTCACATGAACAATGTCTTTGACACCTGCAAAGACGCATTACGTTATGCAATAGAACATCAGTCTTTCGGAGTCTATCACTCCAGAGAAAATCTCCAAAGCACGAATGTTCATACCCATGAATGCTGCGAGATCTTTCTCTGTCTGAAAGGCGGAAGTACCTTTCTGATCGACGGACGCGTTTATTCCGTTGACGACGGCTCTCTTTTCTTTATGAATCAGTTTGAGCCCCATAAGATCACCTTTCTAAAAGAAGCCGAGGTTGACCGCTACGTCTTGCAGATCCATCCCGAGCTGATGCTGCGTCTTTCCACGCAGCAGACTGTTCTTTCAGACTGCTTCTATCACAAAGGACCCCATTGCAACAAAATCTTGCTTTCCGCCCACGAGCTTTCTATTTTTCAGGGGTATTTTGAGGAACTGAGCCGGGAATATCCGATGGCGGATGATGTGATCAAAAACAGCATTATCATGCGCTTTCTGGCGCAGATGAACACCTTGGCCAGCAGAAACCAGCCAAACAGCGGTTCCTCGCTGGACAACACCGCGCTTCGCCTTGCCATGGAATACGTGGATCATCATTATCAGGACGAGCTGTCTCTGAACATCATCGCAAAAAATGCTTATATCTCCGTCAATCAGCTCTGTAAGCTCTTCAAGAAGTATCTGGATACGACTGTTTCGAAGTATATCATCAGCAAGCGGATCTCCGAGGCAAAAAAACTCCTGACAGAAGGCCGCAGCGTCTCCGAGACCGCCGCCATGTGCGGTTTCAGGGACTATGCAAATTTCATCCGCACCTTTTCCGCCCACGTCGGCATTTCTCCGGGAAAATATCACAAATTCTCCGTAACGGTTGAATAAGGCCAGCCAGTCCATATAAAGGTATCCCCCGGCACATATGCCGGGGGATACCTGTTTTTTTCTGCAGACCGAAGCGTCCGTTTCTTTACGGCTGTTTTCCGATGTAAGCAAGGATGCCGCCGTCAACGTAGAGAATATGTCCGTTCACGAAGTTGCTGGCGTCGCTGGCTAAAAATACCGCCGGGCCGATCAGATCGTCCGTGGTGCCCCAGCGGCCTGCCGGCGTCTTCGAGATAATGAACTGATCAAACGGATGCCGGCTGCCATCTGGCTGACGCTCACGCAGCGGAGCTGTCTGGTTTGTCGCAATATAGCCGGGGCCGATGCCGTTGCATTGAATGTTCGCGCCGCCGAACTCAGAGCAGATGTTTCTGGTCAGCATCTTCAGTCCGCCCTTGGCAGCGGCGTAGGCGGATACCGTTTCTCTTCCCAACTCGCTCATCATGGAGCAGATGTTAATGATCTTGCCGTGACCCTTCTCGATCATGCCGGGGATGACCGCCTTCGAGCAGATAAACGGCGCGATCAGGTCTACGTCGATGACCTTTGTAAAGTCCTCAACCGACATATCCGTCATGGGGATGCGCTTGATGATGCCCGCGTTGTTTACAAGGATATCAATGATGCCTACTTCGTCTCTGATCTTTGCGACGAGTTCCCTCACCGCTTTTTCATCTGTCACGTCCGCGACGTAGCCGTGAACGTCGATTCCCTCGTTTTTATAAGCCTCAATGCCGCGCTGTCTGCTTGCCTCATTCGAGCAGTTAAAGCAGACCGTCGCACCCGCCTTTGCAAGGCCGACACCGATGGCAAAGCCGATGGAATGTGCGCCGCCGGTGATCAGCGCAATTTTACCTTCCAAACTAAACATAATGTTCTCCTTTTCGGTTCAATCATTCTGTTTCCGGAGCTTATCTCAGCTCTTTGGTTGCGATGAAGTCCATGTCGGTAAATTCCTGATTTTCGCCGCACATCGCCCAAATGAAGGAATAGGCTTTGGTGCCGACGCCGCAATGGATCGACCAGCTGGGTGAGATCACGGCCTCTTCATTGTGCATGATGATGTGCCTGGTCTCGTTCGGCTCTCCCATCATGTGGAATACCGCATCGTCTTCACCCATGTCGAGATACAGATATACTTCCATTCTTCTGTCATGGGTGTGGCAGGGCATCGTGTTCCAGTTGGAGCCCGACTCCAGCTGGGTCAGACCCATTGCCAGCTGGCAGCTCTTCATGACTTCCGGATGAATGTACTGGTTGATCACGCGCTTATTGCATTCTTCCACGCTGCCGCAGGGAACCTTCTTTGCCTTCGTGATGTCGATTCTCACAGTCGGATAGGACTTATGTGCCGGGCAGGACGAAACATAGAACTTCGGCGGGTTTTCTGCATCGATGCATTTGAAGGAGATTTCCCTGTTGCCCATGCCGATATAGATACCGTCTCTGGGATTCATCTCATACTCTGTGCCGTCAACGGTGATCACGCCTTTGCCGCCGATGTTGATGCAGCCCATTTCTCTTCTTTCAAGGAAATACTCTGCCGCAAGCTCCTTGCCGCCTTCCAGCTTCAGTTCCTTCGATACCGGCATCAAGCCTGCCGTGATGATTCTGTCAATATGGCTGTAAACCATTTTGATATTGTCCGCAGTAAACAGATTGCTGATGTGGAATTCCTCTCTCAGTCTGTCTGTTGTATAGTTCTTTACATCCTTGGGATTTGATGCGCATCTAACTTCCATGTTTGTTGAATCCTCCTAAACGAATTTTCATACAGCGTTTTCCGGGACGCCCGATTCTATTTCCCTATTTGTACTATAACAGTTAACTGAAACAAATTCCTTGCAGTTTTTACTTGAAATATTGCAATTCTCACACACTTCTGTGTTTAATCCATGCGATTCCTCTTTCATCGCAAACAACCCCCGAACTTGATTCCATTCGGTTTCAACTTCAGGCGTTCATTCAAGACAGAAAATCAAACGCAACAGGCTCGTCCGGAATCTTCGGTCGCAATTTGAGTGCTTTTGACCGCACACTTCCCGCTACATCTGCCGCCATCAGAGATTCTCGCAAAAAACCGTATAACGCCCGCCACGAATAGCGCAGATAAACTCCTCCACACTGTTTGCGCTCTCCTGTAAATCCACGCCTGCCAGTCGGCTACAATTTCCCGCCCGGTGATTATCAGATCCGGCAAAGGGCAGCAGCCCGTATTCTTCAGCATATACCTGCGCCATGTGGTTCTGAAAATCTGTTCTTCCGGCGTTGATAATCTCTATACCGTCCACATCCCGGGGATAAAGGCGAGGACGGTCAATCTGATGTTCCAAAAGACAGCTGCTTTAGATTGATCTTCCAATCACCATAGCGTAGGCCGTTGCCGTCCAAAGCTTCGGCCATTATTCACGGGTACCGTTACTGCGGCCACGCTGCATTGTGTAAAAACAAATCGTTATATTGGGGTGGATTGCGCGCATTTCAGAACAGAAGCTAAATGTGCTTGCTGAAAACAGGATTCTGCTGCAGTGCCATAACACCCATCTCACCACTTTCTTTATTTGTATAACGAAGCAGCCTGTCAAAAGGGATAAATCCACTTTGATAAAAGGAATACTATTTCTACCACTTATACTTTTCTAGTCTCGCACATTATGCACCGTTTGACGAATGTGCGGAATATAAATCTTTCTTTTCTTTTTTCTTTATCCGTGTTATACTAACAAAAAGGTATGCGAGGTGATGGATATGATCTTTTCTCCCTTTGTCTATAACACATCGCAGGAGCGCATTTCTGTTGAGATTGTGCCTATGACTGCGGAAGACGCACACAGAACAAATGTGATTCCTGCGTGGCAAACAGACTGGGAAAGTGATTATATCTTGTCAAGTTGCTTTGAGAAGTATGCTGTCAAATACGGCTCGGAGTTGTTAGCGTTAGGTGCTTATGAGATTCTGAACAATTCTCTCGTCGTGCATATCGTGTATATGGAAGCCCAACCGGAAAGTAATCCAACAATGATAAACAGGAAAAAGTATTCCGGTATCGGACGTTTGCTGATAGCCTACGGGATAAAGCTTTCCATTGACAACGGGCTAACCGGCGATGTTGTTTTGGAAGCCAAAACTGCACAGCTTGCAAAACATTATGAAAAAGATTTCGGCGCAGTTGCACTGCCTTCATTTGGCTCAACACCTCGTTATCTGATTGCAGATGAAGCTGCAAAGAAAATATTCTTTACATATCTGACTTAAGGAGGGGATTGCCATGCTTGAAGTGAATAAAACCCCTGGAACCGATGCAGAATGGTATTGCCGGAAAGATCCGGAAGAAGAACGCTTCTATGAAATCTTCTTTGCAATCTGCCGCAAGTATGCGGTCAGTTGGGCCAGTGCCACAGAAAAGGAAAAGGCTTTTGTCGAAGAAGTCACCCGTGTTACCTATGAACGAGATCGGGCGGAGCGGCTTGGATTGCCGCTTGACACAATCAAAGGATCTTTTGCATCATAATTCGCTTCTGTAGCTCCAAATGTCAAGTGACGTTTGGGGCTTTTTAGTCAATTCTGGATAGCTTCTGCTTATGCTGGAGGAAATATCCGGCAAAAGGGCAAATAAGAAACGCACTGATTTATTTGTTAATCAGCATTTATAACGACTATCTATATACAAGAATTCGGGGATATTCCAGCATTTTCTTTTGCAGAAACGCCCCCAACAACGGGTCGTAATATCACCACTTCCCGTTAAAAACACGAAATAACGCGGTAGTAAATTTTGTCGCAATATGATGCCCTTTGTGATGTTATTTTCAAATTGTTCGGGTTCAATCTAAAAAGCCGCCATGGTCGTTACAGCTGGCCGCTAACAAATTAACTCTCTATTGAAATACAACGTAATTTCAATTCCTTTTTATATTCAGTAAAACACAAAATATCGATATCTGTAACGAATAAACACTGTTTTTAATATTTTCTTATGGTATCTGGCATAGTAACTTCTGCATCCGGCAGTGTGATCTGTGCAGGTATCGCAGCCCACTTTGTGTAATTCATTAACATTTGCGTCCATCCGTCTCTGCCGCATCTACATGCAGGCATGTCGGTTGATTGCAGATGATTTCATCATCGTCATAGTAGCTGGAAAAACGGATTTTCGTAATGGTGTCGGCCTCTGTGATGCAAAGAAACTGCATACCGCCTCCTGCTTCGTCCGGCGCATGGTCTTTTCTATTTCTATCTCGCTTTGCTTTTTTGTCTTGTCCGTCTGATGCTTCGTTCCGGATGCATCCTAACCTATTGTTCATAGCTGAATATAACAGTACCGCCGCAAATCCAGCTCATAAAAATCAGACGTCAGGTACGAAAGCCAAACGCAGAATTATGAAGCGCCGTACGGCTCAGAACGAATCGTACGGTGCTTTCTGTGGTCTATTTGTCGATTTTATGTAGATTTTTACAACTTTTTTGCTGCGTTCTGTAAGATGGTGCAGGTACACACTCGTCGTTGGCTGCTTCCATCTTGAATCTGTCCATTGCGCTGCGTGCTTCGGGAACATTGATAGTGTTGTTACGGTTCGTCATTTCATTGCATCTCCTTACTCTTTTTGCAGGGAAATCAAGACTTGATTTCCTTCATGCCTAGTTTTACCCGTGATGTCCCGAATATGTCTGCCAATATCAACCGAAAAAAACAGCTGATTTTGAATGCTCATCAAAATCAACTGCTATTCTTCACATATAAAATGCTTTGAATGACAGCAGTATATCATACCGTATGCACTCAATTTTGTAATATGCGTACAAATTATGGTTATTCATTTGCTTGTTTCGTGCGAAGTCCATATTTTTTCAAAACACTATATTTCCCCTTGACTTTAATCCTTTATCTCGGTAATATAATATCAAATTGAAGGAAGGTGGCGCAATGTATGGCAGATTATCGAAATGAGTCAATTGAGCGTTTGTATCAGGCAATCACCGGCATCCGCTCTATTGAAGAGTGCAGCGATTTTTTTGAAGACCTTTGCACCATTCGTGAAATTCAGGATATGGCGCAGCGGCTGGATACGGCAATTCTCCTGGACCGCGGTCTCAGCTATCAGAGCATTGCAGATGAGATCGGCATCAGCACAGCGACGATCAGCCGTGTCAAACGCTGCCTTGTTTACGGCTCGAACGGCTACCGCCGGGCGATTGACGAAATGAAGAAAACGGAGAACGAAAAATGACGATCAATGATTCTGTGCTGCAAAGCAGCGAAAAAATAATTCTCACTCTGCGGCAGCTTTATCTTTCCTGCTGCTACCAGCCGTATCACATGAGCAAATTTGAAGAGTATGACCTTTATGCACAGAACAAGGATTTCCTTGTTTCCGACAACGTCATTACTTTCACAGATATGGGCGGCAAGCTGATGGCACTCAAGCCGGATGTGACGCTCTCCATTATTAAAAACAACGCCGACTGCCCCGACAGTGTGCAGAAGGTTTTCTACAACGAAAATGTCTACCGTGTTTCCAAAGGCACCGGCTCCTTCAAAGAGATCATGCAGGCCGGTGTGGAATGCTTCGGTAATGTCGGCGAGACGGAGATCTGTGAGATCCTTTCTCTTGCCGCACAGAGTCTGCAGATGTTCTCTGGCAGCGCTGTCTTGGCCGTGTCAGATCTCGGCATTCTCTCGCAGACGATCGCCCGTTTCCAGCTGGGTGCCAATCAGAAAGCGCTTTTGTATCAGGCCATCAGTGAACGTAATCTGCACGAGATCGATGCGCTCTGCAAAGACTGCGCGGATCCGGAGGCTGTTTCGCTGCTGCGCGCGCTACTGAACATTCCGGGCAGCATTCGGGATGCACTTGCCGTACTGGATGATCTTTTGTATGCGGATGTGGAGATGTATCCCCGTTTCCGCAGGATCCTGCAGAAGCTGGCCTCCTGCCCCATTGCCGGCATGATCCGTGTTGATTTTTCCGTGATCTGCGATATCAATTACTATAACGGCATCGTGTTCAAGGGTTTCCTGCGGGATATTCCCGCCGCCGTCCTTTCCGGCGGCCAGTATGACCGTCTGATGCGTAAGCTCAGCCGCAAATCCTGCGCCATCGGTTTTGCCGTTTATACAGATGCGCTCGACCGGCTGGATATGACCGATGAATCGCAGCAGTCCACCGATGATTTCGTCAACATTGCCCTTCCCAAGGGCAGGCTTGGCGAAAAGGTCTACGATCTGTTTGCCCGGGCCGGCTTTGAATGCCCCAGCCTTATGGATCCCGGCAGAAAGCTGATCTTTGAGAATCCAGAGACCCATGTACGCTATTTCTGGGTCAAGCCCTCCGATGTCGCGATCTATGTTGAACGCGGCGCCGCCGATATCGGCGTAGCAGGCAAGGATATACTTCTGGAATATGAGCCGGATGTATACGAGCTTCTCGACATGAAAAAGGGCAAGTGCCGCATGGCTGTTGCCGCTCCGAAGACATATCAGGATGATTCCTCCAAAACGCTTCGCGTGGCAACAAAGTTTGCAAACATTGCAAAGAACTATTACCGCTCGCAGGGCCGCGATATCGACATCATCCATTTGAACGGCTCTATTGAAATTGCACCGATCCTCGGTCTTTCCGATGTCATCGTGGACATCGTAGAAACAGGAACCACGCTGAAGGAAAACGATCTGGAAGTCGTTCAGACCATTCTTCCCATCAGCGCCCGGCTGATCGCAAACAAATCCTCCTGCAAATTCAAAGGTGCACAGATTGACGCCATCGTTACAGGTCTTTCCAAAGTTACGGAGGAATTAGAATGATCCGAATCATGAAATACGGCGAGGTCAGAAACGAAGAGATCTTCGCAAGAACCGAACCCGCTGTCAACGTGGAAGCAATTGTTTCCGAAATCATTGAGAATGTCAAAGTAAACGGTGACCGTGCTCTTCTTGACTACTGCCGTAAATTCGACAAGGCAGAGCTTTCCTCCCTGCAGGTGAGCGAGCAGGAAATACAGAAAGCCGTCGCCTCCGTTGAACCGGAGTTTCTCGACATTCTGCGCAGAGCCGCGAAAAACATCCGCCATTACCACGAAAAGCAGAAACGCAGCAGCTTCATCATCAACGAGGAAAACGGTATTGTCATCGGTCAGAAAATCATCCCCGTTGACAGAGCCGGTCTGTATGTTCCCGGCGGCACGGCGGCTTATCCGTCCACCGTTCTGATGGATGCGATCCCTGCAAAAATTGCAGGCGTGAAAGAGGTTGTCATTACAACGCCGCCCGGAAAGGATGGGAAAATCAATCCCGTCATCCTCGCCGCAGCTTCCGTTGCAGGCGTCGATAAGATTTTCAAGGTTGGCGGCGCACAGGCCATTGCCGCCCTCGCCTACGGCACCGAAAGCATTCCGAAGGTCGATAAGATCGTCGGCCCCGGCAATGCCTTTGTAGCCGAAGCAAAGAAGCAGGTTTTCGGCAAAGTCTCCATCGACATGATCGCCGGCCCCAGTGAAATTCTGATCGTTGCCGACGGCAAAACGAATCCCGCCTTTGCTGCAGCAGACCTTCTTTCGCAGGCAGAGCATGACAAGATGGCATCCGCCGTCCTCGTCACCGACAGCATGGAGCTGGCGCTCGCCGTGCAGCAGGAGCTTGAAAAGCAGCTGCCGCTTCTCATCCGGGAAGAGATTGCACGTGCCTCCATTGACAACAACGGTAAGATCATCGTTGCAGATTCCATCACCGACGCTATCGCTATCGCCAACGAGATCGCCCCCGAGCATCTGGAGCTTTGCGTAGATAATCCCTTCGATTATCTCGACAGCATCCGCCATGCCGGTTCCGTTTTCATGGGCCGCAACTGCCCCGAAGCACTGGGCGATTATTTTGCCGGGCCCAACCACACGCTGCCCACCAGCGGCACCGCCAAATTCTCCAGTCCCCTTTCCGTGGACGATTTCATTAAGAAAACCCAGTACACCTATTATACAAAAGACGCGCTGGCAGCTGTCGCGCAGGATGTTGCCTATTTTGCGAAAAAAGAGGGCCTCACCGGCCACGCCAGAAGCGCCGTCATCCGCACGGAGGAAAACAAATGAGCCGTTTTTTCAGTTCCAAATACGATGCGCTCACCCCATATGTCCCCGGTGAGCAGCCGCAGGAACGCAAATATATTAAACTGAACACCAACGAATCTCCCTTCCCGCCTTCTCCGATGGCGCAGCGGCTGGCAAGAGAGGCCGCCAGTGGTCTGCAGCTGTATTCCGATCCGGAATGCAGAGGTCTTGTCAAAATCGCTGCTGAAAAGCTCGGTCTTGCGGAGGACGAGATTCTTTTTACCAACGGTTCCGACGAGATTCTGAACTTTGCCTTTATGGCCTTCTGCGACAAGGCGCATCCCGCGGTTTTTCCAAACGTCACCTACGGTTTCTATTCCGTGTTTGCGGAGCTGAACGGGATTCCGTATGAAGAAATTCCCCTGCGGGAGGATTTTTCCATCAATGTTGAGGATTACATCGGCATCGGTAAGAACGTTTTCCTTGCCAACCCCAATGCACAGACCGGCATCGCGCTGCCGAAATCTGAAATTGAACGCATCGTCGCTTCCAATCCCGACAACGTGGTCGTGATCGATGAAGCATACGTAGACTTCGGCGGCGAAAGCTGCCTGGATCTGATCCGCAAATACGACAACCTGCTGGTCTGTCAGACCCTTTCCAAATCCCGCTCGCTGGCTGGTGCCCGCCTTGGCTTCGGCGCAGGCTGCAGGGCGCTGATTCAGGATCTCAACACCATCAAGTATTCCACCAATCCTTACAACATCAACCGCATGACCATGGCCGCAGGCATCGGCGCTCTTTCCGATTCGGCATATTTTGAAGAGAACTGCAGGAAGGTCATCGCCGTCCGGGAAAAGACTTCCGCTGCCCTTCGTCAGCTCGGCTTCACCGTCACGGATTCCCGCTCCAACTTCCTGCTGGCAGCTTACCCCAAGATGAGCGGTCAGGCTCTGTATCTGGCACTCAAGGAAAAGGGCGTGCTGGTGCGGCATTTTGAAACGGAGCTGCTCAAGGACTACAACCGCATCACCATCGGAAGCGAGCAGCAGATGGACACGTTCCTTGCCATTCTGAAAGATATTCTGGAGAAAGCAAAATGAGATACGCAGAAGTGAAACGAACCACCGCCGAAACGGATATTTCCCTCTCCCTGCTGCTGAACGGCAGCGGCAAAAGCACGACTGATACCGGCTGCGGTTTTCTTGACCATATGCTGACACTTCTGGCCTCCCACGGAAGATTTGACCTGAACGTCACCTGCAAGGGCGATACGCAGGTAGATTATCATCACACCGTTGAGGACATCGGCATCTGTCTCGGCAGGGCGTTTTCCGAAGCGCTCGGTGACAAGCGCGGCATCCACCGCTACGGCGACACCATTCTTCCCATGGATGAAGCTCTGATTCTGACCGCCGTTGACTTCTCCGGCCGTTCCTATCTCGGTTTTGATATGAACATTCCCACGGAAAAGGTCGGCGATTTCGATACCGAGCTTGTGGAAGAATTCTGGCTCGGCTTTGTCCGGCAGGCGAAGTGCAGTCTTCACATCCGGATGCTGGCAGGCAAAAACAGCCATCACATCATTGAAGGTGCATTCAAGTCTGCTGCCAGAAGCCTGAAGGAAGCTGTAGCAATTGACGAAGCCTTCAAAAACGAAATTCCGTCCACCAAAGGAGTCTTATAATGACCGCAATCATTGACTACGGCGTCGGCAATCTGTTCTCGCTTCTTTCTTCCTTTGAAAAAATCGGAGAGCAGGCCGTCGTCACCTCCGACCCCAATGTACTGGAGGAGGCCGACCGCATCGTTCTGCCGGGCGTCGGCGCTTTCCGCGACGCAGCAGGAAAGCTCTATGAATCCGGGCTTGTTCCCGTTCTGCGCAGACAGATCGACAACGAAAAGCCCGTGCTCGGCATCTGTCTCGGCATGCAGCTGATGTTCGACAAAAGCTATGAATACGGCGAATACGAAGGCCTCGGTCTGATCCACGGTGTGATCCGCCCCATCGCAGAAGTAACCGAGGGTCTGAAGATCCCTCACATGGGCTGGAACGCCCTTCACTTAAAAAATGGCTGCCATCCCCTCTTCCGCTACATCCGGGAGGGCGATTACGTGTACTTCGTCCACTCCTATTTTGCGGATGACTGCTCTGACAGCGTCATCGCCACGGCGGAATACGGCGCGGAGCTGACTGCGGCCGCCGCCAACTGCAACGTCATGGGCTGCCAGTTCCATCCGGAAAAGAGCGGCGATGTAGGCCTTAATATTCTCAGAGCCTTTTGTGAAATGAAAGAAGGTGCGATATGCTGATTTTCCCCGCCATTGATCTGATTGACGGCGAAGCCGTCCGTCTTTTGAAGGGCGACTACGCGCAGAAAACCGTTTACAGCACTGATCCCGTCAGCGTTGCACTGGACTTCAAAAAGCAGGGGGCGTCCTGCGTCCATCTTGTGGATCTGGACGGCGCAAAATCCGGAGAAACGCCGAATTTTGATACCGTCTGCCGTATCAAAAAAGAAACCGGTCTTTTCTGTGAGATCGGCGGCGGTGTGCGCAGCATGGATGTCATCGAAAAATATACTTCCGCCGGTCTTGATCGCGTCATTCTCGGCACGGCGGCCGTAACAAGCGAAGGCTTCGTGCAGGAGGCCGTCCGTCAGTTCGGAGAAAAAATTGCCGTAGGCATCGACATCAAGGACGGCTGCGTTGCCATCAAGGGTTGGACACAGTCCTCCGGACTGGATGCCTTTGCATTCTGCAAAACCATGCAGGACATCGGCGTGGAAACGCTGATCTGTACGGATATTTCCAAGGACGGTGCGATGAAAGGCACAAACCGGGAACTCTACAAAGCGCTTTCTGCGCAGTTTTCCATGAACATCACCGCCTCCGGCGGCGTTTCCACGATGGACGATGTGCGGACACTGCGCAAAATGAATCTTTACGGTGCCATCATCGGGAAAGCCTATTACACCGGAGCAATCAAGCTTGCAGAAGCGATCAGGGAGGCCGTATGATTACAAAAAGAATCATCCCCTGCCTGGATGTTCGCAATGGACAGGTTGTAAAAGGCGTCAATTTTGAAGGCCTGCGGGAGATTTCCTCCCCCGTGGAGCTGGCAAAATATTACTCCGAATGCGGTGCGGACGAGCTGGTGTTTTATGATATCACCGCCTCCTCCGACGGGCGTAAACTCTTCACGGATATTCTCTGTGAAACTGCCCGCAACGTTTTCATTCCGCTGACGGTCGGCGGCGGCATCAATACGGTAGACGATTTTGACCGAGTGCTGAAATGCGGCGCAGACAAGGTCAGTGTCAATTCCGGCGCCATCCGAAATCCGGGTCTTATAGAGCTGGCCGCAAAGCTCTACGGCGATCAGTGCGTGGTGCTGTCCGTGGACGTCAAGCGCGTGGACGGCATGTTCCGGGTCTTTGCCAAGGGTGGCCGGGAAAACACCGGACTGGAGGCCATCGAATGGATCCGCCGCTGCGTCGGAAACGGTGCAGGCGAAGTCGTTCTCAATTCCATCGATACCGACGGTGTCAAGCAGGGCTTCGACCTTGAAATGCTGGATGCCGTGTGCAATGCAGTCAGCGTTCCCGTCATCGCCTCCGGCGGTGCGGGAAAAATCGATGATTTCATTACCCTTTTCAAAACGCTTCCCCGGGTGGACGCAGGTCTTGCCGCCTCCATTTTCCACTTCGGCGAAGTTCAGATTTCCGACCTCAAAAAACAGATGCAGAAAAACGGGATTCCCGCAAGAATTCAGGGGGAATAACTTATGATCAACATTGACGAACTGAAATTTGATGCAAACGGCCTCATTCCCGCCATTGTGGTGGATGCCGTTTCCAAGCGTGTGCTGACCCTCGCCTACATGAACAGAGAAAGCCTTGCCATCTCCATGGAGAAGGAGCTGACCTGCTTCTGGAGCCGCTCCCGGCAGGAGCTTTGGCTCAAGGGTGAAACCAGCGGCAACTATCAGCACATTGTCTCCATCACCGCAGACTGCGACAAGGATGCTCTCGTTGTCATGGTAGAGCCGGACGGTCCCGCCTGCCATCTCGGCACCGTTTCCTGCTTTGAAAATCCGGTCTACGAAAGCGAAAACCGCCACGAATTCTCTTACGAACAGCTCTATGAAATGCTGGTCGGCAGAAAGGTGGAAAAGAAGGAAGGCTCCTATACCACCTATCTTTTTGAAAAAGGTCTGGATAAGATTCTCAAAAAGGTCGGCGAGGAAAGCACAGAGGTCATCATTGCCGCCAAGGCCGAGGACAAAAAGGAAACCATTTACGAAATCGCGGATCTTGCCTATCACGTCATGGTACTCATGATCGAGGCCGGTATTTCCCTGGAGGATATTCACAAAGAACTGGCCTCCCGCCACGTCATCGACAAAAAAATCAAGCAGGAGAAGATGACCTGATGCAGAGTATGGATCTTCACGTTCACACCACGTACAGTGACGGTGCGAACTCCCCCGAGGAAATGATTCTCGCCGCCATTGAAATCGGTCTGAGCACCATCGGCTTTTCGGATCACAGTTATATGGATTTTGACGAAAGCTGGTGCATGCAGAAGGATCAGATCGACAACTACCGCCGGGAAATCCGGGCACTTGGTGAAAAATACAAAGACCAGATTCGCGTTTTGTGCGGCATCGAGCAGGACTATGATACAAAGGATCCTGCAGAAGGTTTTGACTATGTGATCGGTTCGGTACATTGTCTGAAATGCGGCGACATCTGGTTCTCGGTGGATCACACGAAAGAAATGCTGCAAGAATTCGTCGAGCGGTATTTTAACGGCGATTACTACGCGATGGCAGAGGCGTATTTCAAAAAAGTCGCAGATGTGGCAGCAAAAACCGGGGCCTCCATCATCGGCCACCTTGATCTGATCACAAAGTTCAATGAGCCCACGCCGCTATTTGACGAGCAGCATCCGCGTTACCGCGCAGCCTGGCAGGCAGCGGTAGACGCACTCCTACCATACGACGTGCCGTTTGAAATTAATTTTGGCGCGATTTCCCGCGGATACCGGACAACGCCCTATCCCGCTCCGGAGATTCGCCGCTATATCTACGAGCACGGCGGCCGCTTCATTCTTTCCAGCGACAGCCACAACACCGGAACGATTGCCTTCGGATTCGACGGGCTTTAAGCCGGGGCATGGATAGAGAAAGAACAATCGATAAAAAATCCGCAGGAATCAATTCCTGCGGAATTTTCTTGTTTCTTATGCCCAGGGATCATTGGTGACCGGCATGCGGATACCGGAAAGAATGCCGCCGAATTCCCATACGAACCACTGGCCCGTGGAGGGTTTCGTACGCAGCTTGATCTCCCGGGGAGAATCTGCACCGCCGGAGCGGACGAACACTTTCAGATACCCCTCAGACAGCTGATCACGGCTGTACGGATTTTCCTCCACCGAAATGGTATAGGGTCTGTTCGGCTCATAGTTATTCTGCGGCACAGCGCCGGCAAAATAGGAACGGGGCAGATAGTCCTTGCCGTCCATGAAGCGGTCACGGATGAACTGCGTTTCATATACCGACAATGGCTGCGGCCCCTTCAGATAATTCAGCATGGCAATTGCCTCATCCTTGTTTTCCGGATAGATGCAGAGCGAAGCAACGCACAAAGCAGCCACGGCAAAGGGATCCGTCAGCGCAGCTTCCGGCATAGCCTTCAGCTGATCCAGCGTTTTGGGAAGACACTCAAAGGAATAAGTCATATCGGATTCCTCCAGATTCATTTTTCTACAGTCAGTATATCAAAACCTGCTCCCTTTTCGACCCTAATTTTAGTATAATCCGCTTTTTTGATTGCCATGTTTTTTCTTCTGTGATAGAATAAAGTCATAAACAGAAAGGAGGATTCCCATCGTGTCCATGTATCTGACTCCGGAACAGCAGGCAATTCTTGACGGTTCCAAGGGAGAAACTCTTGCCAAAGTCATGAAAACGCTTGTCATGTTCGGTGAAGCCTTCGGTGCTGACAAAATGGTTCCCGTCACCAGCAAATACAATCATCTCGTCACCTCTTTCGGTCTCGGTGTTCTGCAGCCAGTCTATGATCTGATGAATCAGCTCATTGACTCAGGCGCTGTCTCCGGTCAGAAATTTACCGCCGATCCCCGTCCGCTGGATAAGAATGTCCCCACCAACCTGATTCAGGATCTGGTTTTCAAGTTCTTTATGTATAACAAGCAGGATTTCTATGAGGGTCAGCTGCAAAAGCTTGGACTTCTTGAAAAGGATGCCTTCACCTGCACCTGCTACATGGATGCCGTAGGCAACAAGCCGGAAAAGGGAGATGTCCTTTCCTGGTCTGAATCCTCCGCCGTTGTCTATGCCAACTCCGTTCTTGGTGCCCGCTGCAACCGGAACTCCGGTATTCTGGACATTATGGGCTCCATTGTCGGCTTTGTTCCGCATTTCGGTTTACTGACCGATGCAGGGCGCAAGGCCACATGGGTTGTCAGAATTGAAACCACCAAACGTCCCGAAGCGCAGCTGCTCGGCTCTGCCATCGGCATGAAGGTCATGGAAGAGGTTCCGTATGTTGTCGGCCTCGACAAATGGCTGGGCGAAGAACTGAACGACGCTGCCTGCACCTATCTCAAGGACTTCGGTGCAGCCACCGCCTCCAACGGCGCAGTCGGTCTGTATCACATTGCAAATCTGACCCCCGAAGCAAAAGAGCTGGGCGAAAGCCTGATTGCAGAGGGTGCAAAGGAATATGTCATTGATGACGCCGAACTGCAGCGCGTTTATGACAGCTATCCCGTAATTTGGAAAGACCGCAATGCAAAGCCGAAGCTTTGCTTCATGGGCTGCCCGCATATGAGCCTACAGCAGCTCAAGGACTGGACGACCAAAATTGAGCGCCAGCTCGCGGCAAACGGAAACAAAAAGGTGCTGATTCCCACAGTCTTTACCGCTGCGCCCGCCGTTCTGAAGGAGTTTGAGAAGACCGAATATGCCGCCCGGCTGAAAGCCACCGGCGTCATCACCTCTTATATCTGCCCGCTGATGTTCATGAACAATCCCGTCTGCGGCAAGATGCCGGTCATTACCTCCTCCAATAAGCTGCGCACCTATACCACCGCCCGCTACTATACGGATAACGAGATTCTCGATCAGCTGACGAAAGGAGGCAACTGAATATGAAAACATTTCAGGGCCGCGTTGTAACGCCGGGTACCGCCTCTGCAAAGGCGCTCGTTTCCCACGGCGGCTTCAACACTTTAGCATCCTTCCAGAAATCTTTGCAGTTCGGCGACAAGACCGCCAAATGCGGCGATCAGAACAATTCTGACCTCTACGGCAAGCCCATGGTGGGAACTGCTCTCTGCCTGCCGCAGACCATCGGCTCTACCACGGGCGGACTGGTACTTTACTGTGCCTGCGCCATGGGTCGGCAGCCCGCTTGTATGCTGTTTGCCAATCCCATCGACTCCCTCGCATGTGCCGGTGCAGTTCTGGCAGATGTCTGGCTCGATGGCGTTTGTATGCCCGTTGTTGACAGTCTGGGTGAAGAATTCCTCAGCTATGTAAAAGACGGCATGACCGTTTCCATCGGCGAAAACGGTGTTGTAACAGTAGAATAAAAAACCTATACCAACACCCCCTGATGTAGTTTGATTCCTACATCAGGAGGTGTTTTGTCTGTTTTCTCCGGTTCAGTACAGTCGGAACGAAGGAGTATTCCTTCCTATCTTCTGTTTCGGCGTCGCTCATAAACTGTTGCAAGACGATTCAGCACAAAGTCACAAAGAAGAAACACTGCATTTCCGAGTATCAGCATAACCAGCATCAGCCACATCTGCGTTTGCCGAAACTCCTGTGTCAGAGCATCCAGTTTCAGCACAAAAACCATGATCGCATAGATCGCAAGTACCGCCGCATTAAACCAAGCCAGCTTCACCGGCCATCCGGCAATCTTTGGCAGTCGGTCGAGTTTCCGTTTCAAAACGGGATAATACCCCAACGCCAGAAACAATCCTGCGATTTCCTTATCCGGCACCAGCAAAACTCCCAAAACAGCAATGGCAAAGAACGCCGTAACTGCAGCAGTCGCGCCGCATTCCCGGATCAGAATCACCAAAAGATAACTTGCCAGCACCGGGCAGCAGAATGTGGCTGCAGGGATCAGGGAACCGATTGAAAGAATCAGTACGCCCAATGCCGTCAGCATACCGCACAACGCTATTGTTTTACTCTTGGAGTTCATCGATTGTTCCTGCGCAGCAGGTCATACTTGATATCCCACAGCTTCTGAGAAAGATCCACATAGAAGGTATGCGGATTGTCGAAGCGCTTGACTTCATCCCAAAGCGTATCCACCTGCTCTGCGCAGTAGTTTTTGATTTCCTCCAAAGTCGGCAGTTTATAAACCAGCTCGCCGTTTTTGAAAATCGGCACCAACATTTCCTTGGCGGTAAAGTCATAGACGGTTTTCCGCTTCCATGTTGCATCGGGATCGAAAATTTCCATATTCTTACTGTCATCTACGGTTTCATCATAGACGCAGAGATAATCTGCAATTGCCTTGCCGGTATCGTTGCCAAAGAAACGGTACAACTTTTTGAAGTGCGGGTTCGTGATCTTACCCACATTTTCGCTGATCTTGATCTTGGGAATGATCTCGCCCTGCTCGGTTTCCACTGCAGTCAGCTTGTAAACGCCGCCGAACACGGGTTCGGATCTCGCCGTAATCAGGCGCTCGCCGACGCCGAACAGATCGATCTCAGCCCCCTGCGTCATGAGATCCCGGATAATATACTCGTCAAGAGAATTGGAAACGGAGATCTTGCACTCCTCCCAACCGGCCTCGTCCAGCATTTTTCTTGCCTGCTTGGTCAGATAGGTCATATCGCCGGAATCCAGACGGATGCCGCACTTTTTGATGCCGAGGGGTTTCAGAACCTCGTTGAAGGCACGGATTGCATTCGGCACACCGGACTTCAGCGTATTGTAGGTATCAACAAGCAGCGTTGCATTATTGGGATACACCTGACAGTAGGTCTTGAAAGCTTCATACTCCGAATCGAACATCTGCACCCAGGAATGGGCCATAGTACCGCCTGCGGGAACACCGTAGAGCTGGTCGGAAATGGTGCAGGCCGTGCCTGCGCAGCCGCCGATATAAGCCGCTCTCGCACCGAGAACCGCGCCGTCACCGCCCTGCGCGCGGCGCGAACCGAATTCCAGAACCGTTCTGCCCTGCGCTGCGCGAACAACGCGGTTCGCCTTTGTTGCGATCAGGCTCTGATGGTTCAGTTCAAGCAGCAAAAATGTTTCCACCAGCTGTGCCTCGATGGCTCTGGCTCTGACCGTCATGATCGGCTCACGCGGGAAAATCGGTGTGCCCTCTGGTACTGCCCAGATATCACCGGTAAAACGAAAATCCTTCAGGGAATCAAGGAATTCCTCACTGAACAGCTTTTTACTGCGCAGGAACGCAATGTCCTCCTCGCCGAAATGAAGCTCCTGAATATATTTTACAACCTGCTCCAAACCGGCTGCGATGGCAAAGCCTCCGCCGTCCGGAATGTTGCGGAAAAATACATCAAAATAGGTGATGCGATTCTGCTGATTGCTTTGGAAATAGCCGTTGGCCATGGTAAGCTCATAGAAATCGCAAAGCATGGTCAGATTGATCTTCTGATCGGATGTCATCATGTGTGCTGCTCCTCTTATTTATCCGCCAATGCGGAATTTTTTCTATCGCAATTGTACCATATGCACAGGAAAAAACAACTGTTTCTTCCTGCGATACTCTTTACAGGCTGATCAGTTCCCTCGCTCGGACAACCTTGGACTTTTTCTGTTCAGAGAGGTTGTACTTTTCCTGCAGTTTCCGTGCAAAGGTCAGCATGGTCTCTTCGTTTCCAGCGGTCAGTTCCAGTTCCATCTCACAAAGAGGTGCCGACTTTCCGGTCGCCGTAAACTGTCCAACATCGCCGCAAAGATCACATCTTGTTCCATCCTCAAACTTGAGAACCGCAAGAATTCTTGTAAACGATACGCCGCAGATCGGCATCAGGCCTGCTTCCAGATACGTTTCCAGTTCCTGCGGCGCGCCGTCCTGCATGAGCAGTGGAACCGCATCTTCAAGGTAGCTTCCCTCCACGTTCCACTCGCCTCTGGCATATCCCTCGCCGGGCGTCTTGACCGTCACGACAGATGTGTCATTTTCTTTTCGGATCCGAAGCATCCATTTCTGTGAAGCAAGGGCGCCGTCTTCCGTATCAAAGTATGTCGTTTCCATTTTGATATAGCGGTAATTGGACTCTTCCATGTTCTCCCGGATCATCAGATCGCAGAGCATGCAGTCAAGCAGCTGCAGATCGTCCACTGCAAATTTGATTTCAAACTCTGTTGCCACAATCGTCACACCTTTCTTTCCAATATTCTATCCCTTTTTCCGCCATCTTTCAAGCATCATTGCGCTCCGCCATTTCCCTTCCTATTTCCCGACAGCTTCTTTTGGGGAATCAAGTTACGATCACGGAAACAGAAGCGGGAGGGGCGCAGCCATGAAGAAAACCGGAATTGAAAAAATGATAGACAGCTGCACGGCGGCAGTGAGAAGCAGCGACCGCCTTCTCCTTATCACTCAAAGCTTCTGCGCAGCTGCCGCAGGTTTTCTGTTATCAGGCATCACATTGCTTACAAGACCCGTTCCGCTGGCGCTGGCGTTTCTCGCCGCCTTTCCTTTCGGTCTTCCCGCTGTTCTCGCCTTCGCCGCTTCTGCCGGCGGATATCTGTTTTTTTGGGGACTGGCGGATGCTCTGCTGTTTTTGGGCGCCGGTTTTCTGATTCTGTCCGGGCTGTGCATCTTCCGCGATCTTCTGCCCGCGCAGCGGCAATGGTTTGTTCCCATTACCGCAGGGCTTCTGTTTCTTCTGATCGGTCTTGTCCTTCTGACCGGCCGCGACTTTTCCGTGCAGTCTGTTATGTTTCTTATGATGCATACCGTGCTTGTGATACTGGGTGCAAGAACCTTCTCTGCTGCCCTCTCCGGCAGTCTGGCCGGGCGAGGTCTGCTGCTTCTGTGTATCGCCGCCGGATGTATCCGCTTCTGCCTTCCGGGCGTTCTTCCCGTGGGTGTGATTTTGATCTGCGGCGCGGTTTTCTTTTTCCTTCCGCAAAAGCGGCATCTGAAAATCGCCGCATTCTGCGGTCTGATGCTGGATCTATGCTGGCAGCCCGGCTTCACGGTTACGGGATGCCTGATTCTCGCCGCATCACTCACCGCAGCGGCGGATTTATCCTCCCGCGCGCTGCGCTTCATTTTCTATAACGGCATAATTCTCTCCTGCATTTTATTTTTAGGCGGCAGCGGCGGTGTTTTCTTTGTCTGCAGCATGATCGGAAGTCTGCTTTCGCTGACTGTCCCCGCTCGTTTCCTGCCGGTAGAGCCTGCGCCGTGTGCGCTCAACACGCAGACGCTCTCCCGTTTTGCAGCCGTCTTTTCGGAAACCGCGCAGCTTCTCCACACAGAAGCTGCCGCCCAGCTGGAACCGCAAACTGCCGCGGTTTTTGACAAAGCGGCAGATGAAGTCTGCAGCAGCTGCGCAAGATACGCAGAATGCTGGCATGTGCATGCCTCCGAGACCTACCATGCGCTTTCTCTGAGCGCCGGACGCATTCTCAGCCGCGGCAGCGCATGCCGCGATGATCTGCCTCCGGTTTTTCAGCAGCGATGTCTTCGCATCGGCAGCTTTCTTGCCGCAGTCAACGATGCTCTTGATATGCAGCTGACAAGAAGGCAGTATCTTCTGCGTCTGCGTGAAACGCGAACGGTCATTTCCGATGCATTTTTCTCCATGGCGCAGGTTTTTTCTTCCTTTGCAGACGAGCGGCTGCCGGAAACTTCCACGCCTCATGCCTTTTATCCGGAACTGGGCTTTCGCGCGGTGGGTATGCGCGGCGCATCCATTTCCGGAGACCGGGGCGCCAGCTTTCAGCTGGAAGAATGGTATTATCTGATTCTTTGTGACGGCATGGGCACCGGCCCGGATGCGGCGCAGGAATCCGCGTACACGATCTCGCTTCTCAAAACGCTGATCGAAACCGGCTTTGACGCGCAGGCTGCACTTTCCATGCTGAACGGATTCTATGTTCTTTTGGATCACGGCGGTTTTTCCTCCGTCGATCTTCTGCAGCTGAGTCTTGTGACCGGCGAAGGTTTTCTGCATAAATGGGGCAGCGCCCCTTCCTACCTGAAGCAGGACGGATATGTCAAAAAAATCGGGACAGCCTCACCGCCGCCGGGGCTTTCCGCGGGAGAGACACAGAAAGCAGCGTGCACAAGACTGTCCTTACAGCAAGGAGAGCAGTTGGTTCTCTGCAGCGATGGAGCCGCCGGTCCGCAGGCAGAGCAGTATCTGCGCAAATGCGGCAGCCTTTCCGCCCGCGATCTGGCATCCGGGGTTGTTGCCGCCGGAGAGCAGGCGGATCCGGATGACCGGATGGCTGCAGTTCTTTCTTTGCATCCGGTCCCCATTCGTCCCAAGCATAGCATACGGACCGCGCAGATTCTGTCAAAGCAGCGCGAACGCATCCATACTTCCTGAAAAACAGAACCGGCACCGGATCAAATCCGATGCCGGTCTTTTCTTTATCTCGGAAGCAATCTGTAAATGAAATCCGGAGCGATCCCCATCAGGCTTAATACAATGCAAAGCACGATCACAATCAGATAAATGCAGAAAAAACTGCGTGCAAAATTACGCTTGTTCAGATTCTTGCTGTCGATCGCATGGCAGATCAAAAAGATCCATCCGACCAGCGGCAGGGCATACAAAATCTCCAGTCCGAAATACTGCCAAGGTGACAGCGGCTTATAGGCCTCCGGCAGATGTCTCTGTTCAAAATCGTTCATCATTCAGCCTCCAAATAGCATTCTATCTCTTATTGTCTGTTCTGATTTTTTCTATTTTCCTCTTCCCGCTGTTTGCAGATCAGCGCCCAGTTCGGGCCTTTTTTCAAGCGCTCTGCAAAATCCGCCATCGCCGCCGGAATATCGATCTTCTGCGGGCAGACCTGCGCGCAGGCGCCGCAGCCGATGCAGGCCGAGGGGCGCTTTTCCTCGGGCAGCGCATCCATCTGCATGGGCACCGTGAATCCGGCCTGATAACGAAAATCGTTATAGGCGTGCAGCAGCATGGGGATATCCAGTTCCATGGGGCAGCCGTCGCAGCAATAGCGGCAGGCCGTGCAGGGCAGCGCATTTTTAAGGCTCTCTGCCAGATTCAGCAGCAGTTTGTTCTCTTCCCTGCTGAGCGGTTTTTCATCGGAGAAGGTGCGGATGTTGTCCTCCATCTGCGCCATATTGGACATACCGCTCAAAATCATTCTGACGTTGGGCAGTTGCTGCAGCCAGCGGAAAGCCCATGCCGCGATACTCTCATTCGGACGAAGATTCTTCATGGATTGTTCCTGCACTTCATTCAGCTGTGCAAGCTTTCCGCCCCGTACCGGTTCCATGACCCACACGGGAATCTGGCGTTCAGTAAGAAGCTCATACTTCCGTTTCGCATCCTGCAGCGTCCAGTCGAGATAATTCAGCTGGATCTGACAAAAATCCATCTCATCCCCGCAAAAATCCAAAAATTTCTCCAAAGTATCCGGTCTGGCGTGGGTAGAAAAGCCGAGATGACGGATCCTGCCGAGGCGTTTCTGCTCCAAAAAATACGGGAGGATGCCCCATTTCGGATCTGTATACACATCTATATCATTTTCGCAGACATTATGCAGAAGATAGAAATCAAAATAATCTACGCCGCATTTTTTCAGCTGCTCTTCAAAAATCTCTTCCGGATGATACTCTGCTGTAGGCTGGTGACCGGGATATTTTGTGGCAAGGCAGTAGCTTTCTCGCGGATACTTTGAAAGCGCTTTTCCGACGGCGCGCTCGCTCATACCGCCGTGATAGGGATATGCCGTATCGAAGTAGTTCACGCCATGAGAAAGCGCATACGCCACCATTCGATCAAGTTCTTCCTCATCGATACGCTCATCCTCACGGACGGGAAGCCGCATGGTGCCAAAGCCAAGCCTTGAGGCTGACAGTTCCGGAAATGCACGGTTGCTCATTTTTCTGCTCCTTTCTTTGTGAAAAGCGCGCACTGATCTGTGCGCGCTTTTTGTTCTTTACGGCAGCACGGGTGTCCAGTACTGCTGCTGATAGATGTCCGTAAACAGATAGGTCGGCTGCGCTCTGGATGCGTCAATGTAGACATTGCTGATGGTAAGCTCGCCGGAAACAACCATCTGATCGCCCATAAGGTAGCTGTCCCGATAGCTGCCGTCGTAGCCGTAATAATCGCAGATAAAGTCGATTACATCACCGTCATTCAGCTGTGTCATGCTCTTTGCGACCGTTTCAGTCTGACCGTCACGGTAATCCATTCTGGCGCCTGCCACAAAGCCGTAGGGATGTTCGTTGTCAAATACCAGAATCAGATCTGCCCGCTCGCCGTTGAGCATCACGGGTACCCGACCGGTGATACAGTAGGTTTCTCCGTCATCGACGGTATCCACGTGATAGTAAGGCACGGGCTGATCATTGATGGCAAGCCAGGTTCCGTCATATTCGCCCTTCAGCGCGCCGTCATCCGTAAAATCAAACACATTGTCAAGGCCGAGATCAATAAATCCGCTGCCGTCATCATAGAACACATTCAGCTCCAGATTCTGCACAAGACTCCACTGCTTCTCGGAAAGCGGCATACTGATAACACCTTCATTGTCTCTTGTCCAGACCAGACCGGAGGCGTCAAACTGGTTGTCCGTCAGATACTGCGCTGCACGGTCCATATCCAGTCCTCTGCCGAAGAAAGAGGAGTTTGCGCTCGTCAGTCCGGACACGCCGCCCGTGTTTCCACCGAGCATGCCGAGCAGCAGCTGGGAAACCATATCTGCGCTCATGGTGCCGGAGGATGCGCTGCTGCCGGAGGTATAGGAGCCGCCGGAAGAGTAGGAACCCAGCAGCGACTGCAGGGGCGATGCCATACCGCCGGAGATTGCCTGACCGCCGGCTTCCATGCTGGCAAAGGCCTGAATGCACTTGGAATACTCGCTGTCCATGCCGATGGCCTCATAGGTAGAAACTGCACCGTTGACGGCGGAAACCTTTTTATACGGGAAATAGATGGAAAGGCCGTAGGCATTGGTCATATTGGAGGAGGTTCGGTTATATTTGACCGCATTCAAAATAGCCTGCGCGAGTTTCTGTGCATCCTCCGTGCCGAGATTCTTGGCAAGACTGACCAGATCGACCTGGTCAATCCGGTTGGCCGGAGAGAACTCGCGGGCGCTGCTGCGGGCATCGGAAACCTTCTGATAGTTGTTTCCCTGCAGCATTTCGCAGATGGAAACGGAGAAATCCGTCAGCGTCTTCGGAAGCGTTGCTTCCAGCTCCGCAAGATCCACCACGGAAAGGGTTGTCTTCTGACCTTGGCAGGTCTGCGCGCAGACCGTCACGAAGTCGTCAACAATCTTTCTGCCGATCTCGATGGTGGGCATGGAGGTATTCTTGGAAAGACTGGTCAGCCAGTTCGTATAATACCAGCCGACGCCCGGTTCCGTTTCCTCAGAAGCGATCAGATAGTCCGCATAATTGGTCAGCATCAATGCGTTTTCCGTCGTTGCCATCAGGCAGGCGTCAAAGCCGATGAAATCAAAGGTCATACCGCCGTCCTTGAGGGCCTGATTGATGCCCTTGAGGTTCATGGAACCGGAGGATGCGTGCTTTTCATCATAGCCGTAGCCGCTCAGAGATCCGCCGCCGTGATCCCAGAAGATCAGCATATTGCGGTTGGCGGGATAATTGGTCTTGCACCACTGAATATAGGAAGAGAGCGTAGACGATGTGGTCATGGACGCCGTTCCGAAATCATCGGAAAGCCGGCGCAAACCGCCGTCTTCGACCTTATAGATCTGATTGACCTTGTTGGACACAATGTTGTTGTTCCACTTTTTGCAGCCGCCGGTCATGACGATCAGATTCACATTGCTGCTGATGCTCGCCTTTGCCATTTCCAAAAGGTCGGCCGTTGCCATACCGTTTTGGGATTCCAGATCCGTGCCGCACATATAGACCATGATCGTCACGGTATCCTTGCCGTCTCCGAGGATCTGGGTGCGCTTTGCCCGGGCAGACGATGCAACGGTGGTATCCAGCTTTTCGTTATAAGAGCTGTCTGCCCAGCCGGTGGATACATTGCTGCCGGCAAAACTGCCGAGAAGACTCGAAAGGCCGCCGGAGGACGTGCCGGTCGAGCCGCCGAGCAGACTTCCGATCTGCGGTGCGGCAGCTGAAGACTGCTGCTGGGCAGGCTGTGTATAGGATGTGGTCGGGTAACTCTGAGCCGGTTCGGAGGAACCGCCGAAAAGTCCTGAAAGCCCGGCACCGCCGCCGCCAAGCAGAAGAACCAGCAGTGCAATCAGAATGCTTCCCT
>JAEDIZ010000055.1 GCA_016296635.1 Oscillospiraceae bacterium
GCGACGACAAGACCCCGGCTGACCATGCCGTCACCATCCGTGACCGTGACACCATGGAGCAGGTTCGCGTTCCCATCAGCGAGCTGAAAGCATGGCTGCGTGAAAAGGTTGCATTCTAAAAACAATCCGGAAATGGGGTGCAGCTGCACCCCATTTCTTACTTTTCGGAGGAAAGTCTATGAAATCGATTATTACCGTCATCGGCCCCGACAGAGTCGGCATCATTGCCGAGGTCTGCACGCTGCTTGCCGAACTGCATATCAACGTCATTGACATCAGTCAGACCATCATGCACGGCATGTTCACCATGATCATGTTCGTCGAGCAGGTGGAGGGCTCGCCGGCATTTGACGAGGTGCAGCGCCGCCTTTCGCAGAAAGGTACGGAAATGGGCGTTGAGATCCGCGTGCAGCGCGAGGATATTTTCAACGCCATGCACCGCATCTGAGAGGTACCGCCATGCTGAATCATTCCGACATCATGTCCACGATCGATATGATCGATCATCAGCATCTGGACATCCGAACCATTACCATGGGCATTTCGCTCCTGGACTGCGCGGACAGCGATCCGGCTGCCTGCGCCCGGAAGATCTACGACAAGATCTGCCGTCAGGCGGAAAACCTCGTTCCCACCGGGCAGGCCATTGAGCGGGAGCTTGGCATTCCCATCGTTAACAAGCGCATCTCCGTCACGCCCATGGCGCTGGTGGCAGGCGCCTGTCAGACGAATGACTTCGTCCCCTTTGCCAAAGCCATGGACGATGCAGCCAAAGCCTGCGGCGTCAACTTTATCGGCGGCTTTTCCGCGCTGGTGCAGAAGGGCTTCACCTCCGGTGACAGGCGGCTGATCGAGTCCATCCCGGAAGCGCTGGCTTCTACGGATTTTGTCTGCTCCTCCGTCAACGTCGGCTCCACGAAGGCCGGCATCAACATGGATGCCGTTGCGCAGATGGGCCGCATCATCAAAAAAACCGCCGAGCTGACCAAAGAGCAGGACGGTCTCGGCTGCGCCAAGCTGGTGGTCTTCTGCAACGCGGTGGAGGACAATCCCTTCATGGCGGGCGCGTTCCACGGCGTCGGTGAAGCGGAAACCGTCATCAATGTCGGCGTTTCCGGTCCGGGCGTGGTGTATCATGCCCTGCAAAGCTGCAAGGGACAGCCCTTCGATGTTGTGGCGGAGACCATCAAGAAAACCGCCTTCCGCGTGACAAGGACCGGACAGATGGTGGCGCAGGAGGCCAGCTCCAGACTGGGTGTTCCCTTCGGTATCGTGGATCTGTCTTTGGCTCCCACGCCTGCCATCGGCGATTCCGTAGCAAGGATCCTCGAGGAAATGGGACTGGAGGTCTGCGGCACCCACGGCACCACCGCCGCGCTGGCACTGCTCAATGACGCGGTCAAAAAGGGCGGCCTGATGGCATCATCCTCCGTCGGCGGCCTTTCCGGTGCGTTTATCCCCGTGTCCGAGGACGAAGGCATGATCGCCGCCGCCAAGCGCGGAACGCTGACCCTCTCCAAGCTGGAGGCCATGACCTGCGTCTGCTCCGTCGGCCTTGATATGATCGCCGTTCCCGGCGACACCACGGCGGAAACCATTTCCGCCATCATTGCGGACGAAGCCGCCATCGGCATGGTCAATCAGAAGACCACCGCTGTCCGTCTGATTCCTGCACCGGGTAAAAAGGTCGGCGATGAAGTCGCATTCGGCGGACTTCTCGGCTCTGCACCTGTTATGCCGGTGCATCCGGAATCCAGCGCTTCGTTCATTGCACGCGGCGGCCGCATTCCCGCACCGCTTCAGAGCCTGAAAAACTGATGTTTTTTTGCATTTTCCTCTAGAAAAAACAAGAGGGATACTGTATGATAGAATAGCAAACCAACAGAAAGCAAAGATTTGTCCGGCTGAATGGCAAATCATCCCACAAAACCAAAGACCGGACTTCATTTTAAGCAAAGGAAGGAATTCGTATGGAAAAATCCAAAGAGCAGGCTCTGAAACTGAGCGCTGCCAAGGCACGCCTGCTGGGCGTGGAAATGGTCTATGACGCAGCCTCCGGCCATCCGGGCGGATCCATGAGCTGCATGGACGTGCTGACGTATCTCTACAACGCTGAGATGCGTGTTGACCCCAAAGATCCCAAGAACCCCGATCGTGACCGCTTTGTCATGTCCAAGGGTCACTGCTCTCCGGCAGTTTATCCCGTTCTGGCTCTGCGCGGCTTCTTCCCGGTTGAGAACCTCAAGATGTTCCGCCGCATCGACGGTCATATGTCCGGCCACGTTGAGATGAAGTATAACCCCGGCGTCGATATGTCCACCGGCTCTTTGGGCCAGGGCATCTCCGTTGCAGTCGGCATGGCACTTGCCGGCAAGCAGGCGAAGAAGGGCTATCGCGTTTACGCGATCCTCGGTGACGGCGAAGTTGCCGAAGGTCAGGTATGGGAAGCTTTCATGTCCGCAGCAAAGTACGGCCTCGACAATCTGTGCGCCTGCATCGATGTCAACGGCCTGCAGATCGACGGCAAGACCTGCGATGTCATGCCCACCGAACCGCTGGACAAGAAGTTTGAAGCATTCGGCTGCCACGTTATCAAGATCGACGGCCACGACTTCAATGCCATCGAAGCTGCTTACGAAGAGGCAAAGACCGTGAAGGGCAAGCCCACCGTCATCCTTGCAAAGACCGTCAAGGGCAAGGGCGTCAGCTTCATGGAAAACAACGCCGGCTGGCACGGCAAGGCTCCCAATGCCGAGCAGTGGGAAACCGCAAAGGCTGAACTGGAAGCTGCCATCAAGGAACTGGAGGGTTAAGTCATGGGTGAAAAGATTGCTACTCGTCAGGCATACGGTCAGGCTCTGGCCGCTCTGGCAGAAAAATATCCCGAACTCGTCTGCTTCGATGCCGACCTCGCCGGCGCTACCATGTCGAAGTACTTCAAAGAAGCCTGCCCCGAGCGCTTCTTTGATATGGGCATTGCCGAGGCCAACATGGTCGGCGTCGCTGCCGGCATGAGCCTGTGCGGCTATAAGCCCTTTGTCAATACCTTTGCAATGTTCGCAGCCGGCCGTGCCTGGGAACAGGTCCGCAACACCGTCTGCTATCCGGGTCTGAACGTCAAGGTCGTCGGCTCCCACGGCGGTCTGTCCGTCGGTGAAGACGGCGCGACCCATCAGTGCATCGAGGACTTCGCCATCATGCGCGCAATCCCCGGCATGACCGTTCTGTGCCCCTGCGACGGCTATGAGATGCAGCAGGCTGTGGAAGCGCTGGTCAACTATGACGGCCCCGCTTACATGAGACTGGGCAGACTGGCTGTTGAAACCGTCACCGATGCCATCCCCGGCTACAAGTTCGAGATCGGCAAGGGCGTTACCGTGCGCGACGGCTCCGACGTTACCATCATCGCAGTCGGCATGAACGTACAGATGGCGATGGCAGCTGCAGAAAAGCTGGCCGCAGAAGGCATTTCCGCCCGCGTCATCGACATGCACACCATCAAGCCGCTGGATAAGGAACTCGTTCTGAAGGCAGCTAAGGAAACCGGCGCCATCGTGACCTCCGAAGAGGCCAATGTCAAGGGCGGTCTGGGCGCAGCAGTTGCAGAATTCCTGGCAGAAGAGTACCCCACTCCCGTTGTCCGTCACGGTGTCAACGACGAATTCGGCCGCAGCGGCAAGGCTCCGCTGGTTCTCGACGCTTACGGCATCAATGCCGACGGCATCGTAGAGAAGGCCAAGAAGGCCATCAGCCTCAAGAAGTAATTCCATCAGCTAAAAAAGTGCAGCCCATGCGGGCTGCACTTTTTTATGTATTGGAAAACCGGAAACCTTATGACAGCTGTTTCTTTGCAAGAATTTTCCCGGCAGGATCCAGCTTTCTGACGACCAGATAGCAGATGATGGAGATGGACAGGCCGCCGACGATATCGATTGCGTAGTGCTGCTTCGTGAAAACCGTGGACATACAGATCAGAACCGTCATGACGAGGGAATAGACCCGGAAGCCCTTGGAGATCTCCGGCTGCTTCCGAATGCCGAGATAACAGTAAAGACTGATCAGGCAATGGTAGGACGGGAACAGATTGAAGGCAAGGTTGCTGCCGTCACTGCTGTAGACGATGGCAAGAAGCTGATTGAAAAGGCCGGGCTTTGCCGCAGCATCCATGAGACCTTCCGCAACTCTGTCCATATAGGTAGGAGCAAAGATGAAAATCAGAAAGCCGACTATATAGGCTGCGCTCAGACCGATGATGTAGTTCAGAAAGTTTTTCTTTTTCGTCAAAGAAGCGGCAATGGGGCCGCAGATCCAGAATACATAGGAAAACAGATAGAAAACAACAAAGATGCTGATGACCGGGATCCGGTCATCGATGGCCGGGATCTTCGGAACGTAGGCCCAGGAGATAGTGCCGGTGAGTCTGCTGATCCAGTCCGCCAGACGGTACATGCCGTATTGCAGACCGAAATAGAAAAGGCCCGTGAGCCAGCCCCACCAGGGGATTTTTTTCAGTGTCGAACAGATCTTTTTCACGATATATCAAATTCCTTCTTTAAATTTTTTGAAGATTGCTCAGACAACTGCCGGCTGCATGGCGTCCAGCAGCGTATCCGTCACAGCGCCGCGGAAAAGGCTGTCAGCGTTGCCGTGGACGATGTTGAGGGCCGGAACCGCATGATTGATGGGCGTTTTTCCGTCCATAAACAGATCCAGATCCAGCATGAAAACAGACTCCTGCGCGGTTTCGCCGGTCTTGTTGTTGACCTTTCGAACCGTACCGGGGCCGCACTTGATGTTGGCCTTTGCCCCGCCGGGCATGGCGGCATGGACGTTCTGCTCGTTTTTGACGAAAGCACGCTCCTGCGCATCCTCATCGCCCATCAGGCCGAGATAGCCGCCTGTGATCAGATCCCGCCACGCGCAATCCTCCAGCCCGAGCGTTTTGCGGTTGAAGGCATTGATATAGCGCAGACCGACCCGGGAAAAATAGGCAGGCTCATAGGTCTTGATAAACGCAGCCAGAACCTGATCCAGTCTGCGGGCAAATTCCTCCCAGCGGGTATAGCCGTGGGTGGAAAGTGCAATAAAGCCCTTGGTCAGGCTGATCTTCCACTTGCCGTCTTCTGATATGAACTGATAGTTATTGACGGTTCCCTGCGGTACCGGCTTGCCGTTTACGACCTGCGGCGGAAGCTGCTCGATGTTTTTATTGTACTGCGGATAGTCGGTGCGGATGGTCTCCTGAAAATCGGCGGGAACATTTGCCTCGATTTTCAGAATCTCCGGATAGCGCAGCTGGCAGATGACCTCCAGCAGAGAGTTCTTTTCCAGAATACAGCGTGCTTCATTGGAAAACATCGCGGACACCTCTCTTTCGTTTTTCTTTAGTATAGCTTCTTTTGACAAAAATGCAAGAAGCCGTTCCATTTCAGGGGTATCGGTGGTATACTGAAACCACAGAATCAAAAGGAGGCAGCCTATGGAATTTCTGCGTCTGCTGGAATCGATCCGGGTTCCGGCGCTGAACGGCGTTATGTCAGTCATTACATACTTTGGTGACGAAATGGCGTTTATGGCCATTGCATTGCTGGTGTTCTGGTGCGTCAGCAAGCGGGTCGGCTATTACATTTTCCTTGTGGATTTTACGGGCACGGTCATCATGCAGATCTTGAAGCTGCTGTTTCGGGTGCCGAGACCATGGATGCTCGATCCCGATTTTACCATCGTAGAGTCGGCACGGGCGGCCGCGAATGATTATTCCTTCCCCTCCGGCCATACGCTGAACGCAGTCGGTACGCTGGGTACGCTGGCTGTGGCGCAAAAGCAGAAATGGCTGCGGCTTATCTGCGGCGTTCTGATTGTGCTGGTACCGTTTTCCAGAATGTATCTGGGCGTGCATACGCCGAAGGACGTTCTTGCCGCTTTTGCTGTGGCATTGGTGCTGATCCTTTTATTCAGACCGATGTTCCGGACAGAGGAGCGGCTGCAGAAAAACGCGGGGCTGATGCTGGCGCTCATGATCGTTTTTTCTGTGATCCTGGTCTGCTTTATGGAATTTTGGAAATTCCCGGCAGACGTACACGCAGAATTTGTTGCAGGAGGAAAAAAGAACGCATATACCATCACGGGGGCGGTCCTTGGGCTGCTTGTGGTTTTCTATTATGACAAAAAATATCTGAACTTTGATACAAAGGCACCCTTCGCGGCGCAGGTGCTTAAATATGTACTGGGCATGGCGATTCTGTTCGGGCTGAAGGAAGGGCTGAAGGCGGTATTCATCGCCATCGGCTTTACGGATCCGCTGCAAAGCTTCGTCCGGTATTTTATCCTGGTGGCCTTTGCAGGCTGCGTCTGGCCGAGAACCTTCCCAATGTTTTCAAAAATCGCAGGGAAGAGGGAAAACGCATGATCGCAGTCTGGCTGATCGCCGCAGCGGCGCTCCTGCTGTTTATCGCAGGAAGCGTTCTGTGCTGTATCGCCTGCCTGCGCGTCCCGATGGGCGATATTTCTGACGAAGCATTTCTGAAAAAATCAAATTTCAATCAATTTGCCGCGCTTATTTCTCAGAGCGCAAAGCAGACGGCGCAGCTTCCCATGGAGGACTGGTGGACGGAAAGCCATGACGGAAAAAAGCTGCACGCGAATTTCTATTCCTGCGAGAATGCCGCCGGCACGCTGCTGATGGCCCACGGCTACCGCTCGAGCTGGCACGTGGACTTCTCCATTTCCATCCCGTTTTACCATGCGCAGGGGTTCAATCTGCTGCTGATCGATCAGCGCGCCTGTGAACAGTCCGAGGGCAAATTCATCACCTTCGGCGTGAAGGAGCGCATGGATGTGCAGAAATGGGCAGCGGTTTTGGGACAGAAGCTGGGAGAAGACCATCCGGTTTTCCTCTGCGGGCTTTCCATGGGCGCGGCAACGGTGCTGATGGCGGCAGATCTTGATTTTGCAGCCAACGTGCGCGGCATCGTCGCAGACTGCGGCTTTACAGACCCGTATTCCATCATGAAAAGCGTAGTCAGAAGCAAGAGTAAGCTTCTTCCGTGGAAGCCGATGCTGGCGTTGGCGGGGATCTTTACCCGTCTTTATGCAGGCTTCGGCCTTCATGAGGTATCCACATTGGATACCCTCCGGCGGACGCACTATCCGATCCTGTTTTTCCACGGCAAGAAGGATGACTTTGTGCCGTATCAGATGACGCAGCAGGCATTTGACGCCTGCACATCAGAGAAGGAACTGATTCTGGTGGAGGGCGCCGGACATGGCGCCAGCTATCTGGCGGAACAGGCGCGGGTGCAGTCGGCGATTGAAAATTTCCTGCAGAAACATTTACCGAAGGAGACAGAAGAATGAGACAGCAGCATGAAATCACTTCCCGGCAGCCCTTGCTGGATGAAAAGGGCGATCTGCGTGAGCCCGGTTGGGCAAGAGGGCTGATTCCCGCTTACAGCCGCGAGGATGTCAAGGCGAGCAGGCTTCGACTGAAGGAATGGGATTACTACATGATCACGGACGGGCACATCGGCCTTGCGCTGACCATCGCCGACAACGGCTATATGGGCCTCGATTCCATCTCCTTCCTGAACTTTGACGAGGGCTGGCAAAAAACAAAAAGTCCCATGCGCATTCTGCCCATGGGAAAGACGAGGCTTCCGGAAACCTCGGCAGAGGGTGCAAGTGAGATCGCAAAAGGCGGCTATGCCATGGCGTTCTACCATGAAGATGGCGTGCGCAAGCTCACCTTCCACATGGATAAATTTCTCGGGAAGGATGCCATCGAAGGCATGATCGAACTGTCGGATGCACCGGAGGAAAGTATGGTCATCGCCACGCCCTTTGAGAAGTCCGCCCATTTCTATTACAATCAGAAGATCAACTGCATGCGCGCAGAGGGCTGGATCGAGCTGGGCGAAAAACGGTTCGAGCTGACGAAAGACCGATTCTTCGCGGTTCTGGACTGGGGACGCGGCGTGTGGACCTATCACAACACCTGGTACTGGGGCAGCGCCTCCGGCGAGCTGGACGGGGTTCCCTTCGGCTGGAACATCGGTTACGGCTTCGGCAACACGGAAGCCGCCAGTGAAAATGTGCTGTTCTATGACGGCAGAATCCACAAGCTGAGCGAAGTGACCTTCAACATTCCGCAGAAGGACGGGAAGGACGATTTCCTTTCCCCGTGGACCTTTACCAGCGACGACAACCGGTTCTATATGGATTTTACACCGGTCCTCGACCGGGCGTCCTGCACGAATTTCGGCGTGCTCAAGAGCGATCAGCATCAGGTGTTCGGCCGCTTCACGGGCCGGATCACGCTGGATGACGGAACGGTTCTGCCGGTACGCGATTTCTTCGGCTTTGCGGAAAAAGTCGAAAACAAGTGGTGAGTGCTATGAAAATCAAAATTCATTATTTTTCGCCGGATGCGCCAAGACTCAAGGTAACGGCAAACGGCGACTGGATCGACCTGTACTGCGCACAGGATATGACGCTCAAGGCAGGAGAATTTGCGCTGGTGCCGCTGGGCGTATCCATGCAGCTGCCGGAGGGCTGGGAGGCGCGGACTGCACCGAGAAGCTCGACCTTTAAGCGCTGGGGGTTACTGCAGGCCAACTCCGTCGGCGTGATCGACAATTCCTTCTGCGGCACCAACGATGAGTGGAAGCTGCCGGTCTATGCGACCCGGGATACACAGCTGGAAAAAGGCGACCGGATCTGTCAGTTTCGTGTCTTTCAGATCCAGCCGCCCATCGAGTTTGAAGAGGCTGAGGAATTATCGGATGTGGATCGCGGCGGCTTCGGCTCCACGGGAAGAAAATAAGCAAAAAGCAGGGCAGACCCTGCTTTTTGCTCTTTCAGAAAAGATGTCGGCGGCGCGATGCGGCATCGCGCCGCCCCTGCAAAAAATGTCTTTGCCATGCTTCGAATATAACAAGAGAGCACCGCAGGATTTCCTGCGGTGCTGTTATGTTTAGTCTTCTTTCTTTTCAGGAGCGGGTGCAGCAGGCTTCTGCGCTGCGGGTGCAGCAGGTGCCTTGGCGGCAACAGGCTTCTGATCGGCCTTGGCAGCCTTCTTTGCCTTTGTCTTTTTGACGATCCTTCTGACCACAAAGAAGATCACGATTACGAAGAACACGAACAGGACAAGACCCGGCAGAGCTTCGGCAAGATCCAGGAAGAAATACTGGAAGCTGCGGGTGAAGGAATGCCAGCCGTCGGAGAAGGCATCGGAGAGCTTTTCGCCGAAGGTGCGGGTGACGGGCACGGTGGGCGTGTAGATCTCAACTTCCTGCATCTCGATGGTGACGGTGGAGTAGCTGATTCTCATATCGAGATTGCGCAGGTTGCGTTCAATGGACTCGATTTCATAGCGGACATCGCAGAGGCGCTCTTCCAAAGCGACCAGCGTGTCAACATCGTCGGCCTTTTCCAGCATGGCAAGCAGTCGCTCTTCCTGCGTTTTCAGAGAGGAGAGCCGGGCTTCATAGTCGGTATACTGGGAGGTGACATTCTCGGCGTCGCGGCTGGTGGAGATCACATTGCCGATGCCGGCGGTCTGCTTGAGAAACTGCTCAAAATTCTTGGCGGGGATCCGGGCGGTGTAGTAGGCGCAGCGATCGACCACACGGGTGGTACCGTCATCATTGTAGCAGGTGTTGCCGTAGATGTTGGAGCTTTCTACGAAACCGTCCATGGAGGCAATCATCTGATCCAAAGCGGCAACAGACTTGTCGAACTCCGTGGACTGCATACTGATATAGGCGGAATAGATGATCTTGGCTGTGAAATCGGCTACGGACTGGTCATAGGCGACGGGTTCGCCGCCGGTGCCGCTGGTGACGAGGAATTCAACCTCTTCGTCAGGCGCTTCCATGGCCCAATCGTAGCTTCCTTCTGCTTTGGCTTCTTCCGTTATGGCAGGAGCAGCCATGGGTTCCTCATAAGAATAGGAATCATTTTTGACTGCTGCGGTTTTGCCGTTTCCGGCGCAGCCGGACAGGGCGGCTGTCAGGACAAACAGCGCCAGGATCAGTGCGAGAATACGATAGTTTTTCATTTCAGGATACCCCTTTCTCTTTTGTACGGTCATCTTTATTGACGATGAATGGACGGGTTTTGTTGCGGATGCGGATAAAAAACTTTTCTTCTTACAGACTTTTAGAGAAGTTCCGATTGATCCTGAGCATCGACCGGCTCAGCAGTTGTAACGGACAGCTCATAGGCGGTGCGGGTCTCGCTGCTGCCGTCAAGGACTTTGATGTAATCGCGGCTTTGCAGGCGGCCTGACAGAGAAAGAGCTGTGCCCACCGGGCAGAGGGAGATGTCCTGTGCCAGTCTGCCCCAAAGAATGCAGGGAATAAAATCAGTTCGGTGATAGCGCCGGGGGACAGCCAGCATGATATCGCAGATCTCACGGCCCAGCGGTGTGCGGCGATAGACGGGCGGCTTGCAGATTGAGCCGGAAAGGAAGGCGTCGTTCTTCGCCTCAAGACCGGTCGTCTGTACGGACTCTGCATAGACGCAGATCACAAGCCGCCGACTGCCTGGCGTGTGGGAATTGAAGGAGCGGATCTGCCCGGTGACCTGAAAGCAGCTGCCGAGAAACAGATCAGCCTGCATCAGCACATCCTCTGCGGCAATTACCGGCAGCAGATCCACCGCGCCGGAGAGCCGCTCCACTTCCAAAGAAAAACGGTAAAAATTGCGCCCGTGGTTGCTGTGGGAAAGCTCCGGCAGCGCGTGCAGCGTGCCGATCAGGGTAATTCGATTGGCCATGTTTTCCATGTTTCCACCTCATTTTGTTCATCTGAAACACTATATGAGGGGAAACGGAAGGATAGTACAGGCCGATGGGGAATGGTTTTTGCGGAACGCCGCGGACAGTGTTCCCTGCGGGTGCGCCGTCCTAAAAAGCGCGTCATTGCGAGCCAGTGATCGCCATCACTGGCGTGGCAATCCGTCCTTTCCGCGCTGTTGGCGCGACGGCGCGATGAGGGCATCGCGTCCTACAGACCCTCATCCGCCGCGGCGTTTTCTACCGGCTTTGGGTTTGCGGATGGTATTTCGAGCTTCACCTTCGCCCTTTTTGGGACGGATCAGGCACTTGGGCCCGAAGCCGATCAGATCCTGTCTGCCTGCCTTTTCCAGCGCTTCATGCACAAGCAAATAGTTTTTCGGATCCTTGTATTGGATCAGTGCCCGCTGCATGGCCTTTTCGTGTGGATTGGTGGGCACATAGACCTTTTCCATGGTGCGAGGATCCAGCCCCGTGTAGTACATGACCGTGGAAAGGGTGGAAGGCGTGGGATAAAAGTCCTGCACCTGCTCCGGCTGATGGCCGGTATCGCGCAGATATTCCGCCAGCAAAACGGCATCCTTCATGGTGCAGCCGGGATGGGAGGACATGAGGTAGGGCACCACGAACTGATTCATGCGCTCCTGCTTGTTGATTTCTGCGTATTTCTGCACGAACTTCAGATAGACGCTGTGCTGCGGCTTGCCCATCTTTTCCAGTACGGCGTTGGATACGTGCTCCGGCGCAACCTTGAGCTGACCGGAGATATGATAGCGCACCAGCTCCTTGAAAAAGACGTCGGATTTGTCTGCCAGCAGATAGTCAAAGCGGATGCCGCTGCGGATAAAGACCTTTTTGACGCCGGGAATCTTGCGCAGCTTTCGCAGAAGGGCAAGGTAGTCCGAGTGATCTGCCACCATGTTTTTGCAGGGCTGCGGGAACAGACATTGCCGGTTCGGGCAGGCGCCCTTGGTCAGCTGCTTGTCGCAGGCGGGGCGGCGGAAATTTGCCGTGGGGCCGCCGACGTCGTGGATGTAGCCCTTGAAATCGGGATCCTTTGTCATGGCCTCGGCTTCCCGGAGGATGGACCCATGGGAGCGGGTCTGAATGATCCTGCCCTGATGGAAGGTCAGCGCGCAGAAACTGCAGGCGCCGAAGCAGCCGCGGCAGGAGGTAAGGCTGAATTTGACCTCGGAAATGGCGGGCACGCCGCCGAGTTTTTCGTAACTTGGATGATAGGTCTTTGTGTAGGGAAGATCGTAAACGGCATCTATTTCCGCCTGCGAAAGAGGCTTCTGCGGCGGATTCTGCACGACAAATTCATGCTCACCGTAGGGCTCAATCAGCCGTTTGGCGATAAACGGATCGGTGTTGGTGTATTGCAGATAGAAGGATTTTGCGTATTCCTTCTTGTTTTTAAGAAGCTGTCCATAGGACGGCAGATGAATTGCAGGCAGCTCGTCCGGCTCTTTGCATTTGAAAACCGTGCCGTCAATGTAGGTGATGTCGTGAATGTCCATGCCGTCGTTAAGCGCGTCCGCGACCTCGCCGATGGCGCGTTCGCCCATGCCGTAGATCAGAAGATCGGCCTGTGAATCAAGTAAAATCGAGCGTTTCAGCTTATCCGACCAGTAGTCATAGTGGGCCAGACGGCGCAGACTCGCCTCGATGCCGCCGATGATGATGGGCGCTTTTTTATAGGTCTGCCGGATGAGATTGCAGTAGACCGTGACCGCATAGTCCGGGCGCTTGCCCATCACGCCGCCGGGGGTGTAGGCGTCCGTCTGGCGGTGTTTTTTGGAAACGGAGTAGTGGTTGACCATGGAGTCCATGTTGCCGCCCATGACAAGAAAGCCGAGCCGGGGCTCGCCGAGAACGGTGACGGATTTCGGATCCTTCCAGTCCGGCTGGGAGATGATGCCGACCTTGTAGCCCTTGGATTCCAGCACCCGGGAGATGATGGCGTGGCCGAAGGAGGGATGATCCACATAGGCGTCACCGATGATATATACAAAATCACATTGCGCCCAGCCGCGTTTTTTCATATCCGAGCGGCTGATGGGCAAAAAGTCTGCCATTGTGGAGGCCTCCTCATACTTACTCAACAATAGTATAGCAGACAATGGAAGAAAAGAAAAGAGGAGAAAGCGCCGTTCCGGGCCGGGAGGGGGGCGTAGGGGCGGGCATCGCCCGCCCGGATACGCTGCAAATCTGCAAAGCGGTGCTTTCAAACGCAGATCCTGCCGATTCCTGGTGCCTTCGGGGGCGCATTGGCTGTTCCTTCGTATGGGAAAATCGGCGCGGGCAAGCCCCTGCCCTGCAAAGAAACGAAAAAGTTTGCATTTCCTGCGGCGAGGGAGTGACCGCATGAAGGGGGCGAGTTGAGCCGTCGGTCAGGAAGTGCAAATCTGTAAGCGTTCAGGAAAGATTCCAAAGAAGACCCATGCAAGAGGGTTTTCTTTGGCACGCCTTTGGATACTTTCGCCGTGC
>JAEDIZ010000194.1 GCA_016296635.1 Oscillospiraceae bacterium
GTCAGCCGTGATGGTGCCGAAATCAGCAGTCTGACCGCCCATTTCTGCATACATCGTGGTCTTGTCCAAAACAACGATTGCTTCTGCACCGGCAACCATTTCGTCACGAAGCTCGCCTTCTGCAACGATTGCCAGCACCTTCGCCTCGGTTTCGTTCTGCTCGTAGCCGACAAATTCGGTTGCGGGCATTTCCTTGCCGAATTCTACGCCGGCCCAGCCGAGATCGCCGAGGGCCTTTCTTGCCTCTCTTGCGCGAACCTTCTGTTCCTGCATATCCTGCTTGAAGCCTTCCTCGTCCACGCTCATGCCGGCGTCTGCCGCCATCTCGATGGTGAGGTCGATCGGGAAGCCGTAGGTATCATAGAGTTTGAACGCATCGCTGCCGGAGAAGACCTTCTCACCCTTCTGCTGATGATCAGCGAGCATCTCGGAAAAAATCTTCAGACCGCCGTCGATGGTACGGGCAAAGTTTTCTTCCTCGGTCTTGACGACCTTGGTGATATAGGCCTGCTTCTCGCGCAGCTCCGGATACTGGCACTCGTTTTCATGGATGACGGTGTCGATGACTTCATAGAGGAACGGCTCGTTGACGCCGAGGAGCTTGCCGTGGCGGGCAGCTCTTCTGAGAAGTCTGCGAAGCACATAGCCTCTGCCTTCGTTGGAGGGCAGAACGCCGTCGCAGATCATGAAGGTCGCAGAGCGGATGTGGTCGGTGATGACACGCAGAGAAACGTCCTTCTTGTCGGACTCTTCATAGTGAACACCCGTCAGCTCGGAAACTTTATTGGTGATGTTCATCACGGTATCAACGTCAAACAGAGATGCAACGTTCTGGCAGACGCAGGCAAGACGCTCCAGGCCCATGCCGGTATCGATGTTCTTCTGCTTGAGCTCGGTGTAGTTGCCCTGACCGTCATTATTGAACTGGGAGAATACGTTGTTCCAGACCTCGATATAACGGTCGCAGTCGCAGCCGACCTTGCAGCCGGGCTTGCCGCAGCCCCATTCCGGGCCGCGATCGTAATAGATCTCGCTGCATGGGCCGCAGGGACCAGCGCCGTGCTCCCAGAAGTTATCTTCCTTGCCGAAACGGAAAATGCGATCCTCGGGGATACCGATCTCCTTATTCCAGATCTCGAAAGCTTCATCATCATCGAGATAAATGGACGGATACAGACGGTCTGCTTCCAGGCCGACCCATTCCGGGCTGGTCAGGAATTCCCATGCCCAGGGCAGTGCTTCCTTCTTGAAGTAATCGCCGAAGGAGAAGTTACCGAGCATTTCAAAATAGGTGCCGTGACGGGCAGTCTTGCCGACATTGTCTATGTCACCGGTACGGATGCACTTCTGACAGGTGCAGATGCGATGACGCGGCGGTTCTTCTTCGCCGGTGAAGTAGGGCTTCATCGGGGTCATGCCTGCGTTGATAAGCAGGATGGATTTGTCGTTCTGCGGGATCAGAGAAAAGCTGGGGAGACGAAGATGTCCTTTGGATTCAAAGAACTTCAGATACATTTCGCGCAGCTCATTCAGGCCGTATGCCTTGTGTGCCATAGTTATTTACTCCTTCTATCTGCATTTTATTTTTTGACATTAATAAATCTCGCCCCTTATGTTAGGGGCGAGATGAATCGCGGTACCACCCTAATTGCGGACAAGTCCGCATCTTAGTCTCAGCTGTAACGGGCTGCCCCGCTGCGTTCCTCGCACAGATGCTCAAAACTGGCTGCATCCGGCGCTGCCGAAGGGCTTCCACCGTCCCCTTCTCTCTTTAGGCGCACTTCAAAATGCTCGGTTTCTCAAAGCATTGATCCATATTTCGGCATTATTTTATCATAAATCAGCCGCTTGTCAACCGTTATTTCGCGGAAAGCTCCACCGCATGGCGTACGAAACTCATAGCCGGAACCTGCTTGGGAAGCTTTGCCTTGAACAGCATCTCCGGATTCTTCGGTTCTGCCAACATATTGCCTTCCATGTCCTGCATGGGCGTTACGATCCACTCAAACGGCTTGCAGTCCGGGCCGACGATCTCGACTGTATCCCCCACGGCAAACTTGTTGCGCAGGGACAAAACCGCGTTTCCGTCTTCATCGCAGCTATCCACCACCGCACAGATCTGCCACTCGCGGATATAACGGGAGTTTTCAGTATACTGTCCCGGCTCGCCGTAGTAGAATCCCGTTGCATAATGGCGGTGAGACACATGATCGACTTCATTTCTCCAAGTTATGTCAACTTCCCGTCCGGCGCAGACATCATCCAGCACATGACGGTAGGCTGCCGTTACGATGGCGGCATAGTAGGCAGATTTTGCACGGCCCTCAATTTTCAGACAGTTCACACCTGTTTTTACCAGATCGTCCAGATGATCGATCATGCACATATCCCGGGAGTTCATGATGTATGTACCCTTTTCGTCCTCGAAAACCGGGAAATACTCGCCTGGGCGCTTCTCCTCCATCAGCGCATACTGATAGCGGCAGGGCTGCGCGCAGGCGCCGCGGTTGGAATCGCGGCCGGTCATGTAATTGGAAAGCAGGCATCTGCCGGAATAGCTGACACACATCGCGCCGTGGCAGAAGGTTTCGATTTCCAGCTCCTTCGGTGTTTTCGCGCGGATATTGACGATCTCGTTGAGG
>JAEDIZ010000056.1 GCA_016296635.1 Oscillospiraceae bacterium
ATGAGGATGGGCGCGCAGGTGGAGGCCATGATGCAGTAGTTTGCGGTGGTGGGAACGCCCATGCCCAGTACAATGCAGCAGAGCATGGTCAGTGCCAGACCGATGATCTTTGCGTTACCGGCAACCTGCACGATGGCATTGATGAGCGTGGAGGCAAGACCGGTCACGGTGATGCAGCCGGCGATCATGCCCGCAACGGCGCAAGCGACCGCAACGGTGATGGTTCCTTTGGCGCCTGCTTCCAATGCTTCAAAGATGCGTTTGGGGGTCAGGCGATCATCCGGATTGAGAATACCGACAATCACTGTAACGAGAATGGCGACGGAAGCAGAAAACTGCATGGTGCGCGCATTGGAAGAGACCAGATAGATCAGAAGCAGAATCGGCGTCAGCAGGTAGATTTTTTTCAGCAGCGGCAGGAACTTGGGCAGCTGATCGCGGGGGATGCCGAGAAGACCGGTTTTCTTTGCTTCCAAATGTACGGCGATAAATACACCGGTGAAATAAAGAACAGCGGGCAGGATCGCCTTGAGCGCGACCTGCGCATAGGGCAGATCTATGTATTCTGCCATCAGGAAAGCGGCAGCGCCCATAATGGGCGGCATGATCTGACCGCCGGTGGAGGCAGCTGCTTCTACTGCACCGGAAAACTCCGGCTTATAACCGGTTTTTTTCATCATGGGAATGGTAACAGAACCGGTGGTGACGGTGTTGCCGACAGAGGAACCGGACACCATGCCGCAAAGAGCGGAGGAGATGACAGCTACCTTTGCCGGGCCGCCGGATGACCAGCCTGCAATGCGGTTTGCAAGAGAGATGAAGAAATTGGCAATGCCTGTTCTTTCCAGAAAGGCACCGAAGATGATAAACAAAACGATGTAGGTATAGCAGACATTGATCGGCGTGCCGATGACACCGGAGGTTGTATAGAAGAGCTTATAAACTACATTCTTGGATGCCGAATACAGATCGGGGTTCCAGGAGAGCTGATTGATAAAGGTGTAGATCAGAAGCACACCTAGAACGCAGAGGATCGGCAGACCGACGCAGCGGCGGCAGAGCTCCAGCAGAATCAGAATGCCGATGGCACCGATAATGACATGGTGCGGCTCGATCAGTGTAGCCAACTTGATGATGGGAAGCGCATTGATGGCGTAATAGAAAAAACATCCTGCGCCGAGCAGCATCAGAATGATGTCGTACCACGGCATGGAATTCGGCCTGACATTTCCTTTTTTGACAGGGAAGGTCAGGTAGCCCATGATGACGACAAAGCCGAGAAACAGCGTCAGTCGGGTTTCCGGCAGCGCCGTGCTGAAAAGCGTCATATAAATGCAGTAAAGGGAAAAGATGGCCATGATGCTGCCGACGATCCAACGGGGTACGCCCTCCCAGATCCGCGTGTTGGACTCGCGGTCAAATTTTCGCATGACGGCATCGACATCATTTGCGTTTCCGGCATCGATGTGGAATGATTTGTCGGACATAATTGTGCTTCCTTTCGAGAAAAGTCAGATGCACAGAAGCGGCGGAACGTGCATCGGCAGTGGAGATCGGGCGGATGAAATCATCCGCCCGTTTTGCTTTTTACTTCGTAGGAACGGTGTAACCCTTTTCGGCAAAATACTTTGCTGCACCTGCGTGATAGGGAACAGAGGTAACGGATGCCGCGAAGTCGAGGTTCAGTTCGCCGTATTTTGCGTGGCTGCTGACGAGATCGGGAGCGTTGTCGAAGATATCCTTGACAAGAGCGTAGATTGCATCATCGGAGACGTCGTTTCTTGCAAGAATGACTGCACCGACTGCGACGGTGGTCACATCGTCATCTGTGCCGTAGACATCTTTGGAAATCACATTCTTGGTGTAGTAGTCGGACTTTGCAATCAGAGTATTGATGTGCTCATCATCCAGACTGACGAGGGAAACGTTCTTCGTGGTAGCGAGGTCGGTGACTGCATTGGTGGGAGCACCGGAAACGATGAAGGCTGCATCGATTTTGCCGTCCTTCAAATCGTTGGCGCTGTCGCTGAAGCTCTGATAGGTGGGGATGATATCAGCTTCACCCAGACCGTAGGCACCGAGAATATCGATGGCGTTGAAGTAAACGCCGGAGCCTGCAGCACCGATGGAAACCTTTTTGCCTGCAAGATCGGCAACGGTCTTGATGTCAGGATCAAGGGTGACGATCTGAACCTGTTCCATATAGAGAGCAGCAACAGTGGAGAAGCAGTCGACCTTGGTGTCGAAGAGGTTGGAGCCGTTGTAGGCGTATGCCATAACATCGGACTGGCAGAAGGCAAGCTCAGCATTGCCGCTCTGCAGCTCCTGCACATTGGCCTGAGAGCCATTGCCGACGATACCGGTGACGGAGATGCCGGCGTTGTTGGTAGCGTGCTGTGCGATAACGCCGCCGAAGGCGAAATAAGTGCCGCCTTCACCGCCGGTCACGAAGCGGAGCTTGGCTGCGGGAGCGGAAGTTTTGCTGCCTGCGCAGGCGGTCATGGAGAGCAGCATGAGAACGGCGAGAATCAAAGCAATCATTTTTTTCATTTTTTGTTTCCTCCTTGTTTGCAGCGACATGCTGCATATCTGATGACAGAAGTATAGCACAAAAAATGAATAATGCAAGAGGTAATATTGCAAAAAATGAAAAAAATTTTTTTAACAATTCAAAAATGAAAGAAAAATGGCATAAAAACGCTTAAAACTACAAAAAAATGAAACAGCATGAATTGCTAAATTCAAAATAATGAAATTAAGCATGAAATAAAATTCAAAAAAAGAGTAAAAAGACACGCCGCCGGAAAGCAGCGTGTCTTTAATAAATCAGCCGATATGGAGAATGGAGGTTGCGAAAGTGAAGTACACCAGCAGCGACAGAAAGTCTACAATGGTCGTGATCAGCGGCGAAGCCATGACCGCTGGGTCGAAGCCGAGCTTCTTAGCCAGCAGCGGCAGCGTGGAGCCGACGACCTTTGCAAGGCATACCGTGACTGCCATGGAGAAGCAGACGACCAGAGCAACCCAGGTGGTCACGCTTTTATTGTGCAGCAGCAGATGATCGATCAGCATGACCTTGCCGAAGCAGGCAACAGCCAGTACGGCGCCGCAGAGAACGGCGACCCGGATTTCTTTCCAGATGACGGTGAGAAGATCGGAAAATTCGATCTCGTTCAGGCTGATGCCGCGGATGATGGAAACGCAGGCCTGCGAGCCGGAGTTGCCGCCGGTATCCATCAGCATGGGAATGAATGCGGTCAGGATGGGCAGCACGCCGAGAGCAGACTCGAATTTTGTAATGACCAGTCCCGTGAGCGTGGCGGAGACCATCAGCAAAAGCAGCCAGGGAATTCGGTTTTTCCAAATCTCGGTGGGGGTGGATTTCATATAGGGATGCTCAGACGGCAGCATTGCTGCCATCTTTTCCATATCTTCCGTTGTCTCATCTTCCATGACATCCATTGCATCATCGAAGGTGATAATACCGACCATGCGGTTTTCTGTGTCAACAACGGGAAGCGCCAGGAAATTGTATTTGGAGAACATCTGTGCGACCTGCTCCTGATCATCCAAGGTGCCAACGGTGATGACATTTTCCTCCATGATTGAATCGATCCGGGCATCGTCATCTTCACAAAGCAGCAGATCCTTGACGGAGACCAGGCCGATAAGCTTGTGGTCTTTCGTTACATAGCAGGTATAGATGGTCTCCTTGTCGATACCGGTCCGGCGGATGCGGAGGATCGCTTCCTCGACCGTCATGTTGGGGCGCAGAGCCACATATTCGGTGGTCATCAGGGAGCCTGCGGAATCCTCCGGGTAGCGCAGGATTTCGTTGATCTGCTTGCGCATTTCCGGATCGGCCTGCGCAAGAATACGGGAAACGACATTTGCAGGCATTTCCTCTACGATATCAACGGCGTCATCGACATAAAGCTCATCGATGACCTCTTTCAGTTCGGAATCGGAGAAGCCACGCAGAAGAAGCTCCTGCGCCTCCGGCTCCATTTCAACAAAGGTGTCGGCAGCCAGATCCTTTGGCAGGAGCCTGAACAGAAGCGGCAGCCGGTTTTCTTCCAGCTCATCGAACACGGCGGCGATATCCACCGGGTTCATGGTTGTCAGAATGTCCCGCAGAGAATGATATTTTTTCTCATCCAACAGCAGGACCAAGGTGTTTTCTACAGAAAAATTGTGTTCTGCCATAGGTCTTTCCTCCTAAATTTATAAAATATAGGAAGTAAAGACACATCCATGCAAACGCGCAAAAAGCTGTGTTTGCAGCGGCCGTATCATATTGGGAAGGGATCCAGGACGCATTGAGGCGGCTTGGATCCGGAGCAACTTCGGCCAACAGATGTGCCGCTACTACTTCCTGCGTCCATTTGGTTTTCCCCCTTTTTCAGTCAGATAATGTTGCAGTTTCATATAAACCGCCATTATTCATAATAAATTTTTTTTCCTCATTTGTCAATTGGAAATGCTTTTGAATTGGGGGATTCTCTTTTCTTTTCAGATATGATAAAATGAAGAAAAAATCTGAAAGAGGCATGAGAAATGGCCACCGAAAAACTGTTTTATCAGGACGCTCATCTAAATGCGTTTGATGCTTGTGTTCTGCGATGCGAACCGTCAAAGCACGGATACGATGTTGTTCTGGATCGCACAGCTTTTTATCCCGAGGGCGGCGGACAGCCGGGAGATACCGGGATGCTTGGCAAAGTGCGCGTGACGGATACCCATGAGATCGCGGGCGAGGTCGTGCATTACTGCGAAAAGCCGCTGGAGATCGGCAGCACTGTTCATGGCGCAATCGACTGGGAAAGACGCTTTTCCTTTATGCAGCTGCACTCCGGCGAGCACATTTTCAGCGGCATTGTGAACCGCAGATTCGGCTATGACAATGTGGGCTTTCATATGGGTTCTGATTTTGTCACCATCGATTTTAACGGCGTGCTGACAGAAGAGCAGATCCGGGAAATTGAGCAGGAAGCCAACGAATTCGTCTGGAAAAACGTGCCGATTCAAATAGCATATCCGGATGCGGAGCAGCTGAAAACCATTCCCTATCGCAGCAAGAAGGAACTGTCCGGCTGGGTGCGGATTGTGACAATTCCGGGTGCGGACATCTGCGCCTGCTGCGGCACGCATGTGGCGAATACCGGCGAGATCGGCCTGATCAAGACGTTCTCCTGTGTCCGCTTCCATGAGGGCGTGCGCATCGAGATGCTCTGCGGCAAAAGAGCGTTTTCCTATCTGAGCGCGGTTGCCGATCAGAACCGCATCAATTCAGGTCTGCTTTCGGCAAAGCCGCTGGAAACATCCCTCGGCGTGCAGCGAGCTTTGGACGAACTCGGAAAGCTGAAGCTGCGCGTTTCTCAGCTGGAAATGCAGAGCTTCGCGGCAAAGGCGGAAGCATTGAAAAATGCCGGAAGAAGTCTGCTCTTTGAGGACGGACTTGACCCGGATGGCGTGAGAAAGCTGACAGACGCGGTCATGACAGCCTGCGGCAGCATGGCGGCTGTATTCTCCGGCAGTGACGGGGCAGGTTACAAATATGCTGTCGGGCAGGAAAACGGTGATCTGCGGGAATTTGTGAAGCGTATGAATGCGCAGCTTTTCGGCAGGGGAGGCGGAAAACCTTTCTTTGCGCAGGGATCCGTGCAGGCAACAAGACGGGAAATTGAGGCGTTTTTTGCCGGGGAGTGGACAGAATGATTCAGGATATTGCACCACAGGTTTACCATAATCAGATATCGTGGCGGGAGCCGACCCAAAACGATCCGGTGCTTGCCTTTACGAAGGATCGAAAAGTATTTTGCAGACTCGAGGGAGAAGAGATCTTCTACCCGACGGTGCAGCAGCTTGGTGTAAATGCCGAGCATCTGCAGTATCTGTTTGCGGTGGATGATACGGCGTATTATCTTTTGGAGCGTGAACCGGATTTTCAGGAGGAAAATGGCTGGTCATATCAGTCAACGGGCAAACTGCGCGGCATGGAAGCCAGCACGGGACTGTTTGTCTGCGGTGCGGCGGAAAGCCTTTATCGGTGGTATCAAGGTCAGAAATTCTGCGGCTGCTGCGGAAGTAGAATGGAAAAGAGCAAAATAGAGCGGGCGATGGTCTGCCCGGCTTGCGGCAACACGGTCTATCCCAAAATCTGCCCGGCGATCATTGCTGCGGTTTACGACGGCGACCGGCTTGTGCTGACGCGCTATAAAAACAGACCCTTCAAGAAGTACGCGCTGGTGGCCGGCTTTGCGGAGATCGGCGAGTCCATCGAGGATACCGTCCGCCGGGAGGTTTTGGAGGAAACGGGTCTGCATGTCGGAAAGCTGCGGTTTTATAAGTCGCAACCGTGGGTGTTTACGGATACGCTGCTGATGGGCTTTTACTGCGAGCTGGAAGGCTCTGATCAGATTACTGTGGAGGAGGACGAACTGGCGGAGGCTGCGTGGTTTGAGCGTGCAGAGCTTCCGGAGGATCACTCCCATATCAGTCTGACCGGAGAGATGATTGAGATGTTCCGGCAGGAAAAAATCGAATTATGACTTTCTTTTTGCCTGCAAATACGCTAGAATAGGCAAAAAGAAGGAGGACGCTATGAACGAAGAACAAAAAGAAAGAGACAATCAGAACACGGAGAAGAAGAGAAACAGATGACTTGAACTGGATGGAAGAAGACAGATCGTTTTTTTTGCGACCGGTGCTTATCTGGTTTATCTGGGAATTAAGATTCTGACAAGTTTATCCGGCGAAGCTGCAGCTGCCCGTGTTTTCCCGATCATTGCGGCGATTTTCTTCATTATTGTCGGCGGTGCGCTGGTGGTTTGCTGCGTAATGTCTCATATTATACAGTTGAAGGAACCGCAGAAGAACAGTGCGGATGAGAACGACGAGGAGAAGGAGTAAACGATTATGAATTCCACATTCGCTTTTTTGGATTTGATTGCTTTAGGCTGCGGAATATACTGCCTGTATACCTGGATCAAGCTGGCTGTCGGAAAGAAGCTGTTTCAGAACGGTTTGCTGGTTCCCAAAGAAAAGACAGTCAAGGATTGCCTGGATGAGCAGGCGTACATCGCATACATCATGCCGCCGCTTGCAACAACGGCTATCGTTACAACGCTATACGGTGCGTTTTGTCTGCTGAACGATATGTCACAAACCCCGATTGCTGCATTCCCGTGGAATCTTGTGATGCTGGCGGCAGTTCTCGGCTGCCTTGTCTGGTTTGCGGTGCGCAACAGCAAAGCCAACCGTGAGTATTTTGGCATGTAATTTTGAATTCCCGGTCATATAGACCGGGAATTTTCTTGTAAACAGGAAAGATCTGTGGTAAACTATAACAGTTTGGTTGAAAAATACACAGGATACTGAACCATATAGTACTGCCTTTTATCGGCAGAATCGATATCTCGTTTTGGAGGATTTTCCATGGCAGCCTTGAAAGAAGAAATCAGCCGCCGCAGGACCTTTGCCATCATTTCGCATCCTGACGCCGGTAAAACGACCTTAACGGAAAAATTCCTGCTTTACGGCGGCGCCATTGCGCAGGCCGGTGCAGTCAAGGGAAAAAAGAACAGCCGGGCAGCGGTGTCCGACTGGATGGAAATTGAAAAGCAGCGCGGTATCTCCGTGACCTCGTCCGTCATGCAGTTCCAGTATGAGGGTTTCTGCATCAACATTCTCGATACGCCGGGTCACCAGGACTTTTCCGAGGATACCTACCGTACACTGATGGCGGCGGATGCCGCCGTCATGGTCATTGATGGCGCCAAGGGTGTCGAGCCGCAGACAAGAAAGCTCTTCAAGGTCTGCGCTATGCGGCATATCCCTATTTTTACCTTTGTCAACAAGATGGACCGTGAGTCCAGAGATCCCTTTGAACTGTTGGATGAACTGGAAAATGAGCTTGGTATCGAAACCTACGCATGGAACTGGCCCATCGGCTCCGGCAAGGAGTTTCAGGGTGTGTATGACCGCAGAAGCGGCCAGCTGCTGTTCTTCTCCGGCATTTCCGGAAAGAACCGCGCAGATAAAATGGAGATCGATCTCTATGATCCGGCAGTCGCGGAGCTGATCGGCGAACGCCGTCATAATCAGCTCAAGGACGATGTGGAGCTGCTGGGTGCAGGCCGTGATTTCGATATGGAAGCTGTGCAGGGCGGCACACTCAGTCCCGTCTTCTTCGGCTCGGCTCTGACCAATTTCGGCGTTGAGCCTTTCCTCGAAGCCTTTTTGCAGATGACGCCGAGTCCTTTGGCAAGAGAGGCCGACTGCGGCGAGATCGATACCTTCAGCCCGGAATTCTCCGCCTTTGTTTTCAAGATTCAGGCAAACATGAACAAGGCCCATCGCGACCGCCTCGCGTTCATGCGCATCTGCTCCGGCAAGTTTGAACGTGACGCAGAATATTACCACGTGCAGGGCAACAAGAAAATGCGCCTTTCCCAGCCCCAGCAGCTGATGGCGCAGGAGCGCGAGATCGTGGATGAGGCGTATGCCGGCGACATCATCGGCGTGTTCGACCCGGGCATTTTCTCCATCGGCGATACCATCTGTGTGCCGGGGAAAAAGTTCAGGTTCGGCGGCATTCCCACTTTTGCGCCGGAGCATTTCTCCCGCGTCAGTCCGAGAGATTCCATGAAGCGCAAGCAGTTTATCAAGGGTACCGAGCAGATCGCGCAGGAAGGCGCGATTCAGATCTTCCGTCTGCCGAATTCCGGTATGGAAGAGGTCATTGTCGGCGTCGTCGGTACGCTGCAGTTCGACGTGTTCCAGTACCGTATGAAGTCGGAATACGGTGTTGACCTTCGCATGGAGGGCCTGCCCTATGAGCAGCTGCGCTTCATCGTGAAGTCCCCGAAGGAGGACCTCAAGGATCTGACGCTTTCCTCCGACGTGGAGCTGCTGGAGGACTATCGCGGCAGAAGCCTGCTGGTGTTCTCCTCCTTCTGGTCCATCGATTATACCATCAAGCGCAATCCCGGCCTTGAGCTTTCGGAGACCGCGGAAAACTGATAAAAAACGGACGGCAAACGCCGTCCGTTTTTTTACTGTAAATTGAAAGAAATTCATAATCTGTCTACTATTTCCGGCGGCTTTGTGGTAAAATAAAACCAAAGTTAAAAAGGAGGGGACTTCTCATGACAGTCATTACGGCAGAGAATTTTGAGCGCGAAGTGATCGGCAGCGAAAAGCTGACGGTTTTGGACTTCTGGGCGACCTGGTGCGGCCCGTGCATGATGCTTTCTCCCATCATGGAGGAACTGGACGCGGAAATGCCGGATGTGAAGTTCTGCAAGTGCAACGTGGATGAGCAGATGGAGCTTGCCATGCAGTTCAGAATCGAATCCATTCCGACACTGCTGCTTGTAAAGAACGGCAAGGTCGTGAACAAACTGGTCGGTTTCCGGGAAAAGAGTGCGCTGATCAAGGATATTGAGGACGCAAAATGAAGATAAGACTCAATGAAAACGAAGAAGTGGTTGCCCGTGTGAAGGAAGGCCTCAAGCGCACGGGCGGCTACTGCCCCTGCAGACTCGCCCGTACGGAGGAGAACAAGTGTATGTGCGAGGAATTCAAGGCACAGATCAGCGATCCCGAGTTTGAGGGGTACTGTCATTGCAGGTTGTATTACAAAGAAAAATAAGTGTTTACTGCGTAATTCTTAAAAATACTAAAGAGAGCGAACAACCATTGTTTTTTTTCAAAAAGATGATAGAATGAAAAACAGAATACTACAGATATGAAAGAGAGGCACATTATGGAAAAAATGAAGAAGCTTGCCAGCTTCCTGCTGGTGCTGGCCATGGTGATGGCGATGGTTCCGGCGGTGCTGGCAGCAGAGAAGGCTGTCGATTCCGTAACGATCAGCCAAGAAACTGCCGAACTGAAAGTCGGCGAAACCGTTACTTTGACGGCTGAGCCGCAGTATGCAGAAGGGGAAGGCGACAACGTTAATGTTGCATGGTCGAGCAGTAAAGAAAGTGTTGCTACCGTTTTGAACGGTGTCGTGACTGCCGTTGCAGAAGGCTCGGCAACGATCACCGCGACTGCCGGCGGCAAGACTGCGACCTGTGAAGTCACTGTAACTAAGGCAACAGCCACAGTCGGAACGCCTGATGCTCTGTTCTTTGCAGTTGGCAAGGGTACAGAGACCGAGATCAAAGCAGCGATTATCGCAAAGGTATCTCCTGAGGCTGCACGCCAGTATGCAACTGTGGCTTTGAAGGACGGAACAGATGCATTTGATCCGAGCAAAAAAAATACGCAGACTCTGACCTATGTTGTATCTATTCCTGAGGATAATGCATACTATTCTTTGGCATCGACAGAAGTATCCGTCAACGTAACTGTAAAAGATGCCCCTGTTATCAACAAGGTTGAAGTTACCGCAGACAGTGATAAATTCATTTTTGAGGATATCAGCGGAACATCTGTTGTTAGTCTGACTGCGGCTGCAACTTTGCCAGAAGGGTCTTCTGCGAAATCGTATCATTATGAATGGTATAAAGAAGCTCAGAAAGTCGGCAGTGATAGCTCTACTTATGATGTACCGAAGGACGATTTCAAAAACTCAGAATCTGTTTCGTATACCTGCGCCGTAACGCCCGTCGATGAAAACGGCATTGAGGGTAAGCCTGTGACTGGCCGTATCAAGATCGAGGTCAAAAAGAAGTACACCGCAACGGTTACGCTGTCCAATACGACCGTAAAGCCGCAGAACAGTATCACACTGCCTGTCCCCACGGTGAAAGCGAACAAGGTTGAAGGAAACGAGTTCAAGTGGACGGTGCTGAGTGCCAACAACTTCACCTATACATACTCTATTTCTTCCACAGCTTTTGCGGCGGTTTCCGGGAACGTGTTTACGGCCAAGAATGTCGGTACGAATACCGGTACACCGTCTCAGAAGGTGACTGTAACCCTGAATGTCAAGAGCAAGGATACAACGCCCGTTGATCTCTGCACAGCCACGGCAGATATCACCATTACCGCGCCAAAGACCGAGGACATTGCGATCTTTGAAAACACGGAATTCTCCGACTGGGAGATCGCCTATGCAGTCAGCACAGCACTGCACGGCGCAAACGGATACTACGGCTACTACGATGAAACGCAGAAGGTCAGCTTCTCCGCCACAAACGGTAAGCTGTATAACAATCGGTTTACCTCAGGCGTGACCTCAATCACCAGCGCAATTCCCGATTCCTGGGTTACAACAACCGGCAAGAACACCGTCAACAGCACCTATTTCATCCGCAACAGAAATGCCACGAATGCCTATGTGAAGTTCTATGCTCTTGATAAGGACGGCGGCATCATTGCTTATGGTGAGATGAAGTCGGCGGAAAACAAGACGGTTAACTATTCCGTTTCTTCCAGTGAAAACGTTGTGTTCGATGAAGATGATTTCCTGAAGTTCTTCCGTGAGGCGACGGGAAGCACAAGCGCAACACTCGGCTATGTCAGATTCAGCCCCGAAATGTACAGCATCAGAAATATCAGCGGTACCGGTAAGTATGGCGCCCTCTATGACGGCACCGGCTATGCGGCGTCTTACGTCAAGTCTACGGATACATTCTATTACAACGCAACTGCACTTCAGGATGATCTGGATGCCGTAACTTATTACGCAGACAGCACCAGTGCAAAATATGTTGTCTACATTCCGTTTACCGCTACCGGCAAGGTTGGCCTTTCTGATAGAACCGTGACCGGCATGGTTGCGATCTCTGTCAACAATGACAGTGCGATTACCATGCTCGGCACGACCTTCAAGGCTGCCGGCATCAAGAATGAGATCCTCGCAGAAAATTCTACGATCTCTTCCGCTATCGCTTATGTCACATTCTCCGCTCCGGCTGATGCAGGTAAGCTGTACTATGACTACAGCTCCATCGTAACCGGCGCCAACACACCCGTCAGCGCTCTTGATAAGTTCTATTTCTCCGGCACCGGCTCGACGAAGCTCGTTGACAATGTTTATTTCGTCCCCGCAGCGGGCTGCAAGGATACGGTCAGCATTGCTTATACGCTTTACAACACCTCCAACAAGAGCCTTGCCACCGGAACCATCAGCTTCAGAGTTACAAAGAAGACTGCTTCCGGCATCTTCAACGACATCACCGCCTCCAACACCGGCAGCTGGTCTGCGGATGCCATTGACTTCCTTGCAACCAACGGCGTGATCAAGGGAACCGACAGCCGCACCTTTACGGCAACGGCAAACATGAAGCGCTGCGATTTCGTTGTGATGATGTACCGTCTGGCAGGCGAACCGTCCGTCAGAAATTACAGCAACCCGTTCACTGACGTCAAGGCTACGGATTACTACTACAATGCAGTTCTGTGGGCTTATGCAAAGAATGTTGTTACCGGCAACAGCAAGACTACCTTCAATCCGCAGGGCAACATCACCCGTGAACAGATTGCCGCAATTCTGTACCGCTACAGCGGCAGCCGCGGTGCTGCTTACAGCTACGCGCTTTCCGGCTACTATGATGCGAACAAGGTCAGCTCCTATGCGCTCGAAGCCATGCGTTGGGCCGTTTCCAACGGAATCATCTCCGGTTCCGGATACTATCTGAACCCGACCAACAATGCAACCCGTGCAGAAGTAGCTGCTATGCTCCATCGTTTCGTTACCAGATAAAAACCAATGCGTTCAATCCGCCCTCTCTTTAACAGAGAGGGCGGATTTTGTATGTGTGCGATATCCGAACTGTATGAAAAACTCCAACGCCGCACGGCGCAGGAGAATCCGACATCTATGAAAAACTTACCGAAGAATCGAGGGAGACGGGACTCTCTTTCGCTGCGGCGAAAGTCCCTGTTGCGGTGCCAGAAAAATGCTTCGGGCTGTCGCTTGTCCTCGCATTTTTCGACCGCTGCCACTCCTTATTGCTCGCTTTATCCGCCACAGGCGGCGCTCGCAAACGTCCCCACGGCGGTTGCGACAGTCCACCGGACTGCCGCTAAGAGCCGCCTTTTGAGTCCTCTTTCCTAACCAAAAAGGCTGCGGCTCATAAAGAGCCACAGCCTTTTTGGTGCAGTTGAGCAATCCAAATCCGAACCAGAAGCCGCTTTTTCAGCGGC
>JAEDIZ010000195.1 GCA_016296635.1 Oscillospiraceae bacterium
TTTTTCCAAAAATCTGATGAAAAAATACAGCATCCCCACGGCAGACTATGCAGTCTTTAACGAGCTGGATGCGGTACTCAAATATCTTGATAAGGCTTCCATTCCGGTCGTAGTCAAGGCGGACGGTCTTGCACTCGGCAAGGGCGTCATCATCGCACAGACTCGCGAGGAGGCAAAGCAGGCCGCGACCGACATGATGGCAAACGCGAAGTTCGGCAAATCCGGCTCTACCGTTGTCATTGAAGAGTTTTTGGAGGGCCCGGAGGTTTCCGTCCTTGCCTTCACCGACGGCAAAACTGTGAAACCGATGGTTTCCTCCATGGATCACAAGAGAGCAGGGGACAACGATACCGGCCTGAATACCGGCGGCATGGGCACGATTGCTCCAAACCCCTATTACACCGCGGAAATCGCAGAAATCTGTATGCAGACCATCTTCCTGCCGACCATCGCCGCCATGAATGCCGAGGGTCGAACCTTTACCGGCTGTCTGTACTTCGGTCTCATGCTTACCAAAGACGGCCCGAAGGTCATTGAGTATAACTGCCGCTTCGGCGATCCCGAAACGCAGGTCGTGCTGCCGCTTTTAGAAAGCGATCTTTTCACCGTCATGCAGGCCTGCACCAATGGAACGCTCGCCGAAACCGAGGTTCGTTTCTCCGATGCTTCTGCCTGCTGCGTTGTGACCGCCTCAAAAGGCTACCCCGAAAGCTATCAGACCGGCTATCCCATCACCATGAGTGAAGAAGCAAGGACGCATACCTTTGTCGCCGGGGCAAGGCTCGAAAACGGGCAGCTTCTCACCTCCGGCGGCCGCGTCACCGGTACCACCGCCGTGGCTTCCACATTGCCGGAAGCCATCGAGCAAGCCTACGCGCTAGCAAATGAAGTTACCTTTGAAAATGCCTATCGACGCAGCGACATCGGCCGTCGCGCCATGCAGGCAATCTGAGGAGGAACCATGGTCTATCGAATTTATGTAGAGAAAAAACCGGAATTTGCCCATGAAGCTGCCGTCCTTCTGAATGAAGCGCGGGAACTGCTCGGCATTCATGAATTGCAGGGTGTTCGCGTCATCAACCGCTATGATGTGGAGAATATCGATGAAGCTCTGTTCCGAACCACTGTGCGTTCGGTCTTTTCCGAGCCGCAGATCGATAACGTATATGACACGCTGGATGTATCCGGCGAAGTATTTGCCGTGGAATATCTGCCCGGTCAGTTTGATCAGCGTGCGGATTCTGCCGCCCAATGCATTCAGATCCTTTCGCAGGGAGATCGCCCCTTGGTGCGCACAGCAAAAGTCTACGTGCTGACGGGCACACTTTCCAACACACAGATCGATACCATCCGCCGCCATGTCATTAACCCCGTGGAGGCGCGACAGGCCTCTTTGGAAATGCCGGAAACGCTGCAGATGGAAACTGCCGTTCCCGAAAGCGTTGCCACCGTGGAGGGCTTCCTCTCCATGGACGAAACGGCGCTTGCGCAGATGTGCAAGACGCTTGGCCTTGCCATGGATCTGGACGATCTGACCTTCTGTCAGGCCTATTTCAGAACCGAAAACCGCTGCCCCACCATCACCGAGATCCGCATGATCGACACCTATTGGTCCGACCATTGCCGCCACACAACCTTCCTCACTACCATCGATGATGTAAAGTTTGACGATGCGCTTTTGCAGAGCGCTTTTGAAGATTATCTGCAGACCCGAAAAGAACTGAACCGAACCAAGCCCGTCAATCTCATGGACATCGGCACGCTGGCCGGGAAATATCTGCATAAGATGGGCTATCTCGACAAGTTGGATGAGTCGGAAGAGATCAACGCCTGCACCGTGCGCATGACGGTTCACGTAGACGGGGAAGAACAGCCGTGGCTGCTGCTTTTCAAAAACGAGACGCACAACCATCCCACCGAAATTGAACCTTTTGGCGGCGCCGCCACCTGCATCGGCGGTGCGATCCGTGACCCGCTGGCAAGCCGTGCTTACGTTTACGCCGCCATGCGCGTGACCGGCGCAGCTGATCCTTTGACACCCGTTTCCGAAACACTGCCCGGCAAGCTGCCGCAGCGCAAGCTCGTTACTACCGCTGCCGCAGGCTATTCCTCCTATGGCAATCAGATCGGGCTTGCCACCGGCATCGTCGATGAGCTGTACCACCCCGGCTATGCCGCAAAGCGCATGGAGATCGGCGCGGTCATCGCAGCGGTTCCCGAAAAGAATGTACGCCGCGAATGTCCTACGCCGGGAGATGTTGTCATCCTTCTGGGTGGCCGCACCGGTCGTGACGGCTGCGGCGGCGCCACCGGCTCATCCAAGAGCCACGACCTGCATTCCCTTGAAACCTGCGGTGCAGAAGTGCAGAAGGGCAACGCGCCTGAAGAGCGCAAGCTGCAGCGCCTTTTCCGCAATGCTGAGGCGACGCTGATGATCAAGCGCTGCAACGATTTTGGCGCCGGTGGCGTGTCCGTTGCCATCGGCGAGCTGGCAGACGGTTTGGACATCGATTTGGACAAGGTTCCAAAAAAGTACGAAGGACTTGACGGCACGGAGCTTGCCATATCCGAATCGCAGGAGCGCATGGCCGTTGTCGTTGA
>JAEDIZ010000196.1 GCA_016296635.1 Oscillospiraceae bacterium
ACATAATTTAATTTACATAATAATTTCCCGGAGTTCTTGCAGCAGCGCGCGGCAGCCATCGTTCACGTCGCGCCATGTCGCGTCAAAATCGCCCGTATACCACGGATCGGCGACATTCCCGCCGCGTCCGGTGTGGTCGAGCAGGAGAGAGATCTTTCCTTCCGGGTCGCCGGAAAACATGCGGCGCATGTTTCGGAGGTTCTCTTCATCCATGCCGATGAGAAGATCAAAGTTTACATAATCCTTCGGCGCGATCTGCCGCGCGGCGTGACCGGCGCAGGGGATGCCGTGCTCGGCGAGCTTCCGCCGTGCCGGGGGATAGACGCCGTTCCCCAGCTCCTCGCGGCTCGTCGCTGCGGAGGCAATGAAAAACTTGTCCGAAAGCCCCGCTTCTGCGACAAGCGCTTTCATCACATATTCCGCCATCGGGCTGCGGCAGATATTGCCGTGGCAGACGAATAAAATCTTTGTCATGGCTCTCTCCGTTTCCTTTTTGTGATTATCCATTTTATCACATAAGTGCGCCGATTTACACCCGTCGTTTATTCCATGAAAGCTCTTTGCGTTTTCATGCATGAGAACGACAGGCGGAATGCAGGAGAAGTATTCATTTCCGTCCGCCGCTGCCAAACTCGCGGCGGATGGTAATGACTCTGTTTTTCACGCTTCCTGCACCCCTTCCGTATGCAACTCCCGATACGTTTTCACAATGATGACGAGCGAAATCACAAAGGTCAGAATATCCGAGACCGGCATGGAATACAGTACGCCGTCCAAGCCGAGGAACACCGGCAGCAGCAGGGCAAACCCAACGCCGAACACCACCTCGCGGAACATGGACAGAAGCGTGGACGCGAGCGCTTTGCCGACCGCCTGCAAGAAGATAAGGCACGCCTTGTTGACGCAGGCCGGCACCATCATGCAGAGATAGGTGCGGAATGCCCTGACAGCGAAATCGGTATAGTAGCCGCTCTCGTTGGCTGCCCCGAAAATAGCGATGAGCTGCCGTGGGAAGCCCTCTGCCAGCACAAGCGCCGCCGCGCCCACCAGAGCCTCGGCAATCAGCAGTCTGGTAAACAGTCCCCGGACGCGCTGCTTCTTCTCCGCGCCTATGTTATAGCCCACGATGGGGATGCAGCCTGCCGCCATGCCGACAACGATGGAAATAACGATCTGGAAGAACTTCATCACGATGCCGACCACAGCCATCGGGATCTGTGCATATTGCTCCTGGCCGAACACGGCGTCCAGCGCGCCGTATTTGCGGAGCATATTGTTGATGGCCGCCATTGACGCCACCAGGCTGATCTGCGAAAGAAAGCTGGTGATACCAAGCGTCAGCATCCGCCCGCAGATATTCCATCGCAGGGCATAGTCGCCGGACGCCGGTCGGATGATCTTCATATGCAGCAGATACCATACAGCAAGGATCGCTGTGAACACCTGCCCGAGAACCGTTGCCACAGCCGCACCCATCATGCCCCATCGGAAGAGGAAAATGAAGATGGGGTCAAGAATGATGTTGATCACGGCGCCCGCCAGCGTGGAGATCATGGCAAACCTGGGGTTCCCGTCTGCGCGAATGATGGGGTTCATGGCCTGACCGAACATATAAAACGGGATCCCAAGCGTGATATAAAAGAAGTACTCCCGGGAGTGGCGGAAGGTTTCTTCGTTGACCGTGCCGCCGAACATGGCAATGATCCTGTCCGCGAACACAAGATATACGGCGGTTAAGACAAGACTGCTGACAACCGACAACACAACGGCGTTGCCGACACTCCGCCTTGCTTTTTCCGTCTCATTTCTGCCAAGCGCCATACTGACAAAGGCACAGCAGCCGTCGCCCGCCATGACGGCGATAGCCAGTGCAACAACGGTCAGAGGGAAAACCACGGTGTTCGCCGCATTGCCATAAGAGCCGAGATAGCTTGCGTTTGCAATAAAGATCTGATCGACGATGTTATACAGCGCGCCAACCAGCAGCGAGACGATGCAGGGGACGGCGTATTGCCGCATGAGTCTGCCGATGCGCTCCGTCCCCAAAAACCGATTTCCGGTATTCATTCCATTTTCCTCTCCTTCAAAACATAAGAAATGCGCCGATCCGCAAAACCCGGACTTACGCATTTCTGCCGCACGATTTGCTGATGAAGCTTTCGCGCATTCACAAAAAAGCGTGCGGCGTTTCTGCAACCGGATTTACGCAGAAACGCCACACGCTGTTTGTTTATTGTAGTCGATGCGAGAGAAAAATGCAAAGGGCGTTCTGTACAATTTTTTTGACCTGCCCGACCGGGACTCTTTCGCAAAAGGCGCATTTGCAGCAGGAAAAGCCCCGTCGGGGAGGGGGATATGCTCCTGAAGGCGAAGCTCAAAGCGTAAAAAAGCATAAAAGCGGAGAGAAAAGAACCATTGATAAAACGCTGCTCCGTAATGCAAAGGCCTGGCCCCCCGAAGGACACCGGCGCCGGTATGCCGCCCGGGAAGACCGCCGGCGCTGCGCAGGTGTCCGCGCAATGGCGGATTGCCATAAAATGCGGCGGCAAAATTAGCGGAACTGCCGAACCTTTTTGGGCGCCGTGCAACATTCATGC
>JAEDIZ010000057.1 GCA_016296635.1 Oscillospiraceae bacterium
CAGCTTCGGCGGGCGCGTGATGGACGATTCCACGCCCAAATATCTGAATTCCCCGGAAACGATTATTTTCAACAAGCGCAAGAATCTGTTTGCACTCAATGTGGCGAAAAAATCCAAGCAGGGCAGAATCATTCTGACCGAGGGTTACATGGATGCTATTTCGCTGCACCAGTACGGTTTTGATTGCGCCGTTGCATCGCTTGGAACCTCGCTGACGGAGGAACATGCCAACATTCTTGCAAAGTACACCAATCAGGTGGTTCTGACCTATGACGGCGATGAAGCCGGTCAGAACGCGACCCGCAGAGCCATTCCCATGCTGGAAAAGACCGGTATTCAGGTGAAGGTGCTGCGGATGCAGGGCGCGAAGGATCCGGACGAGTTTTTGAAAAAATACGGTGCCGATCGGTTTTCTCTGCTGCTGGATGCGTCTGAAAATCAGGCGGAATATCAGCTGGAAAGCCTGCGGCGCAAATACGATCTGACGCTGGACGAGCAGAGAGTCGAATTTCTTTCCAAGGCGGCAGCTCTGATTTCAACATTCCCCAACGCGGTGCAGCGGGAAATCTACGGTGCAAGGGCAGCCGAGGCGGCAGGCATTTCCGCTGATGCAATGAAGATCGAAGTCAGCAAGGCATATAAACGGCGCAGAGTCATGGAACAGAAGAAGCAGGAGGCGGCAAATCTGACCCCTGCAAAACAGCTGCAGCCGAAAAGCCGTGACATTCGATATGACAATGTCCGCTCCGCACTGGCGGAGGAAGGACTGCTTCGGATGCTTTTGAAGGAGCCGGAACTGATTCCTGCGGTTCAGCTGCAGCCGGGAGATTTTTCCGTACCGCTGTTCGGTCGTGTGTTCGATGTGCTCAGAATGCGGCATGCCGGAGGCAGTTCCGTTTCGCTGGGAGCGCTGGCAGGCGATTTTACGGCGGAGGAAATGGCACATCTTTCCATGGTGGCGAACCGCGAAAACTGCACGGTGTCCGACGAGGCAGTGGCAGACTATGTCAGAACCATTCAGACCGAGCATACAAAGACAGCCGCCGGAAAAGACGGTGACCGCCTGCGTCAGCTGGCAGAGGAAAAACGTAGGATCAAGGGATATGGAGGTTGAGACTATGGCTAACGAACAGGAACTTCTGAAGAAACTGAATCTCACCGCGGAAAACAGTATGAAACTGACCCAGCTTCTGCAAACGGCAAAGAAATCGGGCAAGGTTGCATCCAAGACTTTGGTGGAAACGCTGGACGCGGTCGATGCAACGGAAGAGCAGACAGAGCTTTTCTATGATATTCTGGAGAGCGCCGGCGTGGAGATCGATGTTTCGGATGTGCTGGAGCTGATCGGCACGGCGGATATGATCAATCCGACCCTCAGCGAGATGCAGGCCATTGAGGAAGAGGGAATCCCGGACGCCGTACTGGATGAGGAAGAATATGATGAAACCGCCGGCATCCGTCTGGATGATCCCGTTCGTATGTATCTCAAGGAAATCGGCAAAATCAAGCTCCTTTCTGCAGAAGAAGAGCTTGCGGTTGCCAAACGCATGGCAGAGGGCGATCCGGATGCAAGGCGTGAAATGTCCGAGGCAAATCTGCGGCTGGTGGTTTCCATCGCCAAGCGCTATGTCGGGCGCGGGATGCAGCTGCTCGACCTCATTCAGGAGGGCAATCTCGGCCTTATGAAGGCCGTAGAGAAATTCGATTATTCCAAGGGCTATAAGTTCTCCACCTATGCTACCTGGTGGATCCGCCAGTCTATCACCCGCGCGATTGCCGATCAGGCGCGCACGATCCGCATTCCCGTACATATGGTTGAAACAATCAACCGCGTGCTGCGCACCTCGCATTCCATGGTGCAGACGCTTGGCCGCGAGCCGACAACAGAGGAGATTGCGCAGGAGCTTCATCTGGAGGTGTCCAAGGTGGAGGAGATTCTGAAGATTGCGCAGGAGCCGGTATCGCTTGAAACGCCGATCGGCGAGGAAGAGGACAGCCACCTCGGCGATTTTATTCAGGATGATGAGGCATCTCAACCCTCTGAGGAGGCTTCCTACACGCTGCTGCGTGAGCAGCTGGAGGAGGTTCTTGCAACGCTGACGCCCAGAGAAGAGCAGGTTGTCCGGATGCGGTTTGGCCTTCTGGACGGAAAGCCGCATACATTGGAGGAGGTTGGCAAGGAGTTTGATGTGACGCGTGAGCGAATCCGTCAGATCGAGTCGAAAGCACTGAGAAAGCTGCGCCATCCGTCCAGAAGCAAAAAATTGCGCGACTTTTTGTCTTGAGCTTTTCTTTTTTTACTTGACATTGCAAAAATTTTCCGTATCATATTCACAGTAGATCCGCCGGGAGCGACGGATGGATGACAATTTGGAAACCCAACAACGGAGGAATTCAAGATGTTTGAAAAAATCCAGGCGTATCTTGCCGGTCAATTGGATATTTCTGCTGACGAGATCGAGCGCGACACGACCTTTGAAAGCCTCGGCATCGACTCTCTCGATACCGTAGAAATGGTTATGGATCTGGAAGAGCAGCTGGGCGTCGATCTTGAGCTGGAAGAAAAGCTCAATACTGTCGGCGAGCTTGTCGAGTTCATCGAAAGCAAAATGGACTGAAAAACGGGTGCCTGCCGGAGATCTGATCTCCGGCAGCGCCTGCGAAGATTTATGGCAAGGCTGCACTAGTCGGGGAGATAGCGGTGCCCTGTAACCCGCAATCCGCTACAGCGGGGGTGAATTCCCAACCGAGGGTGCAGAATGTGCCGTCTGACCCATATAAGCGGCGTTGATGATTTGGTCTTGCGCAACAAGGCTCTGTGAACCGTGTCAGGTGGGGAACCAAGCAGCACTAAGCAGTCCACCTTGTGTGCCGCGAGGTAGCCGTTTCTGAGCTGGCTGTATGGGTAACGGGTGTAGTCTGTATTCAAAGAAGGGTGTGCAGTCTTGCCATGAATCTTCCGAAAAACGCCGTACCGGCAGGTACGGCGTTTTTTCTCTTTCCTTTTTGAGATAATTTGTGTATAATACTAAAAATGGACAAGAAGGAGGCTTTCCCGATGTATCAGGCGCTGTATCGAAAATATCGCCCGCAGACCTTTTCGGATGTGGTGGGTCAGAAAAGCGTGACCGACACGCTGCGTACGCAGATCAATACGGGAAAGCTCAGCCATGCCTATCTTTTCACCGGTACCCGCGGCACCGGCAAGACTTCCTGTGCCAAGATTCTTTCGAAGGCCGTCAACTGTCTGGATCCGCAGGACGGCAATCCCTGCAACTGCTGTGCGGCCTGCAAGGCCATCGACAGCGGCGCCTGCATGGATGTGCTGGAAATCGATGCTGCCTCCAATAACGGCGTGGATTCTGTCCGCGTGCTGCGTGACGATGCAATCTACACACCCGGTGAAGTGAAGATGCGCGTCTACATTATAGACGAGGTTCACATGCTTTCCACAGCGGCATTCAATGCGCTTTTGAAGATCATCGAGGAACCGCCGGAGCATCTTCTGTTTATTCTTGCAACCACGGAGCTGCATAAGGTTCCGGCAACGATCCTTTCCCGCTGCCAGCGTTTTTCCTTCCGCAGACTTTCGCAGGAGGATATCGCGTCGCGGCTGAATTATATTGCATACCAGGAAGATATCGAAGTCGAGCCTGCGGCAATTTCCATGCTGGCGCGGCTGGCGGACGGCGGTATGCGTGACGGCGTGAGTCTGCTTGACCAGTGTGCCTCAGCCTCCGGCGGAAAACTGACAGCGGACAGCGTGGCGGCGGCGCTCGGGCTTGCCGGGCAGAAGCAGACGGCGGCGATTCTGCAGGCCGCTGCAGAGCAGAACTGTCCGCAGGCACTGACGATCTTTTCTGAACTCTATGCGGCAGGCAAGGATATTCCGGCTTTGGTTTCCGAGCTGTCCGGCCTATGCCGTGATCTTCTCATTTTGAAGACCGCGCCGAAAAGCGGAATTTCCATGCTCTCCGGAATTGCGACGGATGCGCAGGCGGCGGAGCTGGCACAGAAGCTCTCGCAGGGAGAACTGCTCCGCCATCTTCAGCTGCTGCAGGATACGGCGGCCGCCTTCTCCAAGAATGCGGACAGCCGCGTGGCGATGGAACTGTGTCTGATTCAGATGTGTCAGCCGCAGCTGGCATTGGACGCGCAGGCGCTGGGAGCGCGGATTTCCCGCATGGAGGAGCAGCTGGCATCGGGCAGCTTCGTCACCGCTGCGCCTCAGACGGCGCAGAAGCCGGCGGGAGACGGATACGAGGATGACAGACCACCGTTCCCGGATGATGCGGATGACCCGATGGCGGGTATTCCACCGGAGCCGTCGGAACACGGGCAGGAACAGTCTGCACCGAAGCAGCAGGATAAGTTGGCGTTCTGGCCGGAACTGGCAGAAAAAATGCGTGAAGCGCTCGGTCCGGGGGATCGCGGCTTTCTGGCGCCGAACGGCCCCGTGAAGCCGGTTCTGCGCGGGGATGATCTGATTCTTGCGTGTGATTCGGATTTCGTCCTTGGCAGGCTCAAAAAGCCGGAGGTCGAGAAGATGGCGAAGGAAAAAGCGGCGCTGGTGCTTGGAAGACCCGTTTCCGTGCGTTTTGCGCTGCAGTCTCAGGTGTCAAATACGGGTGAAGACCCGATGAATGCGCTGCTCGCCATGGGGCAGCAGCATCAGGATATATTTACGATCAGGTAAGGAGAAAAAGAAATGGCTAAGGGCGGTTATCGCGGCGGTATGCCGATGGGCGGCATGAATCAGATGCAGATGATGAAGCAGGCGCAGAAGATGCAGCAGGATCTTCTGAAGATGCAGCAGGAAATGGAAACCAAGGAATATGAAGCAACGGCAGGCGGCGGCGTCATTACGGCGGTTGCCAACGGGAAGCACGAGCTGCTTCGTGTGACCATCGACCCGGAAGCAGTTGATCCCGAAGACGTGGAAATGCTGCAGGACATGGTCGTTGCGGCAGTCAACGAGGCTATGCGCAAGGCGGATGACGATTCCGCTGCAAATATGTCCAAGTTGACCGGCGGCCTGAATTTGGGCGGTCTGTTCTGATGCGGAGTTTTCCTGCCGCGCTGGAGCGGCTGAGCGAACAGTTTGCGCGTCTGCCCGGAATCGGCGGAAAGACGGCGCAGAGACTTGCGTTTTATGTGCTTTCCATGACGGATGAGCAGGCGGAGGAATTTGCGGATTCCATCGTCAGCGCCAAGCGGTCGGTGCGCTGCTGCCCAATCTGTCAGAATCTGACGGATCTGGATGAGTGCGCGATCTGCGCAGATCCGGAGCGTGATCATAGTGTCATCTGCGTTGTGGCGGAGCCGAAGGATGTGATCGCCATGGAGAGAGCCCGGGAGTTTACCGGTGTCTACCATGTGCTGCACGGCGTGATTTCACCGCTGAACCATGTGGGGCCGGATGATCTGAAGATCCGGGAGCTGCTGGCAAGAGTTGCAAGCGGCAGCGTGGAGGAGATCATCATGGCGACGAACCCCGATACCGAGGGCGAAGCCACGGCAATGTATCTTTCGCGCATCCTGCGCCCGCTGGGCGTGCGTGTAACGCGGTTGGCTTATGGCATTCCCGTAGGCAGTCAGCTGGAATATGCCGACGAAGTGACGCTGCTGCGGGCTCTGGAAGGCAGACGGGATATGTGAAGAGGCGAACCGGTCGAATTTCTGCATCCGCATAGGAATGTTATCGACAAAACAAAACCCACCGAAAAGAAAGATTCTTTCGGTGGGCTTTTTGTATGCAGCAAAAACCGTCCTGCGATTTCCTCGCAGGACGGCTAAACTAATTTACTGATTGTCGGCTGCAGCGGCGAGCTCCTTGAGAGCGTCCTTGCGGCTGAGGTTGACACGGCCCTTTTCATCGATCTCGGTGACCTTGACCCAGGTCATATCGCCGATGTTCAGGACATCTTCGACCTTCTCTACGCGGCGGTTTTCCAGCTTGGAGATGTGGATCATGCCGTCCTTGCCGGGAGCCAGCTCAACGAAGGCGCCGATGGGCAGGATGCGGACAACCTTGCCGTAGTACAGCTTGCCGACTTCGGGTTCGAAACAGATCTCGTCGATCATCTTCTTGGCGATGTCGCAGGAGGCTGCATCGGGGGAAGCAATGTGGATGGTGCCGTCATCGTCGATATCGACCTGTGCGCCGGACTCGGCAACGATCTTCTGAATGGTGGCGCCGCCCTTGCCGATGACTTCGCGGATCTTATCGACATTGATCTTCATGGAGAGCATCTTGGGAGCAAACTCGGAAACTTCGGGACGCGGAGCTGCGATGCAGGGGATCATGATCTCGTTGAGGATCTCAAGACGAGCCTTACGGCAGCGCTCCAGAGCGTCAGCGATGATTTCCATGGTCAGACCATCGTTCTTCAGGTCCATCTGAATGGCGGTAACGCCTTCGGTGGTACCGGCAACTTTAAAGTCCATTTCGCCGTGGAAGTCTTCAACACCCTGAATATCGGTGAAGGTTCTCCACACGCCGGTTTCCTGGTCGGTGATCAGACCGCAGGAGATACCAGCGACCGGGCGCTTAATGGGAACGCCTGCGTCCATCAGAGCCAGCGTAGAGCCGCAGATGGAAGCCTGAGAGGTAGAACCGTTGGAGGAAACGACCTCGGAGACCACGCGGATGGCGTACGGGAATTCTTCGACAGAGGGCAGAACCGGAACCAGAGCCTTCTCAGCCAGAGCACCGTGGCCGATTTCGCGGCGGGAGGTGGAGCGGCTGGCACGGGCTTCGCCGGTGGACCACTGCGGCATATTGTAGTGGTGGATATAACGCTTCTCGGTCTCATCATAGATGGTATCGAGCTTCTGTGCTGCGGAGAGAGTGTTCAGGGTGCAGATGGACAGAACCTGCGTCTGGCCTCTGGTGAACAGGCCGGAGCCGTGGACTCTGGGCAGAACGCCGACCTCTGCGCTGAGAGGACGGATCTCATCGGGGGTACGGCCGTCAACGCGCTTGCCTTCCAGCAGCCACTTCTTGACGACCTTCTTCTGCATCTTGTAGAGGCAGACATCGATTTGGATATCCCAGTCCTCAGCGTACTTTTCACCAAACTGCTCCTTGAAATCAACAACAGCGGCGGTGATGCGTTCTTCGCGAACATTCTTATCGTCGGTGTCGAGAGCGTATGCGATCTTGTCCAGACCGTAGCTGCACAGATCGTCGAGCATCTCATGGTTGACAGCAGCCTTTTCAAAGGTGAACTTCGGCTTGCCGATGGTTTCAACAATGGTGTTGATGAACTCAACAACGTGGACGTTGGTCTCGTGAGCAAGCTTGATGCACTCGAGCAGGATATCTTCCTTGACTTCGTTTGCTTCGGTCTCGATCATGACGACCTTCTCATGGGTAGAAGCGATGGTCACGAAGCACTGGCAGGCGTTGCGCTCGTCCTGAGACGGGTTGACAATGTACTTGCCGTCGAGATAGCAGACATTGGTGGTGGAGGTGGGGCCGTTCCAGGGAATGTCGGAGTAGGCGATAACCAGAGAGGAGCCGATGGAGGCAACGATCTCAACGGGGTTATCATAGTCCTGTGCGAGAATGGTGTTGGTCAGAACGACATCGTTGCGAAGCTCTTCGTCAAACAGAGGGCGCATGGGACGGTCGATCAGACGGGAGATCAGAACACCGTGATCAGAGGGCTTGCCCTCGCGGCGGTTGAAGCTGCCGGGGATACGGCCGACGGCATACATTCTTTCCTCGACCTCGATGGTCAGGGGGAAGTAGTCAATGCCGGACTTGGGCAGGGGAGAAGCAACTGCTGTGACGAGAACGACGGTGTCGCCGTAACGGCAGATGGCTTCTGCGTTGCAGAGCTCTGCAACCTTGCCGGTTTCGACGGTAAAGGTACGGCCGCCGATGTCGGTTTCAAAAATGTGATGGTTCGGGAACTGCTTGTGCGTAATCATGGATAAACCTCCTTTAGTTTTGTGCGTGGGAGGTTTAGCACTTGAAACCATAGCCGAGATTCGGCTGCGCTTTCAACTGCTAAAGCGGGCTCCCACGCTGTTGTTGATTTACGGGCGGGATGTTTGAAAAGGGCGGCCTTGCGACCGCCCTTTTTTGAAGAAATTACTTACGCAGGCCGAGCTTGGCAATGATTGCACGGTAACGGTTGATGTCCTTCTTGGCAAGGTAGTCGAGAAGGCTTCTGCGCTTACCGACCATCATCAGAAGGCCGCGGCGGGAGTGAGCGTCATGCTTGTGCTCACGCAGGTGCTCGGTGAGGGTGTTGATTCTGGAAGTCAGAACAGCGATCTGAACTTCGGGAGAACCGGTATCGCCTTCGTGGGTAGCGTACTGCTCGATGATAGCAGTCTTTTCTTCTTTGCGCATCATAGTGTGTTTCCACCTTTCAATAATATTCCCCAGGAACTAAGTTAAGGGTCGGCAGAATGCTCCGCGTCGAAGCGAAGCCTTGTCCCCAAACTGAGAACCGGGATCTTCTTGGCGCTTTACGCCAACATGAGTAAGAATAACACACAAGGAAGAAAAAGGCAAGGGGATTTTCTGAAAAAATGTTCCGATCGGGAAGATTATCTGCGGATGACACGCGTCTGACAAATTCCGCCCCAAATGCATACAATGCAGTAGCAGCCTTGAAAGGCTGCGCTCTGATTCCGGGGTGAAACCATGCTGAAAGTATGTAAATTCGGCGGGACATCTTTGGCTGACGGGAAGCGTTTTGCCAAAGTGAAGCAGATTATCGAATCGGACCCCGCCCGCCGGGTCATAGTTGTTTCCGCAGGCGGAAAACGCCATGCCTGTGATTTCAAGATTACGGATGCGCTGTATCTGTGCCATGCGCATCTGCAATACGGCTTCAGCTGCCGGAACATTTGGGAAAAAATCTGCCGCCGAATCGTCCGAATCCGGGATGATCTGCAGCTTTCAACCCCGGTAGAACGGGAACTGGATGCGATCTACGCCTCGCTCGGGCCGTCGACACCGCAGGATTGGCTTGTCAGCCGTGGGGAATATCTGGCGGCAAAGCTGATGGCGGATTATCTCGGATATACTTTTTTGGATGCGGAGCAGTGGCTGCAGTTCGACGAAAAGCGTCAGGTGAAGAAAGCGCAGTCCTATGCGGCGCTTTCCCGGGCGGCGCAGGGACGGCGCATTGTGACGCCGGGCTTTTACGGCAGACTGCCGGACGGGGAGGTTTGTACATTTTCCCGAGGCGGCTCCGATATTACCGGAAGCCTTGCGGCTGCAGCGCTGCAGGCGGATCTCTGCGAAAACTGGACGGATGTTCCGGGAATACTGGAGGCGGATCCGGGCATCATTCCGCAGGCAAGGCCCATCCGCCGTTTATGTTTTGAGCAGCTTGCGCTTTTGACTGAAGCCGGAATGCAGGTTCTGCATGAAAGTGCGGTTGCGCCGCTGCGCGAATGTAATATTCCGCTTCGGATCTGTTCGACCTTTTCACCGGGAGAGGCGGGAACCCGCATTTCCAACGACCGGCAGGATCGGAATTTAAGTGCCGTTGTTGCCTTTGCAGGCAGGAAGATGGAGGGAAGGCTCTCGGTGCTTTGTGCCGCGGATGCGGCCGGTCAGATCCGAGCGGTTGTCCGTCATGCCGGCATTTTACCGATATCGGATTGCTATGAACGGGAAATGCTGAATCTGACAGTACCTCACTTACAGTATGCACAGGCTTTACGCGCCGCATACGCGGCGGCACGGAAACTGAATTGATGCCGCATACCTGACCGCAGACGGGAGAATCCCGTCTGCGGTCAGAAACAGACAAATTTTACTTTTTCGGTCTTTTCAAAAGTGCCGGGAGGCTGTATAGTATAAGGAGATTTTCAGAGGAGGAAGAGCATGGAGCAGAATGAGCATCAGATTGATATTCTGATTCATCAGCTTCTTGATATTGGCGAGGCGATGCTGCTGGCCGGAGCAGAGATCGACCGTGTGGAAGACACACTGCGTCGGCTCGGCACGGCATACGGAGCAGAACGAACGAATATATTTGTGATCACTGCCTGCATTGTGATCACGCTGGGCTTTGCGGACAAGCCGGAAATGACCCAGACCAGGAGGATCATGGGCGTTGGATCGACGGATTTTCGAAAGCTGGAGAAGCTGAATGCGCTGAGCCGGGCGGTCGCAGACGATCCGATTCCTGCGGAGCAGCTGCGTGACCGGGTTCAGATGATCATCCGGGAGCATCCGCCGACATATAAAGCGTATCTCGGAAGCGTGATCGCCGCTGCCGGGTTTACGCTGTTTTTCGGCGGCAGCGGGTGGGACAGCCTTGTAGCTGCTGCCGCTGCGGTGCTGATCTGTCTTGCGCAGCAATATCTGATGATGAATACGAGCAGTCGGTTATTTTTTAATTTCGGCTGCTGCTTAGGCGTCGGACTTCTGATCACGGCGTTGACGCGCTGCTTTCCGGTGCTGCACGCAGATCTGATCATGATCGGAGATATCATGCTGTTGATCCCGGGACTGCTGATCACCAGTGCAGCTCGCAGTATCTTCCTCGGAGACAGCATCTCCGGTATTGAAAAGCTGATGGAGAGTCTGCTGCTGGCGGCTTCGATTGCGGCCGGATTCGTCCTTGCCGTCTGGGTGATGGGAGGGATCGGATGATGCAGATGCTTTATCAGATCTTTACGGCGTTTGCCGGATCACTCGGATTTGCGCTTCTTTTCAATATGTCAAAAGGGAAGTTGTGGATCAGCGCCCTGGGCGGTGCGCTCTGCTGGGGTGTGTATCTGCTTGCGGCCGCCATGGGGCTGGGAGAATTCCTCTCGTGCGTGTCTGCAGCGCTGGCGGCAGGATTGAGTGCGGAAATCATGGCAAGAAAACTGAAAGCGCCCACCACACTGTTTTATGTCCCGATGGTGATCCCGTTGGTACCCGGCCGGACACTCTACTACACCATGTTTCAGATTTTTGAAAAAAACCGGGCATCTGCAGCTGCTTATGCGTATCAGACGGCATATTGCTGCCTCGGCATTGCCGTGGGACTGGGCTTTGCCATTTTCATTGCGCATCTTTACGGGACGCTTGTACAAAGAAAAACAAAGAAAAAAGTCAGAAAACCTTCGGAGTAATTTTTACAGAACCGGACGCATAGATTTTGGAAGGTTCTGCATGAATATCGTAGGAAAGAGAATTTCGGTATGAAAAAAAGAATTGTTTGTGTATTGATCTGTGTCTGCCTGCTGCTCTGCGGCTTCAGTATCTGCGCCTTTGCTGCTGCGCCGGAGCAGGCTGCGCAGGAGCTTTGTGCGGTGGATGTATTCCGCGGCACCGGCGGGGCAAAGGGCTTTGATCTTGATCGCGCGCCCACAAGACGCGAAGCTGCAGTCATGCTGGTCAGACTCTACGGCGCCGAGCAGACGGCGGAATCGGAGTTTGCGTCCGGCATCAGCTCTCATCCCTTTGCGGACGGAAATGACTGGTCTGCTCCCTATATCGCATGGCTATATACCCACGGACTGACGAAGGGTATGTCCGAAACCAGCTTTGGCGCGGACAGACCCTGCAGCGCAAAGGACTATGCTGTTTTCCTGCTGCGTGCGCTGGGCTATCGCGACAATATCGATTTTACATATGCGCAGGCGGAGCAGTTCGCGCAGACGGCGGGTTTCTATGATCCGAGATTCTATGGCGGAGAGTTCCTGCGCGGCGATCTGGCGCTCATGACATACTTTGCATTGGCTGCAAAAACTGCAGACAGCAGCGATACGCTGCTGGATTCCCTTGTAAAAAGCGGTGCTATCGATGAGGATGCTGCAAGACCTCTGCAGCAGAAGCTGCGTACCGACAACCATGCGATCTTCACGGAAGATGGTATGGCGCTGGATGCAGCTGCGTGGCGAAATGCGATGGCAGATCAGCAGATCAGCGTGGTCATCAATAACGGCAGTTCCGTCCTTACTTCCGGCACGGAAGTTCTGACGGAGGATATTCTCGCTGAACTTCTGGTTCCGGACGGCAGCGGCAGACTGATTCTGCAGAACGATGCGCTGAACCGCCTGCTTGCCGGGTGGGAAGAGAAGTACAACGTGAATAATGTTCCGTATCAGCTGGATTCCTATGTCAAGGGCATCACATCCATTGATTTTATCAAGCGTAACTATGCGGTAGATCGTCCGCTCATTCTCAAGCAGCTGATGCAGAAGCTGTGGCTGATGGAGGGCGGCACGATTGAAGCTCCGCTTTACTGCTATGACTGGAGCGGGCAGCGGTTCGACTTTGCAAGGACGCATGTGGAGGTTGACATTGATAATCAGCAGCTTACCTTCATCAAGAACGGCGAAGTCATTGTAAACACGAATATCGTCACCGGCGCCATCAACGGGCATCAGACCCCGGTCGGACTTTACACAGCCCACGGCAAGGAAACCAACGCGACCCTGACCGGTGAGGACTACTCCGTTTTCGTCAAATACTGGGTCAGCGTCATCGGCAACAGCATCGGTCTGCATGACGCCTCCTGGCGCAGCAATTTCGGCAGCGACTATTATGTTTACGGCGGCTCCCACGGCTGCATCAACATTCCGGAATGGGCGATGGTCAAGATTTTCTTCAATATTGACGAAGGTACCCCCGTTCTGATTCACGGCAGAAACCAGTGGTATGAACCGTTCTCCGGCAACTCTCCCGCAACGAAGAATCCTCTGCGCGGCACTACCGCAAAGACAAATTAAACTTGCAGCCCCGGCAGCAGAAATGCTGCCGGGGCATTTTGTAATCACCGGTATATCCGGTTGATTTTATGGAAGAAATGGCGTAAAATATAGTATCCGTATTTGTTAATACTAGGAGGCAATTATGGAAAACAGACCGAGAGGCCGGGAAAAAAATGTGACCGGTCAGGGAAAAGATATATATAAGCGCGGCAGCGGTCTCGGAACCGGCCCTGTCGGCAATTCCGGCGGTTATGCCGGACGCCCCGGGAACAACAGCTCCTATCAGGCAAACGGTGCCAAGCGCACCACCCGCGGCGGGAAGGGAAGCAT
>JAEDIZ010000197.1 GCA_016296635.1 Oscillospiraceae bacterium
AGAAGCGGAGCCGCCGTTCATTGCTGCCGTAGTTCAGTTCCGCATAGTGCGCACCGTTTTCCGCTGCCCAGTCCAACAGTACCCTGGCACATTCCTTGCCTGTACCATTCCCGCGGAACTCTGGATAGACGCAGAATTCCATGATGAAGCACTTGCCGTCCTCTGTGGTAAAGATCACCGGCATGGCAAAGCCGATGTCCTGTCCATGGCGATGAAAGAACAGATAGCGGCAGCGGTCCTGGGGCCGGTCATGGATTTTCTGTAACTGTGCCCGGTACGCGGGATCGCTGAGAAAGTATTCCCGGTCCTCGTCCTCGGGGTCGGGAAAAATATCCCGCTGGAAATAGGCGCGAAGCTGATCCCAGAAGGCTGCGGCATCGGATTGCGTGATTGCTTCACGGATGGTAATTTGGTGTTCCATTTTCATTCCTCCAAACTTGATTCGGAGGGTTAGGAAGCGTGAACCCTCCATACACGAGTTATCTTCATCAAAAACCACCCTTTCTTGTTCAAAATTGTATTCTAACACCGATTACGGTATGGATACCCATTTGACAAACATTTTAATTATGTTCCGGCACGTTCCAATGGGCTGTCAGAGTATTCTGGTGCGCTGCTTTGATGAAACCCATTGATTTGAAAAGACGGATTGCAGGATCGTTGTCAACATCCACCAGCAGCATCATTCCGCTGGGATGATTCATTTCCAATGCTTTTGCAAGCATCTTTCTGCCATATCCCATTGTGCGGTACTCTTCCAGAACAAACAAGTCATAAGGTTCGTTTTCTGCAAAGCAGTGCGTCACATCCAGATAGCCAATGACCTTTCCTTCGTGGATCGCCAGAAAAGTTCTGAACCGATCCGGCGCGGTGACAACCTTTTCGCCGGTCCAGTACATATCTTTGCTGTGAATCGCAAGGTACTGCGGTATGTACTTGCCGGAGAGCAGTTCCACACCGGCCGTATTCATACCCAGAACAGGAGTACCCAGCACCATTTTTTGCTGCTCCGGCTCAAATTCGGCTCCGCGTGCTTCCAGCTGCTCTTTCAGAAGATTGTTTCCGGGATTGAACACAAAGTCGGCGTCATAGGAGGGGTAATTCTGCGCCAAGTGATGCAGCATTTCCTGGTATGCTGCCTTGTCACGGGACAGGCCCACAAGCATCTGCATGTACTGCTCATCGGGCAATACCAAAAATGCAAACAGACCAACCAACTGTTCATTCTGAAACACGCCCCATTCGCAGTGCTTATCCGGCTTCTCAATGGACGCAATCAGGTTGTTCTGCAATTGTTCCTCATTGGTGAGCATGGGATCTGAAAAGTCGGGATCACCATAGAAGCCACAAACAAAGTCCCGACACGCATCAAAAGATTGGATAATACGGATCATGTTTGCTCCCTCCAATCATCTTCCAGCAGACCATAAAGGTACAGGTCCGCCCAATTGCCGTGGTTGTCCTTCGTCTGGCTCCGCTGGATGCCTTCCAACTGCATTCCCAGCTTCTTCATCAAACCGACGGATTTGACAGTGTCAATCGTCTCTGCAAAGATTTTATGGGCCTTTCGCTCGCAAAAGGCGTGGTCGATGACTGCTTTGCAGGATTCAAAGGCGTACCCCTGCTGCCAATCATTCCGGTTGAAAATCCAGCCCATCTCGTACACACCTTCGTCAGACTCGTTGAACAGAATGTAGCCGATCAGTTTGCCGCTGTCCTTGTGAACCGCCGCTACTGCGCCGTTCCGGGCAATACAAAAGGTGTTCAGAAAGTTCTTCGTTTTCTCAAAATTGTACGATGGCTCGCAGTTGGCCATGGTTTCGTCGTCCCCGAGGATGTCGTGCAGATCGGCGGCGTCCTCCGGGATAAAGTCACGGATGATCATCCGCTCTGTGTTGATGTACATAGATTGATCCTTTCTTCGCCGGCGTTACGCAGTTCAGACGGGTATCATTCAGGCAATCTGCTTACGGAACATCTGAGAATCCAGCCAGGGTACATAGCGTATCTTCCCGGATGTTCCAATGACAGAAGAAGACTGCGTTTCTGTTCGTTTTTCTACTGAAAGATGGACTTGCGATCCGCGCGATAGTCTGGCCGGAAGAGGTGGATTGCCAGTTCCTCCAAAGATGCGGCAAATGCCAGAGCGCATACCGACCAGCTATATACGACGCCTGTTGAAATTACAAGGACATACGGAAGCAGAAAAACCGCAGCTCCGGTCAGTTTATTCAGCCAGGTATGCAAAGAAGCAAACCGATGATATTTGATTGCTGCCGTGCCATAGGCAGCCAGCCGCACAAGCAGAATCCCTGCTATGGCATACCAGATTTCTCTGGGAAGCGTTTGCCACAAAATCGGAAAGAACCGAACCAGCACAACACCGTAGAACAGCAAGTCCGCCATACTGTCCAGCCTTGCGCCGAAATCACTGGCCGTTCCTGTTTTCCTGGCGAACCATCCGTCCAGTGCGTCCGTCAGGCCGGTGAGGGTATAGACCACAAAGAAACCCAGGGACCCCGATGGAAGGAAGATCAGGCAAAGGGAACCAACCATACGGGCCGCTGTCATGGTATCCGCG
>JAEDIZ010000198.1 GCA_016296635.1 Oscillospiraceae bacterium
TTGAAATGACATGCGCAGGCTGCGAAATGCTGTTCGATTCTCCGCATATCAACAGGGACAAGCAGCCATGCACGGCTCACAGATGCGGAAATGATGGATTTTGTCATGGATATATAGTTGGAATCGACAGGCGGTTTTTGCCGTGGATTCCCGCATGGTGCAGGAAAGGAGACAAAAATGGAAGAGTTTGATTGCATTGACCGCAACCGCGTGCGGTCTGAAGAGGAAATGCGGCTGCTCAAAAAGCTGCGGACGGCAAACGCGCGGGTGGACTGCTTGCTGGCTGGAAACATTATGAGCTGGCTGTTTTCGCTTGTGCTTGCTATTGCGCTGGTTTTTGCGCTGAACATCTAAATTTAAGGAGTAATAAACGATGGTTTTGACGCTGGAAGAAGCAAAAAAGATGATGGATCGAAGCGGCGGCTCGATCGACCTGAGAGGCACGCAGATCACGCAGTTGCCAGACAATCTGACGGTAGGCGGCTCGCTCTACCTGAGAGGCACGCAGATCACTGATAAATACGCAGAGAGGAAAAAAGTTAAAAACTTACATGATGGTGACTATGTCGATGGCCGGTATCTGTATGCTGATGGCATTTTGACGCATGTAAAAAAGAAAAAGCATGCCGGAAAGTATACGCTTTACATAGGAAAAATCAAAGGAAGAAACGTTGTTTCCGACGGAGAGCATTATGCGCACTGTGACAGCCTGCGCGATGGGATTGCGGATTTGCTGTTTAAGCAGGCGGAAGATCGCGGCGCGGACCAGTACAAAGATTTAACGCTTGACAGCGTTGTGACGATCGAAGAAGCAGCGACGATGTACCGCATCATTACCGGCGCATGCAGACAAGGTACCGAGAACTTTATCAAAAGTCTGAAAGAGCCAAAAGAGAAATACACCATCCGCGAGTGCATTGCGCTGACGAAGGGGCAGTACAACGCAGAACGGTTTGAGGAGTTCTTCGAATAAAAATTGGGAGGAATAAACGATGGCAATCAAGAAGCCAAATGAGCTGGATTTCAGCAACAAGAAATTCATGTGCATCATTGCAGGGCAGCCCGGCCTAGGGAAAACGACGCTTGCTTTGAGCGCACCGAAACCGTTTCTGTTTGACGCTGACAACGGCATCGCGCGCGTAAGTGCGGAGCAGCGTGGAGTAACATCTGTTATGGAGAGCTACGAGGAAATGCTTTCCGACATGGAGAGTGACGAATACAAGGCAGCAGAGACCATTGTGATTGACACCGGCGGCATGCTTGTACAGCTGATGAAGGATTGGGCGAAGAAGCAGGATGCAAAGGCTGCGAAAGATGGCCGTGCAATGTACGGTGTTATCAAAACAGAGTTTGACAGACTCTGCTATCAGATTCGTTTGAAGGACAAGAAACATCTGGTCGTTGTGTTCCACACAACGGAGCAGCAGAAGGGAGACACGATTCAGACGCGTCTTTCGTGCGAGGGAAGCACAAAGGATATCGTATGGACGCCTGCTGATTTCGGAGGCTATATGTTCATGATGGGGAAAAAGCGTATGATCGGCTTTACCCCGACCGATGAATACTTTGCAAAGGGGTGCTTCGGCGTGCATGGCGTGATGCAGATTCCAGAGCTTGAACCCGGCCAAAAATGCACGTTCCTTACAAACCTATTCCGCATGGCGCAGGAAAATATCAACGAGCAGTCTTCCGTATTCTTAGCAGAAAAGGAAGCATATGACGCTGCGCTGCGGGAAGGACGGGCATATATTGCTCTGATTTCTGACGGAGATACGGCAAACAAGGCCGCTTCCACAATCAAGAACATTACGCATGCGCTGACAAGCCGTGAAGAACTTGGCGCAGAGTTCAAGCGGAAACTGAAAGAGCTTGGTATCCGATACGACAAGGAGAAAAAAAGCTATGTTCTACTTAACGCAAACGCTGCTGAGTAGCTGGCAGCATTTCCTTGATTCGGATGATGCATATGCAGAAGACGCGCTTGCATCTTTCATCCAAACGCTGAAGCGGGAACCGAAAGAAACAACACCCGCGATGCAAGCTGGGATCGACTTTGAATCTGCAATCAATGCTGTTGTCGCTGGAGATCCAGTAGACATTAAAAACGAAAAGGAAGCAAGAGCAATTCGCCGCTTCTCGCGCCTCTGCGCGGGCGGACAACCGCAAGTTCCTGTTGCTGGGGATATTACAGCCGCAGGGCTTGAAATCCATTTGTACGGCGTATGTGACCACGTCAAGGCAGAAACGATTTACGATATCAAGCGCGTGCAGCGGTACGAGTACGGAAAGTATTTTCATAGCCCACAGCATCCGATGTATCTGCATTTGGTCCCCGGCGCTGCAAAGTTCTCTTACTTGATTTTCAACGGAACAGATACATTCATAGAAACATATCGGCGCGGCGATTTTGTGCCGATCGATGAAACGATAGCAAAGTTTATAAACTGGCTGCGAGAAAACGGATATATGAGCCTGTATGAAGAAAACTGGATAATGAATGATGAAAGGATGGAAATGACACATGGGATTTAAGTCTGTAAAGAATGACGGCGGAATGATGAAGCCG
>JAEDIZ010000199.1 GCA_016296635.1 Oscillospiraceae bacterium
GGAAAGATGACGCGCAAGCTCATCTGCCATGTATTCCCCCATACGCTCGATCTCGTTTCCGGAAGAGCCGGCAATGTGGGGGGTAAGGAACACGTTGGGCAGGTTTGCAAGCTTGCCTTCGGGATCCACAGGCTCGGGCCAGGTCACATCCAGAACAGCAGTACGGCCCGGTTCGGCTTCCAGAGCCGCCACGAGATCAGCTTCCACGACCTGTGCGCCGCGGCCGGTATTCAAAAAAGTTGCATTCCGGCGCATCCTGGAGAAAAGTGCGTAGTTCAGCATCCCAACTGTTTCAGGAAGATCCGCGATATGATTGGAAACGACCTGGCAGGTCGAAAACAGCTCCTCCAGCGGGAGTTTCCGCACACCAAGCGACGCTGCGGCTTCGTCAGAGAGAAACGGGTCATAGACGCACAGATCCAGCCGATGCTGCTTCAGCAGACCGATCAGCGACCGACCGACCATGCCTGCGCCAAGAATACCGACCGGCGTATCGAAGCTGCCTGGCATTTGCCAGAAACGTTCCAGCGCCCTGTGGCGTCCCTCAGGCGACCGACTGACGCGCGAGGCATAATGAAATCCCTTGTTTGCAAGCAGGATCTGCGCTGCGGCATACTCTGCGACAGGGATGGCGTTTGCCGCCCAGGCAGAAAAAACGTGCGCGCCTGCCGCCAGAAATTCCCGTGCAAAGTGCTGCACGGAGCCGGCTGCATAAAATACCGCGCGCAGCGCAGGGAAGCAGACCTGAATTTCCTCGCGTGTAAAATGCGGCATATCCCATGTGGAGAAAATCAACTCCGTATCGCGGTACAAGTTCGGCTGTGCCAGAATTTCTTCCTTTATCACAGGTGCATCCGGAAGCTGTGTCCATGCTGTCAGCTGTGTACGCACGGATGCGGGAAATGCGTGTTTACACATAGCCGGATCGCCGATCAAAATACTTTTCATCAAAAACACTGCCTTTCCCATCAGGCTTCACGGACAAGCGCACGGAGCGCTGCTGCATCCTGTGCCATCTGCTCAACCGAGTCGTCCTTCACGAATTCCAGCATCAGACTCCGCGTTTTGCCGTCCTGCCGGATGATATCAAGATATTCCTGCCATATGGATGCACCTTCGGCCAGTGGGAAACGGTTGTAGACGCTGTCCAGATAGAATACATGGACATGATACAGATATGGCTGGACTGTTCGGAGCGCGTGCAGATTCTCCGCCTGTGAAAGACGGGAGTTCGGCTGCCAGTACAGATGCAGATTATCCCGTGCGACGCTGCGGAGTGTCTGCACGGCAGAATCGCAGTTGTCTGTCAGCGTATTCGGATGATATTCATAGCAGATATCGATCCCAGCGGTTGAGGCCATGTCGCAGATCGCCTGTGTGCAGGAGATCACGCGCTGTACATATTCCAGGTCTGCCTGTGCTGAACCTCTGGTACCAGCCCAGACGCGGATGCACGGGGTACCGAGCGCCTTTGCGCTTTCCAGCACCGGCGGAAACAGATCCGGTGCCTGTTCACCAGCCTCAAAATAAGAGCCGTAGGCCCAGACGGCAAGCCCGGCTTGCTCGGTAAGGTGGCGGATCTTACGCGCACGCGAAACGTCGCCCGGCAAAACATGAACGTCCCCGCCCCACTCAATGCCTTCAAGACCGCATTGTTTGACTGCGGAAATGATTTCTTCTGGCGTTTTATCGCGGAACGTAACGGAAACCAGTCCGGTATTCAGCATGTTTCTTCCTCCATCATATGTTGCAGCATTTTGATTGCGCAGTCTGTAAGCATTGCGCCGGCTTCCGGCTGCCACATGCTTCCTTCACACAACTGCACCGGATACACGTCCGTGCCAAACAGTTCGGGCACGGGAATGTAGCCGAAAAAGCCGTTTGACAATGTCGCAATCAAACAGCGACCACCGCACGCATCTTTCAGCGTGCGTCCAAATTGATGGTACAACCCTCCCGGCATGATAAAAACGGGCAGATCGCCAATGAGGAATACCTGTACCGGAAGTTCACCCTCATACCAATGTGCAGCGGTTGCTTTTCTTTCATAGGCTACAAGCAGTTCGGCCTGCAGTGTACCGAGCATATTATGTCCATTGTCCGGCCTGCCCGCCGCAATCTGTTCCGCCCTGCGCAGCGTTTCTGCGTTTGCCCGTCGGTAGCGGCAGCGAATGCTCTGCATTTGCGCTTGCACATGGGCGCATGTGACCGGCTGCGCTGCGCTGGCGATAACGCGCGCGGCCTCCGCTGCGAGTATGCAGCCAAGTTCACGGTAGTCCGTAGTATGGCCGGTCATAAAGTCCAGATGGTTGATGTCGCCGCTCGGTGCGGCCAGATACACAGAAACAAAATCTGCGCCGTATCGGGCTTTGAGACGACGGGAAAGCTCCGAAGAAAAATCACCGCTGTACTGTGTGCCGCCGATGCAGTCCTGATGACAGGCAAAGCCAATCAGCGCGCCGAGCGGCTGGCCGTCTGCATTTGCGGCATATAAAACCGGGAGATCTGGATCGTTTTCCGCATAAT
>JAEDIZ010000058.1 GCA_016296635.1 Oscillospiraceae bacterium
ATAGCATGGGACAGTTATAAAAAAGAAGCATGGTATACGTCACGAAACGGTTAACGCTACTTTTACTTACTCTTACCTCAATTCTGCTCCGTTTGGTTACTCTTTGGCAGAAAAGGAACCTCTTTTGTCAGGTAGACAAAAGAGGTTCCTTTTCAATAAAACAAATCCCTTACGGGATATGTGATACTGAAAACCGATTAAAATATTCATTTCAATCGGTTTTTAGTATTACGAGCTATGTTCCTTCTATTTCATTCTGACGCAATGCGCCGAGCTTGCCGCCAGGATGACAGCGGACATACTGTTTCGGGCTCCAACCACATTCCGCCTGCAATATGACCGACAGCGCCTGAAGCGCAAGGATCTCCGCCAGCACCGAATTTCTCGGCGCTCTGTTCAGAGGACCGCCCTCCTGGGAAACACCGGCCGGAATGGTCACATCGCAGAATTTTGCCAGCCAGCTTTCCGGATTTCCCGTAACGGCAATCAGCGAGCATTCATTGTTTTTGATCGCCGCAGCCGTGGCTTTCAGTTCCGCCGTCTCGCCGCTGTTGGAAATGCAGATAACAACATCACCTGCCACAAGCTGGCCGCAGGAGCCATGCACCGCCTCAGTACCATCCAGAAAATAGCAGGCGCTTCCCGTTGAGGAAAGCAGGGACGCAATATACGAAGCCACATGACCCGGTTTCCCGATGCCGGTGATATGCAGACGATTGCCGCGCCGCTTTGCCTCGAGAATCAGATCTACCGCTGCAGAGAATGTATCAGCGGACAGGCTACGACTAAATCCGCTCAGCTCTTCCTCTGCGGAAGCAAGAAAAGCTGCCAGAATTTTTTCACTTTCCCCGTTCATAATTCACCGTCTTTCTGTAAAGCCTTCTTGTCCGGAGGTATATTCCCGCAGCAGCTCCGGCGCTCTTTCCCAAACCAGGGAAATTGCTTCCCCGTCGATGATCGCCGTTACATTTCTGTGAAAACGCAGGATGGTTCCGGGAACTCTGGGTGTGACCGGCCCGCAAAGAAGCTTGTAGGTCACTTCAGCCTTGGAGGCACCGCGGATCAAAAGCAGGATCTCCTTGGCGCGCATCAGCGTGCCGATCCCTACCGTGATAGCTTGCGTCGGGATATGTTCTCCGTCGGAAAAGTAAACGGAATTTGCGCTGATTGTTTCCTGATGTAAATCTACAATGTGGGTCTTATCGGCAAAGCAATCCTCCGGCTCGTTGAAGCCGATGTGACCCGTGTGGCCGACCCCAAGGATCTGCAGGTCTGTCGGATGTGCCCGACAAAAAGCTTCATATCGTTCACATTCCTTCAGCGCATTTTCTGCGGTGCCTGAAGGGACCGCCGTATGACTCAGCGGAATACCGCAAGGGCAGAAAAACTTCTGTTCCAGATAAAAATGGTAGGATTGCGGATGAATAGCGGGTAATCCGAGGTACTCATCCGTATTAATCGTACGAATCTCGGAAAAATCCAATCCGTTTTTGGCATGCCTCCGCGCCAGTTCACGGTACATTCCTTCCGGAGATGCTCCCGTGACAGTGCCGAGGCAGAGTTGCGGATTTTCAGTCACCCGTCTTTCAACAAAGTCTGCGGCCAAGCGGTCAAGTGATGCAGAATCTTCTGCAATAATCAGATACATATACGATCCCCCGCAAGTGCTGCCTGTTCAACAAAATACCGCGTTCTGTCCGGATCGATGGGGTTGGACATATTCCCGTTCTTTATCCAGGTCGCTACGCAGGCGGCATCATAATATTGTAAAAGTTCACGCACATTGTCTCCGGTCGCTCCACCGCCAAGGAAGAGAGGAATATCCGGCAATCTTTTCCGAACCGCCACAGCCATCTCTATACTTCTCTGCGCCGTTTTTCCGCACATAAACAAACCGTCTGCAAACGCCTCATGCACGCACTCCCACGCCGCCTCATCCAGCGGCTGCGGACAGATCGGGATTCCGTGAGTTTCCCACAGATCCGCATAGATCGGTAAATCTGTGCCGATCTTTTTTTTCAGCGCTGTGATCTCGCAGCACTGTCCCTGAAGGATGCCCGCACTTGTCACCTCTGCCCCGGTATAAAGATGTTCCACACGAATAAAGTCCGCTCCGGCAGCATCCGCCACAGCCATGGCGGCAACGCCGTCCCAGTTTACAAGCACGCCAAGAGAAATGTCGGGAAAGTGCCGGCGGATCGCACTGGCTACGACGCTCAAATATGCGATCGTCTCAGGGAAGGCTTGCTGTTTGACCGGCATGTCTCCCATATTCTGCAAAATGACCGTCTGAACGCCACATTCTGTCAGGATCCGTGTCTCTTCCAGCGCCTGCTCCGTAATTGCGTCGATTCTTTCGCCGCGATTGCGGTAGGTTCCGGGCAGAGGCCGTGTCTGAACCATGCAAATAACTCTTCCCTTTATCATCTTGATTTCTCCATAAGTCTTTGATAGTAAGACATACTTGCCGGATACATTGCCCACGGCGGAAGGATCCCGTCCTCTGTAATGTAGGCAGTGATGTACTCCGGTGCGATTGCAACCAGCTCCGGGCAGATAAAGTCAACGCCCTCACGCTCCTCCGGCTTCCAGGCCCCCGCTATCCTGTGGGTGTGGTCGTCAATGATCGGTTTTTTCTTATGACCGTACAAGGCACGCATATCCACCTTGAGCAGCGGTGTCGGCACATAGAGGGGAACATGAAAGTGCTTGCACAGAAAGGCTGTCATTTCAGAGCCGATGGTATTAAAGCAGGTGCCGTCGGGATAGAACGTCTCTGATCCGATCAGCGCCGCATCACATTCAGGAAGATAATGATAGATCGCGCTGTCAGGGATTACATGGAGGTGATGTCCGGCTCGCAAAAACGGAAGTACATACGGTCTTCCTCCGTCCAGCACGCGGCTTTCGGGAATATAGCAGCAGAAGGTCACTCCTTTTTCCCGCCCCATCTCTGCTATTGCGGCGACCGTGCTGGAGTAGTCAAAAAGGAGCAGATTCCGTTTATCTTCCAGCAGTGTCCAGAGGTACTCCTTGATGCGCTGCAGACTGTTAGCAGCTGCAACGCGGTAGGTCTCCACTCCCTCTCGGATCGAATCAGTCACAGCTTGTCTGTTTTCCCCGCCAATCTTTCTTGTCATCTGCATGATTGCGTTGGAAATTGCCTGGCTCGACTCGCCTCGCGTCTCGGAGAAATGCTTTGCTATGCCGCGGACGGTATCAAGCATTTTTCCTGCATCGTCCTGTGTCTCGGAAATATTCAAAAACAGGTCGCCGATGAGTCGGATATGTGTGCTTGCGCCAAGTACACGCTGAAGGTTTACATCGTCAAACAGTTCCTTGCCTTCCGGAGACAACAACTCTCTCCACTCAGACTCAATGGTCAGCATCCGGTTTCTCCCTCCTCTGTCCGAACATAAACACCCGGCGGAAAATCTCCGGAAATCGTCAATCCAGTCTGTGTGTCCCAAGACACCACATATCCTGCACGATCGCGGCTATCCCACCATTGGTTGAATTCCTCCATAGTCGCATGCCACACATTCAGTTGTTTGAGCTCTGCCTCAATATCGGGAAAAATCGTTTCCGCCAGTTTTCCAAAAAATTGCGGATGACTGTAGAGAATGATCGGCATCCCCGCTGAATACTGACTATGGATGGTATCCAGGAATCGGTCGCGCACATAGGTTTCCGGCACCTCCGTATTTTCCTCCAACGCTTTTATGTATGCCCGCTCGGTGGAAAACGGATCCACGGGGATCTGCTTGACCGCCATCCTCTTGCCATGGTCATACGGAAAGAACGGCAGATCGTAAATACAATACCCGAAATCGGAGGTATACTGAATTCCGTTGTTCTCCAGCGCTCTGTTCAGCGCGAAATTCCACATTCCTCTGGGGGCAACAAATCCCGGCTGTTCCGGAAGTCCAAGCTGCTGCATCCAGCAGCGGCAATCGCGAATATTGCTGTCATTTTCTGCTTCCGTGGTATATAAATTATGCTCTCTTCCATGACAGCCGATGTAATGAAACGGATCGATCTGCAGCAGCCTCTCGCTTTCCGGCTGACACAGATTCTGATTGACAAAGAAGGATACTCTGATCCCTGCCTGCTTGGCTGCCCTGCTGATTTTTTCAAGATTGTCGCCGTAGGGCCCGTCAATATCCACGCGAAAGATAAAAACGGAGCGGTAGTCTTGGGGATAATAGTTCAGGTAGGTATACGGGAGGCCGCGTTTCTCATATGCCGAAACAAGCAGCTTTCGCATAACGCGTAATAGCAGGTGTTTGTCAATCGCTGTAATCCGTTCGGAAAAATCCGAACCGTTCGGTACCTCGCGCAGCGTGTCCCCAAGAGCACAGATCAATTCCGAAAACGGTATTCCCGTATACCAGCAGCCTCCTTTTCCCACCGATTGCCAAAGCACTGCCGGATATTCATCGGGATGCAGACCTGATTTGATCTTCCTCTTTTCATGCAGGCACAGCGTTCCCTTCCCGTTCCCGTTAAAAATCTGGATAACGCTCTTGATCTGCGCAACTCCTTCTCCAAAATCCGAAAAGTCTGCCGTATCAAGTGAAGCGACTCCGATGTAGTCCGTCTGAAACGGCAGATCCTCAGGATGTACACCGCTCAGAACAGCGATACCGCCATCACTCAAAAAGTCTCCAAGCCACTGCGGTGTCTCCCCCTCGCACAGGAGAACCGTGCAGTCCGGCTCCGTGACCAGCCGAAACGGTGTTTTTTCCTGTTCACACAGGATACGCCAGCCGTCGGTCTGCTCCGTATAACGTCCGGCATAAATGCCTGTCACCAATTGCATACACATTTACCCCGCTCTTTCAAAAATTCGTCTACCTGTGTTTTTGTCGGCAAGTTGGTTCTGGCACCGACATTCCCTATTGCAATGGCAGCAGCTGCAGATGCATACTGCGCGCAGCACTCCAGCGGCCAGCCGTTTACAACCCCTGTCAGGAAAACTGCATTGAAGCAGTCGCCTGCACCGGTGGTATCCCGAACCGGCACGCAAAACGCCGGATAGCTGAAGCTGCCATCCCTCTCAAAAACCTGTACCCCTTTTGCCCCACAAGTAACGACCACAGTTCCAACACCCCTGTTCAGAAGCTGTGTCGCGCCTTCCTTTATATCCGCACATCCCGTCAGTGCGGCCAATCCTGCTTCATTCGGAAATGCAATGTCCACGGAACGCAGCACGCGGTCCCAAACCTCAGGGCTGCAGCTACCCGCTGTTGCCTCGATGTCAAGAGACAGCTTCGTGCCGCAGCCTTTCAGCGCCTCAGCAACACCTGCCGTCAGCTCCATATCCAGCGTGGTCATATGGACACGCTTTGCCTGCTTCAAATAGGAAATATCCACTTCCTCAAATTTAGGAACAAAGCCGGAGGTTTCAACGATTGTCAGCGCTTTTTCGCCAGTCTCATCTAACAGGATCATGCAAAAGTAGGTCTCAACGTCCGGCTTTACGACCATATGGCTTGTGTCAACCCCGCGCATAATAAGATCATTCATTGCAAGCTCGCCATAGTCGTCCTGCCCGATTTTGCAAACCGCCCCCACCTTTGCACCAAAGGAGGCGGCTGCCGAACAAAAATTCGCCGTAATACCACCCGGAAAATAGCCAAATAGTTTCCCGCGAACCTTCTCATCGTGCGACGGAATATGCGGCACGCGTATCATAATGTCTACGTTTGTATCGCCTACTCCAATGATGTCCAGCACAATTCCCGCCTCCTTAGTACTATGTAGTCTTATTCTTTTTCCGCATTCACCGTGAATGTGACTGCCAGCAGAATGATCAGTCCCCGAACGACCATCTGCTGATAAACATCAAGGCCATACATGACCAATGCGTTGTTAATCATGCCCAGCATAACCGCGCCAATGCAGGCACCCGCAACGGACGCCTTGCCGCCGTTGATGCTCGTGCCGCCCAAAACCGCTGCCGCAATGGCGGAGGTCTCTTCCGCTTCGCCCAGAGAATAGCGGCCTCCGCCAAAACGTCCTGCCCAGAGAATACCCGCCAAGGCAGCAAGTCCACCAGAAATCAGCATGACTCTGAAGACTGTGCTTTTGACATTGATGCCGGAGTACAGGGACGCCTTTGAATTGCCGCCGACGGCAATAACCTGTCGGCCAAAGGGCCGTTTGCGCATATAGATCTGTCCGATCACGACCACGGCGATCATCCACAAAAACAGCACTGGGATCACGCCCACATCGCCACCGCCGAAAATGTAGTTGAAGGTGGCGTTTGTAATCGGTACGGATTTCAGTCCTGAAACCGTGCGAGATACACCCGCAAATAGAATCTGTGTGCCCAGTGTTGCAATAAAGGGCGGTATTTTAACCCACGCAATCAATACACCGTTCAGTGCGCCAATGGCCAGGCCCACACAAAGTCCTGCCAGAACACCTGCAACCAGGCCGACACCCTGCACGACCCATGCTGTAACCAAAGAGGTCAGGCCGACAATCGATCCGACGGAAAGATCGATCTGACCGGCACCCAACGCATAGGTCATACCGACTGCAAGAATCGCAATCAGTGAGGTCTGTCGGATAATATTCCACAGGTTTCCCATATCCAGGAACCCCTTGCCCACATTCCGCAATGTAACGCAGAAAATAATCAGAAGCGCAATAAATGCAAAGTATATCATATACTTTGAAAGGAAAGTCCTGACTGTCAACTTTTTGCTTTTCATTGCAAAACCTCCTATTGGATGGCAGCCATCAGGCTGTCTTCAGTAAGCCCTGCGTTGGGAACATCGCGGATCTCTCCGACGATCTGATTGTATTTGATCAGCAGGATCCTGTCGCAGTTTTCTATCATTTCTATCAGCTCCGAGGAGACAAATAATACGCCGCCGCCTTCGTCCGTAAAGCGGGAAATCGAATTTGTAATGTCTAACTTTGCATGGATGTCTACACCGTAGGTTGGGTCGTCCATCAGGAGAATCTTCGGGTTGCTTTTCAGGGCTTTACCGACAACAACTTTCTGCTGATTGCCGCCGGAGAGCTTGCTGATCACTACATTCTTTCCCGGCGTTTTGACCTTCATGGTATCAATGATGTCGTCGACAATCTGCTTTCCTTTTTTGTCATCGATCAGCACCTTTTTCCTGGTCAGTTGTCTCAGGATCGGGAGCAGCGCGTTATCATAGAGCGTATGCATCAGGGAGAGGCCCTGGGTATGCCGGTTCTCGGGCACAAGGAATATGCCGTTTTTGATTGCATCCTTTGGCTGCTTAATCTTCAACGATTTACCCTGCAGCAATATCTCTCCGCTCTTAAACGGATCAATTCCGTAAAGGCAGTTCATAATCTCCGTTCTGCCTGCGCCTTTCAGTCCGGCAAGACCCACTACCTCACCCGGTCTGATCTCAAAACACAACGGCTTCTGTATAACCTTTGAAGTGATATTTTTAACTTCCAAAAGCGGCTTCTCATGGTCGTAATTGCGGTAGGGGCGGCTTTTCCTTGCCTGGAAGCCCGTCTCACCAAGCATTTGGGCTATGACTTCCGTCAGGGACGTATCCTGAATGGGCTTCGCCATGCAGGTCTTACCGTCCCGGATGATTGTCACGCTGTCGCAGTTGTCCATAATGTGCTGAAGGTGATGTGTGCTGATCACGATGGAATAGCCTTTCTCCTTCAGCTTCGTGATTATTTCAAAAAACTTGACTGTGGCCTCCGCATCAAGCGCTGCAGTAGGCTCATCCATCAAAATAATTTTCGTATTCTTCATGATCGCTTTTGCGATCTCAACCATCTGCATATCACCGGTGGAAAGGTTCTTAACCTTTTCGCGCGGGTCGATGTGGATGTCCATAGAATCAAAAAACGCCTTCGTTTTCTCAATACATGAGGTATCAGCAATCAGGCCGCGGCGGATCGGCTCAGAGTTAAGAAAGATGTTTTCCGCAACCGTCATCTCTCCTACCAAGCTGTAGTCCTGATAGATCATAGCTACCGTATGCTCGCGCTCTTTGACCGTTACCGATCTGTCGATCATATTTCCAAAGAAGCTGACCGTACCGCTTGTCTGCGTATATACGCCATTGATGATTTTCATCAGCGTGCTTTTGCCGGCACCGTTTTTTCCTACCAGACCCATTACCTGGCCCTGCCTGAGGAAAAAATCAGCTTTGTCCAATGCACGGACTCCGGAGAATTCCATCACGATCTCTCTCATCTCGATTGCGTAGATTTCTTCCGGCATAAATATCACCTCATTTCATACTAAAAACCGATTAAAATATTCATTTTAATCGGTTTTCAACGCCGTACCGGCGTTGCATTTTCGCGATGATAATGTAAGCATCGCGAAAATACGTCTCGTACCAATCACGGTATCGCAATTAAAATGTGCGTTGCACATTTTAATTGGTGATTGGTATCAGAATACTTCTTCCTCTGAAGGGGGCAAAAAGGCGGGCAGTTTTCAGCAAAGCCACCTTTTTCGATCAGGTTGCCGGATGAGTACGATCTCATCCGGCAACCTGGCGCGGAAAATCATACCAGAAGCTGATAAAAAGGCTTAAAACCTTTTTATAGCGCCGGAGGCGCGTCAGATTCTGCATGAGGCGTCACAGCGTGCCTTAAGCACGATGTGAGTGTGCGTAGCACACGGGTTTCTTGATTAAACTTTTTATCAGTTGTTATTCAGTGCCTCAATAACCTCTGCGGGAGCTTCAATACCAAGAGAGGTCTTGTAGCCTTCCAGCAGATTCTCACGGGTAACCTTGAAGGAAGGAGACGTCACATACGCCGGGCACTCCTTGCCGATGCAGCCGTATGCGGCCATCAGCGCGCGGCCGAAGCCCATGGCATAGGGCATATCGCAGGCAATACCAACAATGTTGCCGCCCTGCGCCATATCCAATGCGCAGGTGGAGTCAAGGTCCATAGTGACAATTTTGATGTCGCTGCGGCCAAGGGCCTTCACGGTCTGCAAAACATCGATGCAGGGGGAGGAATAGGAAACAAAGATGCCCTTAACATCGGGATACTTCGTAATCAGAGCTGAAGCGACCTGACCTGCTTCGCTCGCAGTGGAGAAGCCGCCGACTTCTACAACGTTGATATTGGGGTACTTCTCCGCGATGGTGTCAAGGAACGCCTGATCGCGGGTGTTGCAGACATAGTTCACGTCTGCGACAGTGATCGCAAGAATATCACCTTCGCCGCCGATTGCATCTGCCATCATTTCGGCACTGTCGATGCCCATGTCAACGATGGAGTCGGTAATCGCACCAACATATTCCTTTCCAGCAGTGTAGCCAGTAGGAACGTTGCTCATGAAGGTCAGCTTTACGCCAGCCTGCCACAGCGGGTCAAAGGTGGGAGCGCAGACGTCAAGGTCCTGCGGCTGGCAGGATACGATGTCGGGATTCAGCGCAGCAAAAGACTCCATGTTTGCTTTCTGCGTGATGGGGTCCAGGTCACAGCAGCCCTGGCCGACGATTTTAATGTTCATGGCTTCACAGGCCTCTGTGAAACCGATCAGGTTTGCGTTGTCCCATTCACTTGCGTTGATCAGCTCAAAGCAGGCCGTCAGGTTCATGGAGCGGACCTGTGCAAGCTCGTCCGGCGTCAGTTCAAGTTCGGTGTACCATGTGGCAGTCTTTCCGTCAGGGCCAAAAGTAGTGATCTCTTCAGGGGCGGGGATCGGGTCAGCAAAGGTCAGACCTTCCGTCAGAACTTCCGGCTGCTCTGTCGTCGGGCTGTTCTGTTCTTCAGTCTGCGCGGGGGTAGGTTCTTCCTGACCGTTACAGCCGCAGAACAGAGCTGCAACCAGCGTCAGGACCAGAATCAATGCGATAAGTTTTTTCATTGATTTCTCCTCCATTCAAAAATTTCTGATTTTTATGTGCACTGCAGATGCAGAATACACCTTTTTAATCCTTCTTAATGATCTGATTGAATGTGTACTTTTCCGCGTTATAAGTCATCTTTACATACTCAACCGGAAATGTCTCCATCGGCTTGCTCTTCAGATAGCCGTACGTCAGCCGCTCAACATGAAGAACGGGTGCGCCCTTTGGTATCTCCAGATGCTTGCTCTCACGCATATTGGCAAGGCGACATTCCACACGTTCCTTGGCATAGACGATCACGATCCCGTAATCCTGTTCAAGATACTCGTAGAATGAATGGTTTTTTGCCAGATTCATATCCAAATGCGGCACGAGAAAGGTCGGGATGCAGTTGATCTCCGTTACAATCGGTGCGCCATTGGCCAGGCGGATGCGTTCCAGCCGCCATACCGGCTGGTCGCTGCTGATCTGCAGTTTGTTGGCCGTTTTCATCGCCGGAAGCTCTTTATCGATTGATACGACCTGATTCCGAACCTGATAGCCCAAATCGTTCATTTCCTGCGTAAAGCTCAGCAGACGGCGCGGGCCGCTCTCAAGCTTCATATGCGCCACAAAGGTTCCTTTACCGGGGCATCGGATCAAGTATCCCTCCTGAGCAAGTTCCTTTAGCGCAAGCCGCACCGTCGTACGGCTGATGTTAAAATCGCTTTGAAGCTGGTTTTCTGACGGGAGAAGGGAGCCGGGTTGGTATTCGCCGTCCTCGATCCATTTCAGGATCGTTTGCTTCAGCTGATAATACAGTGTCTTTTTTGTGGAAAAACTCATGATTCCGCCTCCTTCGCGGACAGAAACGTGTCAAAAAGAGTCATATTTTGAATATTAAATGAATATAATTCATGCTGCGCGATTGCGTTCAATGCTTATCTCTATTTGCATACTATCACCTTTATTTCGATTTTTCAAGAGCTTTTTTGGCGTTTTATTACAATTTTTTGCCATTTTTTGCTATAATTTTATATCATTTTATCATACCTGTCCGGAGAATCCAGATGCTTCAAAAAGATACATTTCCAATACCATTATTTGTAAATCTGTATATTTATACAATTGTTCAGTATAATCAGCGTATAAATATCTGTAAAAGCACTTTAAGCGGGCACTTTCGAGTAATGAAATGTATTGCAGATTGTACTTTCTGCGAGAGCAAAAAAGATACATTTCAAAATACGGCGCAGCAAAAAACTGATACATTTCAATAACATTTCGAAAGAATTTTTTTCTGCGCAAATCTTTCTATTTCTCTGTGGTCCCCCCTGTGAAAGCCCTGCACCCATGCGTTGCACAGTTTCGATATTTTGTCCTAATATCGAAAAAAGCAGCTTTCCCAGCTTTACTTTTCACCGGAACGTACTATAATAGGTATAGAGAAATCAGAGCGGGGGAGGGCTCCTCCCTCCGAAGCGTCCGGTTTGTCAGAATACATATAGAGAAAGGAAGTCCATCGTATGCTGTCTTTGCTTTTGGCCGTCGCCGGTATTGTCACCACGCTGATCCACTATGCCAACCACGGGATCGTCATGGGCATCATCTCGGCGGTCTTGCTGTTCGTGTCCTTTGTTCTGGGAACCATGGGCATGAAAAAGCAGGAGAAAAACGGAGGTCTCAAGACCAATATGTTCAATCCTGCCCTGCTGGGTCACGGGATCTCTTCCGTGGTTCTGATCGTCTGCGGCATTATGTGCGCCATCGCCAACATCCGTTAAGCGGAAATTCTCGCTTCAAAGCAGAACAAATGCACCGGCTTCCGACCGTAAAAGGTCGGAAGCCGGTGCGTTTTTGCAGTCCACTCTACTTCTCCTCTCATTCGTCCCAACTGCGGGTGACTTTCATCCGCAGGGCAGGGCTTGACGGGCCGGGCCGCCGATGGTAGAATACAGATAGAATTGATATAGGGAGCTTCACTATGGATTTGAAAGAAATGGCATACGCGGAGGGCTTTGCCGACGCAGCGATCATCCCTACGGCGCAAATTCCCTTCAACGAGGTTTTCCGCGAATTCTGCGCCGAAAATCTCTGCGGCCAGTACGGCGTGAATTACGCCTGTCCGCCGGACAGCGGCACCTTCTGCCAGATGCGGGATCGTGTCCTGGCCAAAAACCAGGCACTTGTCCTGCAGACCCTCTGGGATATTTCCGACTACTCGGACAAGGACGCCATCCGTCAGGCCAAAGCGGCCCACAATGCCGCCATGCTCCGCCTGAAAAAGCAAATGGCCGCCGGCGGTATTCCCAGCCTCATGGCAGGTGCCAGCGGCTGCGCCCTTTGCTCCCCGTGTCAGAAGCAGGAGGGCAAGCCCTGCCGCTTCCCCGAGGACCGCTACTCCTGTATGTCCGCCTACTGTGTCTTCGTCAAAGAGCTTGCCGACCGCTGCGGCATGGAATACAGCGGAGATCCCGGCGAGGTTGCCTTCTTCGGGATGCTCCTCTTCGACTGATTTTCCTCTATTGTATCATAATGACCCCCGGCGGCACCCGTGGAACCTTGTCCACAGATGCCGCCGGGGGTCTTATTCTCTTTCCGGTGTGGTAGGATTATGCGTTCTCCGGCATGGGCTTGCCCAGGCGCTTATACATGGTCTTCTTGACGGCCTTGATGATGTTCTCATAGCCGGTGCAGCGGCACAGATGGCCCGACAGGAGCTTGCGCAGCTCAGCGTCGGTGTATTCCTTGCCGCTCTCCAGGATCTCGACAGAGGACATGATGAAGCCCGGTGTGCAGAAGCCGCACTGGATGGCCGCCTCGTCGATGAAAGCTTGCTGGATGTCCGACAGCTCACCGCCGGGGCCCATCAGGCTTTCCAGGGTGCGGA
>JAEDIZ010000059.1 GCA_016296635.1 Oscillospiraceae bacterium
AAGCCGTTCCCGGTCAATTCGTGAAATTACGGCGTGCCGGGCCGCCGCGCCCTGCAAGAGAGTGGTTTTCGCGGAACGCAGGTCGCGGCGTTCCCTACAGAAATTTCTGCAGGGCAAAAACTCAGTCCGTGCCGCGGCGTACTTCCGTCACGCCGGAGATGCCGTGCAGGCGGTTGCGGACATTCTCCAGCTCCTCCAGATTATGAACCTGGAAATTGATGGTGGAGAGCGCTTTGCCGGACATGGCGCGGGAGCTGATCTCGTTGACGCGGATGCGAAGACCCGTCAGGATGGTCGCAATATCCAGCATCAGACCGTCGCGGTCCACAGAATCGATCTGCAGCGAGGTGGCAAAGGTGGAATCCGGACTTTCTGCCCACGTGACTCTGACCCAGCGGCCCGCCTGCGCAGGATCCTGCGCGGCTTTTGCGTTGGGGCAGTCGCGCCGATGAACGGAAACGCCGAAGCCTTTTGTGATGTAGCCGATGATATCGTCGCCGGGAACCGGCGTGCAGCAGCGGCTGAATTTGATCATGCAGGAGTCGATATCCTCTACGATGACACCGCTGGCGGTGGCAGCGGGTGCATCCTGCTTGGAAAGATTCAGAATATCCCGGTTTGCGCTGACGGACTTCGTTGCCTTCGTCAGCTCGTCCTTGATGCGGCCCACGGCCTTTGCCGCGGTCAGACCGCCGTAGCCGATGGCGGCGTACATATCGTCCAGCTGGTCAAAGCTGACCTTTTTCAGAACGACGGGCAGCAGCTCCGGATCCTGAATCAGATCGGGATCCACGCCGATATGACGCAGCTCGGATTCAAAGCTGGCCTTGCCGCGCTGGATATTTTCGTCGCGCTTTTCACGCTTGAACCACTGCTTGATCTTGATGCGTGCCTGATTGGACTGGCAGATGGTGAGCCAGTCGCGGCTGGGGCCTTTGGCACTCTTGGAGGTCAGAATCTCCACGATATCGCCGTTATGAAGCTGCGCTTCATAGCCTGCGATGCGATTATTGATCTTCGCGCCGATCATGGAATTGCCGATGGCCGAGTGAATGGCATAGGCAAAATCGATGGGCGTGGAGCCGGCGGGCAGGCTGATGACCTTGCCCTTGGGCGTAAAGACGAAAACCTCGTCGTCGAACATATCGACCTTGAGGGAATGGATATAGTCATCCGCTTCGGTATCCTGCTGGTTTTCGAGCAGTCTTCGAACCCACTCGAATTCCTTTTCCGTGCCGTCGCCGACGTTCTGCTTGTATTTCCAGTGTGCGGCAACGCCGTATTCTGCGGTCTGGTGCATTTCCCAGGTGCGGATCTGCACCTCGAAGGGAATACCCTGCGAGCCGATGACGGTGGTGTGCAGGGACTGATACATATTGGGCTTCGGCGTGGAGATATAATCCTTGAACCGGCCGGGGACGGGGTTGAACAGATCGTGGATATGACCGAGGACGTTGTAGCAGTCGGCGATATTATCGACGATCACGCGGAACGCATAGAGGTCATAAAGCTCCTCAATGGTCTTGTTCTGTGCGCGCATCTTGCGGTAGATGGAGTAGGTATGCTTCACGCGGCCGTAGATGGAGCCGTGGATGCCGACATCCGAAAGACGCTTGGTGATCTTGGACTGGACGGCGTCCATAAAGCTGTTGGCGCTGCCTTCGTTTTGCTTGAGATAGTCGATGATGAGCTGATAACCAGCCGGATCGAGATACTGCAGGGAAACATCCTCCAGCTCCCATTTGATCTTCTGCATACCAAGCCGGTGCGCCAGCGGGGCATAGATCTCCATGGTCTCCATGGACTTGGAGATCTGCTTGGCGGGCGTCTGGTATTCCAGCGTCCGGGTGTTGTGCAGACGGTCTGCGATCTTGATGAGGATGACGCGGATGTCCTTGGACATGGCCATGAACATCTTGCGCAGATTCTCCATCTGCTGCTCTTCCATGGTGGAATACTGCACACGGGTCAGTTTCGTGACGCCCTCGACCAGCTCCGCCACGGTCTCACCGAACAGACGGGAGATGTCTTCGTAGCTGGCGTCAGTATCCTCCAGACAGTCATGCAGCAAAGCTGCCACGATGGCGTCGGTATCCAGTCCGATCTCCGCCACGATCTCGGCAACGGAGAGCGGATGGATGATATAGGGTTCGCCGGATTTGCGCAGCTGCTTTGCGTGCTTATTATCGGCATAGGCGAATGCCCGCTCGATGATGTCGAGATCGGCCGCGGGCGAATAGCGCTGCACGGCCTGCATCATGGATTGATAGTGGTCTTCTCTGGTTTCCATTATGTGCCTTCCTTTTGCTTTCTGAGGCGGATGAGAATCTCGCTCTTTTCCAAATCGACCTTGCGGCCGTCGTTGGTCAGGCGAATATGTATGGCTTTGGGACGCTGCTGCAGGTGCAAAAGCCCCTGCTCAGCGAATATTTCCAAACAGACGCGGATTTTGCCCATGCCCAGCGGCTGGGGGCAGAAGCGCCCGATCTTCCGGCAAAGACAGCCGGGATCTTCCGAAAGCAGTCCGTCCTCCGCGCTGGCGGTCAGATAACGCCAGACGGCGACAAAGTCCTGCCGGGTCGGAAGAAGATGCTCGGCCTCCTGCGCCGAAAGCATTTCGCCCAGCATCAGCTGCTGCAGAAGTGCTTCGTCTATCTTCTGCGCATTGCGCACGGAGCTTTCGGGGCGGATATCTACGAGGTTGAGCTGCACGGAGCGCATGCCGCGGTATTCGTTGACCTGCGGCGTGAAGGCGATATCCACCCGGTCGCCCTGGCAGAGCCCAGCCCGGCGGGCATTGGTGGAGAAGAAGATGGCGCCCCATGTATGCGATCCGCCCGACAGGCGCAGGCGCAGATGTTTGCCGCCGCCCACATCCAACAGCTCCGTGACCGTCAGATCGCGCATGACAAGAATCGGCCGCGGACAGCCGGCGCCGCAGGGCTCCAGCTGGTCCAGCGCTTCGATGTTGGCGATGGTCAGAAGCTCCGGGGGAATCTCGCAGTCGCACGCAAGCGCTGCACGGCACTCGCCGGAGCGGGAGAAGGAATTGGAAAGCGCGAGCATTTTCTCGCGGAAAAGATCGATGCGGTCGCGGCGGATGGTAAAGCCTGCCGCCAGCTCATGTCCGCCGTAGCTTTCCAGAAGTTCGGAGAGCGTTTCCAGCGACTGGAACAGATTGAAGCCGCCGTAGGAACGGCTGGATGCCTTGCCCTTTTTGCCGTCGAGGCAGATGAGGAAGGTGGGGCAGCTGTATTCCTCCGCCAGCCGGGAGGCAACGATGCCCACCACGCCCTGATGCCATTGCTCGCTGGCAAGGACGATGGCGCCGGGTTCCTGCTCCGCCGGGAGCATGGATACGGCCTGCTGATAAATGCCGGATTCGATCTCCTGGCGCTTGCGGTTGAGTTTGCAGAGGCTGGCCGCCAGCTCTACGGCGCGGCCGGCGTCATTGGTCAGAAACAGCTCCGTGGCAATGTCCACCTGACCCATGCGGCCGGCGGCATTGATGCGCGGGGCAAGGGTATAGCCGATGGTGCCGGCGGTCACGGCGGCAGGGCTGACGGCACATTCTGCCATCAAGGCAGCCAGACCGACCCGGCGCGGATTTGCAAGGGCTTTGAGTCCCCGGGCAACCATGGTGCGGTTTTCGCCCAGCAGCGGCATGACATCCGCCACCGTGCCGAGACAAAGCAGGTCGCAGCATTCGTCCAGCAGCGCTTCCTGATCGCCGGAGATGGCGGCTGCCAGCTTGAAGGCAACGCCGACACCGGCCAGCTCCAGCGTGGGAGCAGGCTGATCCTTGCGGTGCGGGTCGACCACGGCCGCAGCATACGGCAGGTCGGCCTTACATTCATGGTGGTCTGTGATGACCAAATCAATGCCGAGGCTGCGGCAAAGCTCCGCCTCCTGATTGGCGGTGATGCCGCAGTCCACGGTAACGATCAGTTTGACGCCGGCTTCATACAAAGAGCGGATGGCGATCTCGTTGAGACCGTAGCCCTCCTCCAACCGGGCGGGAATGTAACTTGTGACATGGCCGCCTCTTGCGCGCAGAAATTCCGTCAGCAGGCAGGTGGCGGTGATGCCGTCCACATCATAGTCGCCGAATACGGCGATCTGCTCCCGACGATCCAACGCTTTTTTCACGCGGTCGCGGGCATCGGCCATGCCGATCAGCTCCAGCGGATCCGACAGCGGCACATTTGCCGACAGAAATTCGCGGGCGCTTTCAATTTCACTGTAGCCGCGGGCGCACAGCACGGCGGCGGTGATGGGGGAAAAGCCTGCCAGATGCAGACGATCAGCCGCGTCCCTTTCATAGGACGCGACATTCCAGGTTCCGTACTTCAATCTTGATACACATCCAATATATTTTTTTTTTTTTTGTATTATAGCATTCTCCCGGCAATATCACAACAAAAAATCCTTGGTAGGGCGAAAAAAGGGCAGGAAAATGCAGCGAAACTGTGATAGAATGAGGCACAAAGCAAGGAGGCGGATAAAAATGAAGAAAATCTGCAGATGGCTGCCGCCGCTGCTGGCGCTGACGGGGGGACTTCTGTGGCTCGGAAACTGCACGGTCGGCTCCACAACAATCCCGGTGAAAAGCGCATCGCTGCCGGAAGTTTTTTCCGGACTGCGGATCTCGGTGATCGCGGATCTGCACGGACGGTGCTTCGGAAAAGAACATGAGATGCTGCTGGATGCGGTGCGAAAGCAGGCGCCGGATCTGATTGCGCTCTGCGGCGATCTGGCGGATGAGGACACGAAGATCGATTCGCTCAAGCCGCTTTTGGAGGGTCTGACGGCCATTGCGCCGGTATTTTATGTGACGGGAAATCATGAATGGGTCATGACGCATTCGCAGAGACAGACGCTTTTTGCGCTTTTGGAACAGACCGGCGTAACAAGGCTCGAAAACAGCTGGCAGCTGGCGGAAAAGGACGGAGCGGCCATCGTTCTTGCGGGCGTGGACGATCCGAACGGCCCTGCCGATCAGAAAAAGCCCGACAGACTGGTGGAGCAGATCCGTTCGTGCTGCGGGGAGGACGCGTTCATTCTGATGCTTGCCCACAGAAACGATCAGCTGGATCTTTGGGCAGAGCTTGGCGTTGATCTTGTCCTCTGCGGCCATGCCCACGGAGGCATCGTGCGGCTGCCTTTTGTGGGCGGCGTTTTCGGGACGCATTATGAATTTTTTCCGGAATATACCGCGGGCCTTTACGAAAAGGGAAAGACGCAGATGGCACTGAGCCGGGGACTCGGCGGAAGCAGACGGCTGCCGCTTCGCATAGGCAACCGGCCGGAGATCTTACTCGTGGAGCTGGAAGCGGAAAAGGCGTAAACTTTTTTTGAACAATGGCCGCTTGTCCTTGCGGCTTTTGGCATCAGAGGGTATAATACAGAAAAAGAAATCGGAGTTGGGGTTATGTTTCAGAAGATCGGTGACGCGCTGCGCAGATTCATGTACGGCCGCTACGGTACGGACAAACTGAATAAATGGCTGCTGATCGGTGCGCTGGCGATGATCGTGGTGGGCGGCATCGGCGGAAGATTTTTGCCGGCATTGTCGGTACTGAATCTTCTGGCCTATATTCCGTTGATCTGGTCGATCGTCCGGATGTATTCGCGCAACATTGAAGCCAGACGCAGAGAAAATGCGGCTTTTCAGCGGTTTCTGCAGAGAATCAAAGACCGCGACAACTGCTATTTCAAATGCCCCCGCTGCCGGCAGAGTGTGCGCGTGCCCCGGGGAAGAGGAAAGATCAACATCCGCTGCCCGCGCTGCGGCGAGCAGTTTATCAAGAAAACATAAAAACAAAACTCCCTGCCCGTGCGGGCAGGGGTTTTGTATATCGTCAGAGGGGTCAATGCTGCGTATCGTCGTCGAAGCATTCGCAGAATCTGGCGTGGAAGGACGGCTCCTCGCCTGCGTTCAGAAGGTGGGAAACGTCGCCGAAGGAACTGATGCGGAAGGAGGCGATGCCTTTTTCGCGCTCTTCGGTATAGACAGTCGTGACGGAGGAGGGTGCGGCGCAGAAGCCGTGCCACAGCACCATGGGAGAAACGTTGATGAGGTGGCTGAGCAGCACGCATTCCAGTCCGAAATGACAGAAGAAGACCAGCGTATCGTGGTTGGGCTTCAGCACCTCATAGTATCTGCCCTTTCTGCGGTAGCCGTGCTTTTCCAGCAGGGCATCGAGATTGCCGCACACCCAGTCATATTCCTTTTTGGCCTCAAACTGCGCCATGGCCTCCGGCTCGAACCAGCGCTCCATATCGAAATACCGGTCTTCGCCCGTCCAGTCCTTCGGCAGCCAGTCCCATGCAATATCGGGGCCTTCCGGGTGATCCGGCTTCAAGGCCCGGCCGCGGAATTCCTGCAGCCAGTCGAAGACCTCGCCCTCGCGCCCGAGCTTTTTCATGGTGCAGGAGGCGGTGTCTCTCGCTCTGCCGAGGCAGGAGATGTAATAATAATCGGCAGGGATCTTCGCCATGCGCTGTGCGAGCAGCTCGGCCTCGTGCCAGCCGGTCTCGGTCAGCGAGTCGTGTTCGTAATCGGGATCGCCGTGGCGGATGATGATCAGTTTCATGGGAAACCCTCTTTCGATTTGCACGTTATTTTATCATTATAATTGTTTCGGGAAAAGGATGCAATCGTTTTTGCGGAAGCGGGCAGAAGTCTGTCGGAAATATTTGAAGGTTGCATTTTTATGCCGGGTTTACTATAATACAGCAAACACAAAAAGAATTTTGACCGTAAAAAAGAGGAGCTTCTTTATATGAATTCTGATTTCTGGATCCTCGCTCCGTTCAATGCCGTCTTTTTCATGTGCATGGCACTTACGGCTGCGGTGGGCTTTGCAATCATCCGAATCAACCGGAAGAAGGATGAGAAGCACAGACGCAGAGCGGTCGTGATTCTGTATGCCGTAACGCTGGTGCTGTTCTTTGTTTACAAAATCTGGCTGAACTTCGACCGGGAGTATGACAGAATTTTGGAGCAGGCGGGACAGGTCGGCTTCAATTTCATGGACGAACTGCCGCTCAATCTCTGCAACATCAATCTGATCCTCATCATCATTGGACTGGAAAAACGCGCAAGACCCATCCTCGGCTTTACATTCTTTTTCGGCACCCTCGGCGCACTCATGGCGCTGGTCATGCCATGTGCCGGCTTCGACTGCTACAATCTTTTCCTGCCGCGGATGCTGGGCTACTATGTGACGCATTTTGTGATCGCGCTGCAGATGCCGCTTCTGGCGGGGCTGAATCTTTATCGCCCGAAATTCCGGGACATTCTGCCCGCTTTCGGCACGCTTCTGCTGCTGACAGCGTGCATGACGGGTGTGAACCATCTGTTCCGCACCAACGGCATTTCGCCCACCAGCAACTATTTCTTCTCCTATGACCCGAACGGGAACTTTATTCTGGAGCTGTTCTATTCCTGGCTGCCCTATCCGGGACTGTATCTGCTGCCCTGCGCTGCGATCGTTCTGCCGTATATGGCGGCGGTGACGGCGGTATCCCGGCTGATGCACAGACACGATGCAAAGACAGACGGCTGCGCCGCATGACCGTTTCAAACAGAAAAATCCGCTGATTCAAAGAATCAGCGGATTTTTTATACGCTTTCAACGGGTGTTTCTCGGCAGGAAACGGCCCGGATAGATGCCCGTCAGCTTGCCGTCCTCATATACGATCTGCCCGTTCACAAGGACGCGGGAAATGCCCGCGCTGCAGACAAGACTGTCCGTGTAGGTGGAGCGGTCGGAGATGGTGTTTGCATCGAAAAGCACCAGGTCTGCGTCATAGCCGTCCAGAACGGCGCCCTTGTTGGCAAGCCCCAGCCGCTCGGCGGGGAACTGCGTGATCTTATGGATCATCTGCTCCAGCGTCAGAAGCTTTTTCTCCCGCACGAAATAGCGGATTGCCTTCGGGAATGCGCCGAAGGTTCGCGGATGGGTCGGGGTGACCTCGTCTTTCAGAATGCCGTCGGTGCCGATGCAGATGTTTTCATCGCAGACAATGCGCTGCAGATCCTCTTCACACATGGAGAAATAGATCGCGGATGTCTGATGGCCGTTTTCAATCAGAAGGTCAAAAAAGGCGTCAAAGTCCGATACGCCGCGTTCTTTTGCGAAGGCTGCCACGCTCTTGCCGATGCACTCCGGCGTATTGGGGGCCACGGTGAGATAGATGTTTTCAAAGCCGCCGCAATGGTTATAACGGCCGTCCATGGCCTTGATATCCGCTTCCAGTCTTACGCGCTCCGCAGAATCGCGCAGCATCCGGATGCGCTCGTCGGGCGTTCTTTCAAAATAGTAGCCCGGCATACAGACATCGAGGTAGGACATGGAGGCGGTATAGGGATAAGCGTCCGCATGGAGCCGGACGCCCCGGGCGGCTGCCTCATGCAGAAGCTTTACGGTCTTTGCGGAAAGCCCCCAGTTTGCCTTGCCGCAGATTTTATGGTGGGACAGATTCAGACGGCAGCCGCTCGCTTCCGCGATGGCGATCGCTTCACGCAGCGATTCCAGACTGCCGGAGGCCTCATTGCGCATATGGGTCGCATAGAAGCCGTCATATTCGGCAACGACCTTGCAAAGTTCAGTCAGCTCCTCCGCATCAGCATAGGCGCCGGGGGCGTAGATCAGACCGGAGCTGAGGCCCATGGAGCCATGCTCCATGGCGTCACGCAGCAGCACCTTCATCTTTTCCATCTCCTGCGCGGTCGGCTTTCTGCTTTCCACACCCATGACCGCCATGCGCAGCGTGGTGTGACCCGTCAGCATGGTGTAGTTAAAGGCGATGGGGACACCCTCGAGATTATGAAGCAGCGCCGGAAGGGAAGTGTTGTCAAAGAAAGAACCCTTTGCCCGGTAGAAGCCGCTTCCAAGCTCGTCCGCCTGCAGCGCCGCAAAGCGCGCATCGGTGGAGATCGGGTACATGGTTTCGCCGCATTGACCGGTCGCGGAGGTTGTGATGCCCTGCGACACAATGGCAAGGTTGCTGATATCGAGACCGAAGCGCTCGTCTGCGTGGGAATGGGAGTCGATAAAACCCGGGCAGAGCGTCAGCCCGGCGGCGTCCATGATCTGCGCTGCGCCGAGTGAAGCATCCGGCTGCAGGACGATCCTGCCGTCCTTGACTGCGACATCCGCCTGATACACGGGTGCGCCGGTGCCGTCTGCCACGGAGGCATTTTGAATGAGTATATCGTACATGACTGTGCTTCCTTTCACGTTTGTTTGCATGACGGTATCATGCGGATTGTATGGCCAGTTCGACGGTCTGATAGGGGAAGGCAAAATCGCTTCGGGTGGTAATGACCTGCCGGCAGTAGTCAAGCTTCACCTGAAGCTCGTCTGCATAGGCGATGACGGCATCGCGGACGAGATCGCTGTTTGTGCAGCAGGAAATGAGGATGCGGTCATCTTTACATTCAATGGAACGGATGGAATCGCATTTCGCAAATTCCAAAGCGCTGATATCCGGGAAATCGGACCTGGCATCGATATCGTAAAGCAGACTCAGACTTCTGTCCTTCGACATATCCAGCTCATCTGCCAGCCGGATCAGCGCGCCCGGCAGCGGCAGATTGATGCTGCCGCCGTCCGCGGTTTTGAAATCCGCCGGATAGTCGGCTTCGTTCAGAAGGTCGGCCTTCCGGTGACCGCGGGCGATCTGCGCGATGGCCTGCGCATAGGACGCATCGGGAATGTCGAAAACGGAGTAATATTTCCGGATGAAGATCGCGGAAAAATCGTTGTGATATTTTCGGGATATTTCGGTGTGCGAAAGCTCCGGCGAATTTCTGACTTCCTCTTCAATGCCTGCTTCGCGGCTGAAATCGGCAAACTGCTTTTCATTCACGGTCATGCCGACATCGTGGAGGGCAACAGCCATCATATAAGCGTACAGCGCCCCGGCGCTGAGCTTTTCTGCCTGTTCACCCAGAAGAATATTCGAATAATTCATCACATTCATGCTATGGAGCAGAGAATGATCCGAAAACGTGGGAAAAACGGCCTGAAATTTCTGCAGCAGCGTATCGAAGACAGAGATACAGTCTGAGTATCGCTTCGAAAGCACGGGCGATTTTTCCTGCAGAGCCTTTTCAAAAAGAAAATCGGTGGATTCTTTTATATGTTCTGCCATCCTCAAAAGAACATTTTCGAGTATCCAGCGCAAGATGCTGAGAAAATTATAGCATTGTTTTTCTATGCTGGCAATACGCGCGGAACAAACGATCCGGGAATATTGAAAAATCGGTAAAATAATATCGAATAAAGCACCGCTTTTTCGTCGATCCCGATAATTTTGAATCTATCAGAATGAAATTGAGAAAATACGGGGAGAAAAAAGGGAAAATCCTGCACAAGAGAGCGAAAAAATCATGTAAACGGCAGGGGTGGGCTGCGTTGACACATTCCACAATCGATGCTAATATACTGATATAAAAATATCGGTAAGAAATTATCGAATAAAAGGAGGCCCATACAATGGAGAACTACAAAGTTGTTGATACGGCGGAAGCGCTGACTGACGCAATAAAATCTGTTCGAAATGCACAGGCAAAGTTTGCATCCTATACGCAGGAGCAGGTGGACGCCATTTTCCTGGCTGCGGCAACCGCTGCCAATCAGGCGCGGATTCCGCTGGCAAAGCAGGCCGTTGCGGAAACCGGCATGGGCATTGCGGAAGACAAGGTCATCAAGAATCATTTTGCCTCTGAATATATTTACAACGCCTACCGCAACACAAAAACCTGCGGTGTACTGGAAGAAGATCCTGCCTTCGGCATCAGAAAGATCGCCGAGCCCGTCGGCGTGATTGCCGCCGTCATCCCCACGACGAACCCCACCTCGACTGCAATTTTTAAGTGCCTGATGGCACTCAAGACCCGAAACGGCATTATCATCAGCCCGCATCCCAGAGCAAAGGGCTGCACCATTGCTGCGGCAAAGATCGTTCTGGAGGCGGCCGTGAAGGCAGGCGCCCCCGAGGGCATCATCGCGTGGATCGATGTGCCGACGCTGGAACTTTCCAATATGATCATGCAGGAAGCGGATCTGATCCTTGCCACCGGCGGCCCCGGCATGGTCAAGGCGGCCTACTCCTCCGGTAAGCCCGCCGTGGGCGTCGGCCCCGGCAACACCCCTGCCGTCATTGACGATTCCGCCGACCTCATTCTGGCAGTCAACTCCGTCATCCACTCCAAGACCTTTGATAACGGCATGATCTGCGCTTCCGAGCAGTCCGTCATCGTACTTGACAGCGTTTACGATGCGGTACGGAAGGAATTTGCAGACCGCGGCTGCTATTTCCTTTCACCGGACGAAACCGAAAAGGTTCGCAAGACCATCCTGCCGAACGGCGCGCTCAACGCGAAGACCGTCGGTCAGAAGGCGTTCACGATCGCGCAGATGGCAGGCGTGACGGTGCCGGAAAGCACCAAGATCCTCATCGGCGAAGTGGAAAGCGTGGAGCCTTCGGAAGAATTTGCCCACGAAAAGCTCTCCCCCGTGCTTGCCATGTACCGGGCGGCGGATTTTGAGGACGCCGTTTCCAAGGCAGAGCGGCTGATCGCAGACGGCGGCTTCGGCCATACCGCCTCCGTTTACCTCAATCCCATCACCGCGAAGGATAAACTGGATGCATTCGCCGCGCGCATGAAGACCTGCCGTATTCTGGTCAACACCCCGTCCTCGCAGGGCGGCATCGGCGACCTTTACAATTTCAAGCTCGCGCCGTCGCTGACGCTGGGCTGCGGCTCCTGGGGCGGCAACTCCGTTTCCGAAAATGTCGGCGTCAAGCATCTTCTGAACATCAAAACCGTTGCAGAGAGAAGGGAAAATATGCTTTGGTTCCGCGCGCCCGAAAAGGTTTATCTGAAGAAGGGCTGCCTGCCCGTGGCACTTGCCGAACTGAAAAATGTCATGGGCAAGAAAAAGGCGTTCCTCGTGACCGACCAGTTCCTCTATGCCAACGGCTATACGAAGCCCATCGAGCGGGAACTGGACGCCATGCAGATCCAGTACACCTGCTTCAGCAATATCGCACCCGATCCCACGCTGGCCAGCGCCAAGGAGGGCGCAAACCTGATCCGGCAGTTCCAGCCGGATGTGATCATCGCCCTCGGCGGCGGCTCCGCCATGGATGCGGCAAAGATCATGTGGGTTATGTATGAGCATCCGGAAGCGGATTTCCAGGACATGGCCATGCGCTTCTGCGATATCCGCAAGCGGATCTACACCTTCCCGAAGATGGGTGAAAAGGCCTACTTCATTGCCATCCCCACCTCCGCAGGCACCGGCTCCGAGGTGACGCCCTTTGCCGTCATCACCGACGAAAAGACCGGCATCAAATATCCGCTGGCTGACTACGAGCTGATGCCGAACATGGCGATTGTGGACGCGGATCTGCATATGTCTGCGCCCAAGGGTCTGACCTCCGCCTCCGGCGTGGATGTTCTGACCCATGCGCTGGAGGCTTACGCCTCCATGATGGCGACCGATTTCACGGACTCTCTGGCATTGAAGGCCACGAAGATGGTCTTTGACTACCTGCCCCGGGCCTATGAAAACGGTCAGACGGATGTGGAAGCCAGAGAGAAGATGGCAAATGCCGCCACCATGGCAGGCATGGCCTTCGCAAACGCCTTCCTCGGCGTCTGCCACTCCATGGCGCACAAGC
>JAEDIZ010000060.1 GCA_016296635.1 Oscillospiraceae bacterium
AGCTGCGCCTAGCAATACTTGATGTTTTATTTGGCTATTGCGCGGTGTTGCCTTAGATAAAAACGGACAAACTGAACCCGGCAGAAAGAAAGGTTTCTGCCGGGTTTGTGTATGCTTTTCTCAATATTGACTTCGGAATTATGGATTTGTTCCGTATGAAATACAGTTTGGAAAGTGCAAAATTGCTCGAATTTTAGAGAAAATGACAATTCACATTGCGGAATAAATCTGATAACATGATATCTGGTAAGGAGTGCGATTGTTTTCCAGTCTGTTCAGAAAAGAGGCAAACTATGTCGGTATTTCATGTTATTTCTCTGTTTGGCGGTCTGGCGCTTTTCCTCTACGGCATGCGCATGATGGGTGACGGACTCAAAAAAGGATCCAGTACGGCGCTGAAAAAAGCCATGGAGAAGGTGACCAACAATCCGCTGATGGGTTTTTTGATGGGCCTTCTGGTGACGGCAGTTATCCAAAGCTCTACGGCAACGATTGTCCTGACTTCCGGTCTGGTTGGTGCGGGCATTATCACGCTCCATCAGTCCCTCGGCATCATCCTCGGCGCCAATGTTGGCACAACGGTGACCGGTCAGATCATCCGCCTTTTGGATGTGTCTGCCGGGGAAACCTCCTGGCTCAATGTGTTCAAGCCTTCCACGCTGGCACCTTTGGCCTGCATTCTCGGCATTCTGATTATCATGACGGTCAAAAACAGCAAGACCGGCGTCATGGGCAGTATCGCCATGGGCTTCGGTATTCTGTTTACCGGCCTTTTGAATATGACGGCGGCTGTTGCACCGTTGTCCGAATCTCCGGCCTTTGCCCAGCTTTTCATCAGCCTTGCGGACAAGCCGGTCCTCGGCTTTCTTGCCGGTGCGGCCGCGGCATTCGCAATCCAGTCCTCTTCCGCAACGGTCGGTATTCTGCAGGCGCTTTCGATTACGGGCAGGCTGACTTTCGGCTCCATATATTCCATCATCATCGGCATCTATATAGGCGACTGCATCACCACCGCCATTGTCTGCTCCATCGGTGCGAGGGCGGACGCAAGAAGAACCGGTACCGTACACATCCTGTTTAACCTCAGTCAGGTCATATTGATTACGCTGGGTGTCAACATCCTGCACTCAGTGGGCGCGCTGAATGATTTTTGGGCTTCGCCCATGACCTCCGGTGGTATTGCCAATACGCATACGCTGTTCAAGCTGTCCTGTGCACTGCTGCTTCTGCCGGTCTGCGGTCTGTTTGAAAAGCTCTCCTATCTGATTGTCAAGGATGACAAGCAGGTGGGTGTGAATGTCAGCCGCGAGCTGGAGATGCTGAACGAAAAACTGTACGCTTCGCCTTCTTTGGCGTTCGCAAGTGTGCAGACCGCGATCTCCACCATGGCAAAACTGGCCTCCGACGGCGTCTGCAATGCCCTCGGCACATTCTATAGCTTTGATCAGAAGGTGATCGATGTTGTCAATGAAAACGAGGATCAGCTCGATCATCTGACGGATGTGGTTGATCGGTATCTGATCGCATTCTCTCCGTATCTGAATAACAGCGCGGACAATGACAGACTGAACTATTATATCCAATGCTTCCCGGAATTTGAGCGTATCGGTGATCTGGCGGTCAACCTGACGGAGGATGCTGCAGAGCTGCATGACAACAAGCGCGTCTTTTCTGAAACTGCGCAGCATGAGCTGAAGGTCATCGAATCTGCAATTCGCGAGATTCTGGAATATGCACTGTGGAGCTTCACAGAGATGGATCCCGAAACGGCAAGAAAGATCGAGCCGGTGGAGGAGGTCATCGATGACATGGTTGCAACGCTCCGCGCAAACCACATTCTCCGTCTGCGAGAGGGTAGCTGCGAAACCTACGCGGGTCTGACATTTTTGGATATGCTGGTCAATCTGGAACGAATTGCTGACCAGTGTTCCAACATCGGTATCTATGTTATTGCCCAGCAGCCGGCACACCACGGCATGAATCACCATGACTATACAAAATCGCTGCACCATGGCGATGATGCATTCTTTAATGAAATGTATCAGGAGCGCCGCAGCTATTACTACGATCTGCTGAAGCAAGAGGAAGCGGATCAGATCAGCGGCCAGATTATGATAGAAGAAAACTGAAAAGAATAAGCAAGCCCCCTGCGATAATCGCAGGGGGCTCCGTTTATTTTTTGAACAGCGTATTCATGAGTCCGCGCTTGAGGATCTGACCGCCGGTGGAGATGAGCTGGCGTTCGATGCGGGCCTTACGCTGCTGCGCGGCCTTGTCTTTTTTTGCCTGCTCCTGCTCTTTCTTCTTTTCGGCAACGGCAGCTTCCTTCTGCTTCTGCTTTTCAAATTCTGCCTTTTCTTTTTCCAGCTGCGCGCGTTCTGCTTCCAGCTGAGCACGTTCTGCATCCTTTTCCTTCTGTTCGGAGATCAGCTCGTAAGCAGAAATGTTGTCGACAGATTCATCATATTTTTCCATACGGCTTTCTGCCTGTGCTGCCTGACGGGCACTGCTGTCTGCCATGGCCATCAGACTCTGCGGGCAGATGACAGAGGTTCTCTGCACCACGGAGGGGACACCGTTTGCATCGAGGAAGGAAACCAGTGCCTCGCCGACGCCAAGCTCCATGATGACATCCTCCGTCTTGAAGGCGGGATTTGCGCGCATGGTCTGTGCGGCGGTGCGGACGGCCTTCTGCTCCGCGGGCGTATAGGCACGCAGGGCGTGCTGCACACGGCCGGAAAGCTGGGCAAGAACGCCGTCGGGAATATCGCTGGGGCTCTGTGTGACAAAATAGATGCCGACACCCTTGGAGCGGATCAGCTTGACCAGCTGCTCGATTTTCTGCAGCAGCACCTTGGGGGCGTCCGTGAAGAGCATGTGTGCCTCATCAAAGAAGAAAGCGATCTTCGGCTTTTCCGCGTCACCAACCTCCGGCAGCTGCTCAAACAGCTCCGACATCATCCAAAGCAGGAAGCTGGCGTAGAGCTTGGGATTGCACACGAGCTGTACGCAGTCGAGAATGTTGATGATGCCCTTGTCCTGATCGTCCAGTCGGATCCAGTCGTGGATGTCCAGCGCGGGTTCCCCAAAGAAAAGATCGCCGCCCTGACTTTCCAAAGGCAGGATCGCACGCAGCACGGCGCTGAGGGTCTGCGGCGCGATATTGCCGTAGGCGGTCACATATTCTTCGCGATGCTCGCCGACAAAGCCGATAAGCGCGCGTAGATCCTTGAGGTCGATGAGATACAGACCGTGGTCATCGGCAATCTTGAACAGAATGTTCAGAACACCCTCCTGAGCGGGCGTCAGCTCCAGAACGCGGGAGAGAAGATCCGGACCCATGTCCGAAAGACGGATGCGGACAGGATGGCCCGCCTGCTGATAGACATCCCAGAAGCAGACCGGGTATTTTTTATAGGAAAAGGATTCCCGAATGCCGAATTTGTCGATACGCTTTTCCATGCCGTCGCTCTGCACGCCCGGCATGCAAAGACCGGAAACATCGCCCTTTATATCGCACAGAAATACAGGAACACCGGCATCGGAAAAGGACTCTGCCATGACCTTCATGGTAATGGTTTTGCCGGTGCCGCTGGCGCCGGCGATGAGACCGTGGCGGTTGCACATGGAAAGATCCAGCATGATCCGCTCGCCGTCTGCCAGACCGAGATAAATCGAATTGTTCAGATACATGATTGTTCCTCCGCTGTAAATTGTGCCTTCATTATACACGATACTGCCGCGAGCTTGCAACTGCGAAAAAAGTGTCCCGACAGACGGTCGGGACACTTTTACAATTCAGATGATCATTCCCAAAGAATGCGGTTTGTTTCATCGGAGACCTTGAACCACTCGTTCTTGCCGTGAATCAGGATGGGGGTGCCGATTTCCATGTTTTCAAAGATGGTCGGCATGGCCTCGCAGGGAACGTTGACGCAGCCGTGGCTGCCGGCGTTGACATAGAACTCGCCGCCGAAATGCGTACGCCAGGAAGCATCATGGATGCCGTACTCGCCCTCGATGCCGACAAAATACTGGGAAAAGACGCTGTAGGGATCATCGGGAGTCGGGTTCGCTGCGGTGATATTCGTCATCGTGACATTGGTCTCCTTACAGTATGCGTAGTAGAGACCGGTGATGGTCTTTCGTTCCGGGAAAGCAAGAGCACCGGTGACAACATCGGTGGAGATCAGCACTTCGCCGTGGCGGATGAGTGTCAGCTTCTGGTTATCAATGTCAATCTCAACATGATCGTCGGCAATGTCTAAAGGATTGCCGTCCAGCGTCTGACAGAGGATGGGAGCGGGCAGGCTTGAAGATTCCAAAGCGTTCAGCTGCGTGAGGATGGAATCGCACAGTGACGGCTCATCCAGAATATAGTTGCAACGAACTTTTTCAATGGGAATAACGCCCTTCAGATAGGAGTCAAACTGGAATGCTGTGTTGTACTGGTTGTGCTTTTCGCCCCAGGCCTTTACATATTCCGGAATCTTGTCCTCGTGAATGCGGACGGTATTATTGCTGTCGAGATAGATCAGCTGGCCGATCTGCTCGGTACCCAGCTCCTCATGACCGTCGGGGAAAGCGACAACGATCTGAATCTGGTCGAGCTTCTTGTCCAGCATTTTCTGAAAATCAAAATCACCGTTTTCCGTGGTGACCTGCGGCTGACGGTAGCAGTCGAAGTCCGTAATTTCCAAGGAAACATGGGAGCTTTCATCTATGCTGAACTGCATGGTTTCCGCACATTCGGTGATGGCACCCAGAACAACATCCTCGCGCAGCTCATTACCAGGAACCTCGGGATGCAGGGTGTAGGTGCCGTTTTCAAAGGTCACATTCGCATCCTGCGCGGCAGTACGCTCCACGGCATAAAGATCCTGCATGATGCAGTCGGCATTGAAGTTTGTCATGGGAACCTTGATGGTTTCGGGCTTCGGATGCGCAGCATCTTTATAGGCCATCTGCTCCTGAATGGGAAGTACGGAAAAATCCGCTTTGCTCATAGTATCGACATCCTGATACTGCGAGGCGGCTTCGCGCTGCGCATCGGCCAAAACGCCGAGATCCTCCAGCGTATAAGTGCCGATTTCCTCACCGTTTTCGGTGACGGTAAAGGTGCATGCCTCTGCCTGTTCACCCAAAGACTGATACTGAGAATAGATCTTTTCCTGCTGCAGCTGCGCTTCATCAACCTGCGTTTTCACATAATACCCTGCACCGCCGCCTGCGACGAGCAAAGCGGAAACCGTCGGTATAATAATTTTGAGAGCTTTTTTCATGGGCACATCCTCCGAAAAAAATGCTGACCGCAGAAAATGCGGCCAGCCGCGTATCTAATGCAGATTATAACAAATTTCGACACAAATGCAAGAGAGGAAAAAGGGAAACGTCCGGTTTTTTATGGGAAGACGGGAAGAGATGTAACGTATGAAAGCGGCTATAATGTAGATTGCAGGATGCAGGCCAGAAGACGCGCGTGTTCGGCTTCCTGCATGGAGATCTGCTGCAGCGTGCAGGCGTGAGATCCGGCGCTCTTGGAAAGAAGCCCATAGTTTTTTGCATCGTCCAGCTCGTCTTGGTAGGCTTGTCGGAGTGCTTCGTTCAGACAGGCTGTGCAGTCAGGTTTTGCGCCGGACGGACAGTATTTTTTGCCGGTGGCGAGGTAGTACATGACAGTCAGCTTTTTTGCATGGCAGCGTTCCTGCTCTGCGATGTACAACAGCGTTTTTTTGCACTGGCCACAGGCCATGCACGAAAGCATACGATATCGCGAATATGAACGAAGTTCAGATTCAATCAGCTCCGCAAGTTTATCTCCGCCGAGCTCGCTGCCCTGCCGGCAGGGAGATGTCTGCTGCGGCTGGCTGTTCTGCACATTCATGACACGGCTCCATACACGATCGGCTTTGCCGGGATCAATTTGACTCATGGTTCATTCCTCCTTCGTCTCAGTTTATGATGTGATGGGCAAATGTGTTATCCCGTGGAACGATTGCAGCGGCTTGCAGGGAAAGAAGTGGCTGCTGAAAAATCGACCGGTGAACAAAGAACCGCAGAAAACAGGAAAAAATGCATCAAATAGTCAAATGATTTTTGCAAAAAAACTTGTAATTAGGGGAGTGCTGTGTTAAAATTTTCATTTGTGAGAATTTGTAACGGTACAAAGGAAAGGGGCGTCCAATATGACGCAGGATAAGATTCGTAATATCGCAATTATCGCACATGTTGACCACGGCAAGACAACATTGGTTGACGAAATGTTAAAGCAGGGACATGTCTATCACGATCATCAGGTCGTGGCGGAGCGTGTCATGGACTCCGGTGATCTGGAACGAGAAAGAGGCATCACCATCCTCGCAAAGAATACCGCAGTTCAGTATAAAGATTATAAGATCAACATCGTTGATACCCCGGGCCATGCTGATTTTTCCGGCGAGGTCGAGCGTATCCTCAAGATGGTAGACGGCGTTCTGCTGCTGGTCGACGCAGCCGAAGGCCCCATGCCGCAGACGAGATTCGTTCTGCAGAAGGCTTTGGAGCTGGGCCATAAGGTTATCGTTGTTGTCAATAAGATCGACCGTCCGGATGCGAGAGTCCATGAGGTCATCGACGAAGTTTTGGAGCTGCTGCTCGATCTGAATGCAACGGAAGAACAGTTCGATTCTCCTACGATTTTCTGCTCCGCAAGACAGGGCATTTCTTCCTACAGCCCCGATGAGATGGGTTCCGATCTTGTGCCGTTGTTTGAAACCATCGTCAACTACATCGACCCGCCCAAGGGTGACCGTGAGGGAACGCTTCAGGTTCTGGTTTCTTCCATCGACTACAATGAATTTGTCGGCAGAATCGGCATCGGCCGTATTGAACGCGGTACCGTCCGGCAAAATCAGGAAGTCATCGTCTGTGACTATCACGATCCAGAGCTGAAGCAGAAAGCAAAGATCGTTACCTTGTATGAGTTCACGGGCCTCGGCAGAAATCCCATTCAGGAAGCTTCTGCAGGCGAGATCGTTGCTTTCTCCGGTATTTCCGACATTACGATCGGCCGTACCCTTTGTGTGGCGGATGCCATTGAGCCGCTGCCCTTTGTAAAGATCTCCGATCCGACCATCGAGATGACCTTCTCTATCAATGACTCTCCCTTTGCAGGCCGCGAGGGTAAGTATGTCACATCCCGCAATCTGCGCGACAGACTGCAGCGTGAGCTTTTGAAGGACGTATCTCTGCATGTAACAGAGGTCGGCACCGATGCGTTCAATGTCGCAGGCCGCGGCGAGATGCACCTGTCCATTCTGATCGAAACCATGCGCCGTGAGGGCTATGAATTCCAGGTCTCCACGCCGCACGTTCTGAATAAGGAAATTGACGGTAAGCTCTGTGAGCCGATCGAGCGCATGGTCGCGGACGTTCCGGAGGCTTCTGTTGGCTCTGTCATTGACAAGATCTCCCAGAGAAAGGGCGATCTGACCTCCATGACCCCCATGGGCAGCCGGATGCGCCTGGAGTTCCTCGTTCCGACCCGCGGCCTTTTCGGCTACCGCAATGAGTTCCTGACCGATACCCGCGGCGAGGGCATCATGGCTTCCGTGCTGGACAGCTATGCACCCGTCAAGGGTTCAATCCCGCGCCGCCTGACCGGCTCTCTGGTTGCCTTTGAGACCGGCGAAGTCACGGCATACGGCCTCGGCGGTGTGCAGGACAGAGGCACCATGTTCATCGGCCCGGGCATCGAGGTCTACGGCGGCATGATCGTGGGCATCTGCAACCGCGATGAAGACATGTCCGTTAATGTCTGCAAGAAAAAGCAGCTGACCAATATGCGCGCGGCAGGTTCCGATGAAGCGATCCGTCTGGCACCGCCCAAGATCCTTTCTCTGGAGCAGTGCCTGGAGTATCTGGCAGATGATGAACTGCTGGAGGTCACGCCGAAGAGCCTGCGTATGCGCAAGAGAATTCTGGATCACTCGGCTCGTATGCGCGCCATGATGAAATCCAGACAGTAATTATAAGAAAACGCCATTGCGAAGAAGTCCGCAATGGCGTTTTCTTCTATGAAACTTTGATTATCGCTGAAGAATTTCGTCCGGAATTTCTAAAATATAGCGCCCGCAGGCGTTGACGATGGTCGTTTCACCGTATTGCATCTGACGCGGAATATCGCGGCCGTAGCTCATATGTACATGCCCGTGTACAAAATATTTGGGCTTGTACTTTTCCAGCATCGGCAGGAAGACTTCAAAGCCGCGGTGGGCGTAGTCTGCACCGTCTCCGCAGCCGGCAGCCGGCGCATGGGCCAGAATGAGGTCAATGCCGCCGGCTTTTCGGAGCTGCCGTGAGAGCTTTGCAATGCGCTTTTCCATCTGACGCTCGGTGTATTGATGGGGGCCGCCGGAATACAGCGGGCAGCCGCCGAGACCGAGAATGCGCAGACCTTTATAGGTGATAAGCTTGTCCTCGATACAGTCGCAGCCCTCCGGCGGCTTCTTTTCGTAGCTGCCGTCATGGTTGCCGTGTACATAGAAAAGCGGGCGGTTTGCCATGGTCACAAGAAAGGTCAGATAGCTGGCCTTGAGATCACCGCAGGAAAGGATCATATCGATATCCTTGAGCATACCGGGCTGGTAGTGATCCCAAAGATAACTGCTCTCTTCATCGGAAATCAGAAGGAGTTTCATAGAAGAATAGCCTCCTTTTCGGGCGGAATTTCATCGCGGAAGACGCCAAGCAGACGCGTGACGCTCTGCGACATGGGCAGAACTTCATCATAATGCGGAATGTGCCCTTCTACATTGTCACAGAGCCAGTCCATACACATGATTTCATCCGGGGTAAATCTGCCTTCGCCGTCATTCCGGATAATGCCGCTCTGATCGACAATGGGGCAATGGAACGGATCGAGAACGCCGTTCATCATATCGTGCTGCAGGATCAGTCCGAGCTGCCGTACGCCGGCCGACAGCTGATCGGAGAGCTGGACATCAATCACGCCGCTGTTCATGCCCCACCAGTAGCTGACTGCAACCTGAGACCGGTCGCCCTGCGCCTGCCAGGAGCCTTCCAAAATACTGAGGACGATTTTCTCATACAGCTTGCCCCAGTTCCAGCGTGGAGACGCCAAAGGAACGCAGGTGCCGTTATCCAGAATCTGATAGGTTCCGGCCTGTGCGCCGAAGCCGTTCTGCGCCTGCGCGGAGGTTTCACGGTTGGAAATGATGCGGATGCCGTCATTGATCAGATCTGCTGCGGGGTCGCCCGGCAGGCAGGACCATCTGAGGACAACCTTGGCGTCCGGATTTGTCATACGGAGACCGAGCGCAAAGGCGTTGATGGCAGCAGGCGCGCCGAGAATGGGATAGCGCCCGACGTAGCCGATCCGGTCCTCTGCAGATACAGCGCCGACCACGGCGCCGGTGATGAACTTTGCTTCATACAGACGGCTGTAATACGTCCGTACGCCTGCCACCGGCAGGGAAAGCGCACAGTTCAGGAACTTGACGTTCGGATGCAGAACGGAAGCCTTCCGGCAGGCAGACATCAGCGTCGGTGCGGTTGCGATGATCAGCTGCGCACCTTCTGCGATGGCCTGCTCCATGACTTCATCCGCGTTATGGCGGGCAACATAGGTTTTTGTACTGACCTTGTCTGCCAGTTCCTTCTCCAGATACTGGCGGCCGAGATCGTGACCCATGACCCAGGTGGATTTTTCCGGACTTGTGCCGTGAACGAAGGCAATATCAATGTGCGAGGTGCGCATGGTGGACAGAAGCTTGCCCAAAACGCCCTTTTCTGACTCCTCCGGTGCGGTCAGAAGTGTGGAGGGACGGTCATCGGCCGTGAAGCGAATGTCCTGCCAGATGGCAGCCAGTGCCCGTTCCAGTTCCGGCGTGGTCATGGTGTGTATGTCTTCAAAACTGTACACCTGCAGCCAGACAAGCAGCGCGCCGCCGGTGGAAAGATTCAGATGCTCGGCGCGGCATCGCTCTATATAAATACTGCGGAAACGGTGATAGGAGGAAAGGAAGGAGGCTTGCTCATCCTCTGTCCAGACATGGTCTGCCTCAAATCCCAATGCGGCCTGCAGCTTTGCATAGCTGCCCAAACGCGAGAAATGAACCTGATACACATGGGACAGCTCATAGAATTTCAGAAATTCGTAGTAGACCTGAACGGCGTTGTCCTCCGACCAGACGGGAATGAGGCGGGTGACTCTGCCGGGAATGGTGGGGGCGTCGTAGCTTTTGAGCACGCTGACGCGCTTGTTGCCCTCTTCTACGTAAAATCTGCCCAGATATTCGTAGCATTTGATCGGTTCGCGGATTCCTTCGTCACTCAGATGTGCGCCGCACAGAGCGATCCATTTCAGACCGAATTCGGTATCATGCGGCAGAAGCGGCATGAAGTTTCCGGCAAAGGCTGCGCGGCGGCCTGCTGCGCGGGTACCGACAATCAGATCCGTAGGAATCTCCACAAGGCCGAGATTGGTACGCCCGGCAATCATCGACTCATTCAGAATCTCATCAAGAACCTGCGGATACGGATATTCACCGCGGGCGATGGCTGCTCTGTAATATTTCTGACCCATCTTCTGTGCGCGTTTATACTGGTCGATGCATTCTTGTAGTGACATCTTGACAGCCTCCAATCGTTTTTCTTGATTATATCCACATTTTCCGAAAGATACAAGACCGTACTGCACAAAGAGCGGGAAACGGTATGCACATTTGAATGAGAGCGGCAAAGCGGACAATGGTTTTTCGTGCATTTTCCGGAAATTTCTGTTATACTTTCAAATAAGGAAGGGAGGCGGTCACGATGCGTTTGCTGCGGAGAAGATCGGCGCTGTATATCGCTCTTGCGGCTGCTGCCGTACTGTTGTGCAGCGTGCTGCGCATGTCAGCCTCTGACACCAGTCCCTTTCGCTGGTCGGCGGTGCAAACGCTGGTTTTCCTGATTTATACTTTTCTGATTGCGGCGTGGGGCGCCTCGGTCTCCAGGCGAATCAGTCACAGAAGGATCCGTTTCTATGCGCTTCTTTCCATGGGAATGCTGCTGCTGTGGGTGCTGCTCAGAACGATCCGGTTTGATTTGGAAGGCGCGCAGCGACTGAAGCACTTCTGCTGGTACAGTTATTATATCCCGATGCTTTTTCTGTCTCTGTTCGGATTGCAGGCGGCGATCTGCGTGGCGGAGCCGGAAAATGCAAATCCGGAGAAAAAATACAGGCTCCTGCTGATTCCGTCTGTTTTGCTGATCATCGGGATCGAAACCAATGATCTTCATCAGCTGGCGTTCAGATTTGGCGTGAGTCATTCCGGAGAGGCGGATACCTATTCGTACGGCATTCTATACTATCTGACTGTGGCATGGATTCTGGCGCTTTTCGTCTGCATGCTGATCCGGCTGTGGAGCAGATGCCGCGTGCTTGGGGCAAAGCGGCTGATATGGCTGCCGTTTGTGCCGGTTACCGTGGGTGTGGTTTATACGGTTCTGTATTGTCTGGGCGTTCCGGGCATAGGTTTTTTTGAAATGACGGCCATGCTGTGCTTCTTGGATGCGGCAATCTGGGAGTGCTGCATCATGGTCGGGCTGATCCCCTCAAACTTCGCCTATGCCGATCTGTTTTCGGCATCTTCTATGGCGGCACAGATCACCGACCTTGACGGCGCGGTATACTTCGCCGGAGAAAAGGCGCGGAAGCTGCCCGCAGAGGTACTGTATCAGGCAAGAAGCGGGGCATTTCTGCTGGATGCAAAATACCGGCTGCGCAGCCACCCGATTCCGGGCGGATATGTCTATTGGCAGGAAAATATTTCGCGCGTGAACAAGGTCGTTTCCCAACTGCGTGAAACGCAGGAGCGGCTTGCGGAGAATAACGAACTGCTGCAGGCTGAACTGAATCTGAAGCAGCGCAGCAGCCGGATCGATGAACAGAACCGGCTTTATGACCGCATTGCAGCAGATGTGGAGCCGCAGCTGAGGATGATCGAACAGCTGCTTTCAGGAAATTCGGAGAATGATGCGCAGCGGCGGGAAATCCTTGCCGGCATTTGCTGTCTCGGGGCCTACTGCAAGCGCAGAGCAAATCTGATCCTTCTGGGAGAAAACGCGGGTTTGATTCCGGCGGAAGAACTGGCACATTGCCTGCGGGAATCGGCAGATAATCTTCGTATCGGTCAGATTGCCTGCAGCTTCTGCAGCGCAGTCAGCGGGATGATCCCGCTGCAGTATGCCTGTGTTGTTTATGATTTTTTTGAGGCTGTTCTTGAGGCGTCGCTGGACAGCCTGCACTCTGTTCTGATTGATCTGAAGACAGAAAACAGTGCGGTTATCCTTCGGATCACCGCTGAGGGTGGAAAGCTGCCCGAAATGAAATGCTGGCAGGAACGCACCCAAAAAATCGGCGGGAGTCTTTCCTGCGTCGAAGAGAACGGCGTTCGCTACTATCGGCTCCTTCTTGCAGAAAGGAGAGAGAACTGATGTGCCTTTTTTCTGAGCTTCCTGAACTTGCAAAAACTCTCATGATGATCGGTATGTTTTCTCTGACGGGAGCGCAGATGAGCTGGCTTGCCTGCTTCAACCGCAGGGAT
>JAEDIZ010000200.1 GCA_016296635.1 Oscillospiraceae bacterium
GGATAAGGCCGCCGCGCAAAAGCATGCCTCCATGGCGGGAATGGAAGCCGTGCCGGGCTTCTACGCAATCTACAGCCGTATCTTTCTGAACGTCATGCGCAAGAGCGACTTGTGGGAAAGCACGCAGCGGCGCGAGAAAAATTTCTTCGACGTCACGATTCAAAAATGCCTGTGGCATACGGCCTGCGCAGAAAACGGCTGCCCGGAGCTGTGCCGCCTGTTCTGCGATTCCGATAACGTGGCATACGGCGGCCTGAAAAAACTCGGCTTCGCCCGCACCAAAACACTGGGCTGCGGCGATGATTGCTGCGACTTTCACTTTTTCAGGAAATAAAACGGCGCCATCTCTAAGATGGATACCTTTCGGCGCTTCCGCAGAAGCTTTGCACGGCGAAATTTACAAGGCTTCGGTTGACAAAGGCGCGGGGATGAATATAATATTTTTAATGTGAGTTCTGTCCCCGTACCTCAGCAGGATAGAGGGTCCGCCTCCTAAGCGGAACGCCGCGCGTTCGAATCGCGCCGGGGACGTTGCAAGGCAAGCCGAAGGTCTTTGTTTTCAGAGACCTTCGGCTTGCTTTCATTAGAGAAAAAGCACTATTGAGGCAGGAGGACGGCGTTTGCGCGTGCTTCCGTTCGATAGACGGAGGGCGTTACGCCGGTCTTGTTTTTGAACACCTTGATGAACAGGGAAATGTTTTGATAGCCGACCTCAAGGGCGACTTCCGCGATGGAATGATTTTCTTCTACCAGCTTGCGCTTGGCCTGTTCAATTCGGTAGGTAATGATGTATTCCTTTGTGCTTGCGTGAACCTGATCGTGGCAGAACTGGTTAATCTCGCGTGCAGGAAGACGGAAATGTTCGACCAGGTAGGCGACGTTCAGATCCGGGTTGGCATAGCTCTGGTGGATATAGTGGATGATCGCGGCAGACGTATCCTGACTCAGACGCTGCTGTTCCTCGGCAATCTGCTGGATCATCTGATCGATTAGATTGCCACAGGCTTCTTCGAAGATGGAAGGCGAGAAGGCGGTCAGGGCACGGTTCATTTCAGACTGGGAGAGCGTGCGGTGACTTTCTGCGTTGGCGGAGATGAGCATCCGCAGCAGATTCGCGCAGCTGTAGCGCATGACGGGGCGGCTGAGTGTTTCCAGTGTGTGGACAAATTCTTGCAGGGCCGTGTGCGCGGTATTGGAATCGCAGCGGGAAGCCGCGTCGACGAGGTTTCTGGCCAGAACGTAGTGAAAGCCCAGAACGTCGAGGCCAATGTGGTTGGCGGAATCGTAGCAGCGGCTGGCAATATCGGCTTCAATCCACGAAGCGGAGATGCGCTCGACGGATTCGCAGACATCGCCTGCGGTGATTTGGATGCCTTCGGAGAAGGTGCTGGTCAGATCATTGATCAGTTCGGCGGCTTCTTCTACCCTTGCGCGGGATGCGCTGCTGACGATTGCGATCGTCTGCGGGTCGTCGTGAGGGGAAAAGGCGGAAATGCAGCGGGATTCATCCGACAAGTCCTCCAGCAGCGTGAGCAGCCTTTCCTGCTGTGTGTCGGAAAGCGCGGATGTGGAGCGCAGGATGAATACGATATAGTAGTTATCGTCCGTGCGAAAGCCAAGACTCGCCAGTTGGCGGCAGGTTTCGGAATTTTGCGCCCCCTTCACAACGACCTCTAGTAGCTGCCGGCGCAGATAGGTATTCTGTTCGGCAATCTGGCGGGAAATGTTTGCGTTTCGTTGCAGAATGGTTTTGATGCTCTTTTCCAGATGAATCAGCTCGTTTGCGTCGGGTTCACCGTTTCCGTAGCGACGGGCAATATCCTGAATGGGACGATAGGATCTCCATGCCAGATAAACAGCAAGCGCCAGAGAGAATATGACGCAGAACAGGATGGCCCACAGGTTGAGCTGGCTTAAAAATGTGACGAAGCCGTATTCGCTGTTTCGGCTGTAGACCTCAATGGAGAACGCTTGACCGCGGAGCAGCCAGTCGGGCGTCGGATTTCCGAGAGAGCCGGCGGTTTCGACGACGCATTCGGAGCCGAAAAAGACGCGCAGCTCCGCTTCAATGCTGCCGCTTGCGGCGTTTAGTCGGCTCAGCATTTCGGAGCGGTCCACAAAAAAGCAGACGATGATGTCGCCATAGGGCTGGCGAAGGGGAAGTGAGTGTACGGGAAACAGCAGCAGGAACGCGTCGCTGTCTTCAAGCGGAAGAACAGTTTGCGTCTGAATGGCCTGAATGACGGAAAGCTGGCCGTTTTCCTCGGTATGCAGGGTGGAGCGAAAGAACGTCCGGGGAGTCTGCACACCGGACTGATGAAAGATGGAATCGCTGTCGCGATAGACGAGAAAGGGCTCGCCGATAAAGGTTTCCCAGAAATTGTATTGCTTCAGCTTCTCGACAATGGAAATTTCATAGTATTTGTTGCGCCGATAGTACGTGGGCTTGAAAATGATGTCGACGGTAA
>JAEDIZ010000201.1 GCA_016296635.1 Oscillospiraceae bacterium
CATGGAAAATCAGGCGGAATTTGACGCCTTCTTTGCGGGTAAACCGCAGGAATGGGAACCGGCGGAGGCGCTACGCACGGCACTGCTGGCGCGTTGGCCGGGCACGACGATGCGCGCGATGAAGACCTGCCTCTCGTTTGACGACCCGAAGCCCTATTGCTATCTCTCGCACCCGCCGCGAAAGGGCATGCGCGGGGTGATGGTCACGTTTTCGCTGCCGGAGCCGATGGAGCATCCGCGCTTTTTCATGGTAGTGCCGGTCGGAAAGCGGCGCTTTACCGTGCATGTGCTGCTCGAAGACGCGGCGCAGGCGGATGAGGAGCTGCTGGGCTTCATCGCGGCCTCCCGGCGTTGACAACGCGGAAAAAATGTGATATAATCCGTTCGTTTGTGAGGTTGCCGGGCGGCCGCGCGCCGAAAGGTGTGAGGAAAGTCCGAGCTCCATAGGGCAGAGTGCCGGGTAACGCCCGGCGGGGGCGACCCCAGGGAAAGTGCAACAGAGAGATACCGCATGCCGCAAGGCGTGTAAGGGTGGAAAGGTGAGGTAAGAGCTCACCCGCGGCCTGGCGACTTGTCCGCGATGTAAACCCCACTCGGAGCAAGAAACGAAAGAGCGTTTGAGACGGCCCGTCAAGCTCTCAGGATTTCGCTTGAACCCATCGGCAACGATGGGTCTAGATAGATGACCGCCTTCAACAGAACTCGGCTTACAGGCAACGCTCACAGACATTTTTGAAATCAGCCGGATATACTTGAAAAAATTAAGAAAAAATGGTTATAAGTATATCGGAAATCAAGCGCAATACTTGAAAAAGAGTTAGACCCATTGTTTTGAAGATTTCTTCGAACGATGGGTCTGGCTTTTTTATTGAAATGAGGTGTGCTTGATGAAGAAAAAGCTGACGATGAGCACGAAGAACGGGATCACGCTGGAGGAAGGATGCAATCTGCATCTGGAAAACTGTAGGCAGAGAAATCTGAGAGAGGGGACAATCAGGCATTACAAGGACTGCTATGTCCAGTTCAAAAAGTACTTCTCTCCGAATATGCCGCTCAGTGAGATGACGGAGAGGAAGTGCAGCGAGTATATTCTTGATATGAGGCGCAGGCTTGGTAGTGATGAGACTGTACGGACATACAGCAGGGCTTTGCGAACGGTTTTGTACTTTCTGATGGAAGAAGGCTATGTGCAGCCATTCAAGCTCAAGGAGATCAAGTCAGATCAGCATGCTATCGAGACATACACAGATGAAGAGCTTGCCGTTCTGCTGAAGAAGCCCAATCTGAAGACGTGCCGCTTTTTGGAATACCAGGCGTGGGTCATGACAAATTTTCTGTTTTCAACCGGTCTGCGGCAGCGCAGTCTGATTCACCTTAAAATCAAGGATTTTGACCCATACAATGCGGTGATTCATGTCCGGGTAACAAAGAACCGAAAGCCGTTGATTATCCCGCTGAATCACGCCATGGTAGAAATCCTGAAGGAATACCTTAAGTACAGAAAAGTCTTTGCTGCATGGTTGTATTCTGGAAAGAAATCTGCTTTATATGCAGAGAAACACGATACAACCCAAGGAATAGGGCTTGCCGGTGCTGCGGCTGATAGCCTGCCCGGATGCGATCCAAGGCTTGTGCCAAGGAATCTGACCGGCTTCAAGCTGCGCGATGATTCTGTCTGTGACGGCTGCGTAAATATCCATAGCTTGCTCCTTTTTCTGATTGAAGAGGGAGCACAGCCTGTGTTATAATGACTGTGCTTCCCGTTCGTAGTGGTTCGGTGTGGCATACCCGCTTATGAGATTGCAGTCTCTTGCGGGCGGGTCTGGATGCTTTGCAGAGCATTCAGGCTTTTTAGTTGATGGAGAAGCGGCGCGTCGTGGTCTGCTTCATAAAGCGCGTGGCGATCTCGGGCAGCGCCTTTTTGAGCGCGGTGCTGTCGAGGCGGCTGCTGGTGATGGTCTTCCAGGTGACCTTGAACGGGCCAGCGAGAAGCGTGTCGTCGTCGCCCATGGCCTGTTTGATTTCGTCCTCGGCGGCTTGGATTTCTGCGTCGAGTTCGTCGCGCATGCGCTTGAGCTCCATCAGCTCGGTGATCTTGGGGGTCAGGTTCGGGTTGCTCATTTTCTTGTCCTCCTGGATTGATTTGTTTCGAGTGGGCTGTTGCTCTCTCAACCTTACGAGAGTATTATACTATGGGCACATAGTAAAATCAATCCACTATATCCACATAGTTTTTACAAGAATGTTGTACAGAATAACTATGACACCATAGTTTGATAATCTGAAAAAATATAGAAAGGGTGTTGCGGATATGCCGACCTATGAGTATAACAAGGAATACGCAAAGAAATATATCGGCAAGCTCGATGAAGTCAAGATTCGAATGCCTAAGGGAAGAAAGGCAGATGTGGAGCGGTATGCAGCATCGAGAGGGCTTTCTGTCAATGCGTTGGTGACGCTTCTCC
>JAEDIZ010000202.1 GCA_016296635.1 Oscillospiraceae bacterium
CAGGATCTGCTGATTGATCTGCACAAGGGCTATCAGCTTTTGGATGGGCAGCAGGCGCTGGGACTGGTTCGATATCGAAAGGGTTATGCCACGCAGGACATTCAGAGAACAAAGGTGCAGCAGCAGTTTCTTCTGGCAGCGGCAAAGCAGCTTTGCAGCGCAAAGAATCTGCTGCGGCTGAGAGAACTCACAGAGCTTTTCACCCAATATGTGCAGACGGATCTTTCCGTCGGGAATCTTTTCTGGTTTGCCGAACAGATGCTCGGCTGCAGCCTTGATTCGATCACATCGCATACGCCGGAGGGCGAGGGCATTTATATTGACGGGATCAGCTATTATGCCCTCTATGAAAATGCGCTGCTGCGCACGCTGAATGGAACGTTCAATCCCTTTGACGAGGCGTTGACGGCGGAGGATATCAGCATCATTTCGCCGGAAAAGGCGGAGGCGTACAGAGCCTTGCTGCAGGGTGAGGACGAAACAGAAGCCGATGTTCAGGAAAAAACTGAACCGGAAACAAACACGGAGGAAATCCAGCCGCCAGAATTGGATATGACCGGGCTGGAAGAAATAGAATGACACAGCTTCGTTGCAGTTTGCAGCGGATGAGAAAGAGAGGTACACACATATGATGAGTGCAAAAGAGGTGGCGGCGCTGGCTGCAAAGGCGCTGGACAGTAAGATGGGCATTGATATCCAGCTGATCGGGATCGCGGATATCTCCACGCTGGCAGAGTATTTTCTGATCTGCACGGCAACGTCCAACACCCATGTCAAGACCCTCTGCGACGCAGTCGAGGAGGCCATGGATAATGCAGGAGAACCGATGCTCTCCCGAGAGGGCCATCGCGGCGGCACATGGGTGCTGATGGATTTCGGCAGCTTGGTTGTCCATGTTTTTACGCAGGAAACCCGGGCGTTCTACGGCCTGGAAAGACTCTGGCAGGACGGCAAGCAGGTCGATCTGCATTCGATTCTCGCACACGACGCTTGACAAACAGACGGGTAGTCCGTACAATAATCTGTGGAAATGGCAATGATGGAGAAAAAAGGGAACTGTTCTTCTTTCAGAGATCCGGCGGTCGGTGCGAGCCGGAAGAAGCGTTCACGATGACTCGCTCCGGAGCTTTCTGCCTGAACAAATAGGGCAGAGCGGGTGATTCCGTTATCGATCCCAGAGGGCCGCGTTGCGGCTGAAGCAGGGTGGTACCGCGTTTATGACGCCCCTGATTGCAAACAGGCAATCAGGGGCTTTTTGTGTCCGCACGGGAAAAAGAGAAAAATACATCCGAAAGAGGAGAAACATACATGAAGTACGATTTTGAAGCCATTGAAAAGAAATGGCAGGAAAACTGGGAAAAGACCAAGCCCTATGCAGCCGTGACCGGCAGCGAGAAGCCGAAGTTCTACGGCCTGATCGAGTTCCCGTATCCGTCCGCAGCAGGTCTGCACGTCGGCCATCCGCGCCCCTTTACGGCGATGGACGTCATCTGCCGCAAAAAGCGTATGGAGGGCTACAATGTCCTGAACCCCATCGGCTTCGATGCCTTCGGCCTGCCGACGGAAAACTTTGCAATCAAGAATCATATCCATCCGTCTATCATCACCAAGCAGAATATTGAAAACTTCACCCGTCAGCTGAAAATGCTGGGCTACAGCTTTGACTGGGACCGCGTTGTCGATACCACCGATCCGCAGTATTATAAGTGGACGCAGTGGATTTTCCTGCAGCTGTTCAAGAACGGCCTTGCCTATAAGACCACGATGCCTGTCAACTGGTGCACCAGCTGTAAGTGCGTGCTGGCAAACGAAGAGGTCGTCGAGGGCGTCTGCGAGCGCTGCGGCAGCGAGGTCATCCGTAAGGAGAAGAGCCAGTGGATGCTGGGCATCACCAAGTACGCCCAGCGCCTGATCGACGATCTGGACGATCTGGATTACATCGAGCGCGTGAAGATCCAGCAGAAGAACTGGATCGGCCGCTCCACCGGCGCGGAGCTGACCTTCGACACCAATACGGAGGACAAGGTCACCGTATACACCACCCGTCCGGACACCCTGTTCGGCGTCACCTATATGGTCATCTCCCCGGAGCATCCCCTCCTGACCAAGTGGCAGGGGAAGATCAAGAACTGGGATGAGGTCGCCGTCTATAAGGAGGCTGCCGCCCACAAGTCTGATTTTGAGCGCGGCGAGCTGAACAAGGAAAAGACCGGCGTCCGCCTGGAGGGCATTGAGGTTGTTAACCCCGCCACAGGCAAGACTGTCCCCATGTTCGTCTCCGACTATGTCCTCATGGGCTACGGCACCGGCATCGTCATGGGCGTGCCCGGCCACGACCAGCGCGACTGGGAGTTTGCCACCAAGTTCGGCCTGCCCATCATCGAGGTGGTCAGCGGCGGCGATATCACCAAGGAGGCCTTTGTCGCCAAGGACGACAGCGCCATCATGGTCAACTCCG
>JAEDIZ010000061.1 GCA_016296635.1 Oscillospiraceae bacterium
GGAGATCTTCAAGCTGCAGAATGCGGAAGCAACCTTCTGTTCCTTCACGGAACCTGCAAAGACGGTGAAGTTCGGATGACTCTGGAGGTCGTAGCCGCCTGCATCCGGCGAAACGGCAGATTTCTTCTTTGCAGAAGGCCGGAGGGGAAAAACTGCGCCGGAATGTGGGAGTTTGTCGGCGGGAAGATCGAGCCGGGAGAGAGCCCGGAGCAGGCGCTTGCAAGAGAACTGCGCGAGGAGCTTGCTGTAGATGTGAGCGTTGGCGCTGCGTTGGCGGATACTGTGCATATCTACCCTGCATATCAGGTGCATCTGATACTTTTTCAGGCGCAGCTGAGAAAGGGAGAACCGGTGCTTTTAGAGCATACGGAGGCTCGGTGGGTCACCTGCGCGGAGGCAGCCGGGATGGCGCTGTGTCCTGCTGACCGGGAGCTGTTGGAAAAACTTCCGGAACCGTTCTGAAAAAGAAATGAAGTCCGCAGCTGCAATTTGCAGCTGCGGACTTTTTGCAATTTAGATCAGAATTCCGTTGCAATGGTCGATCTCGTGCTGAATGATCTGCGCCGTCCAACCGGTGAAGGTTTTCAGACGGGTCTGAAACTGCACATTCTGATACTGCACTTTGATCGAGCGCCAACGCTTTGCTTTCTTTGTGCCAAGCAGTGAAAGGCAGCCTTCCTCCGCTTCGTAGGGATCACTCTTTTTGACGATGACCGGATTAAACATGGTCATATAGCTGCCTTCGTTGTCGAAAACGATGATCCGTTTGCTTTCACCGATCATGTTCGCTGCCATGCCGACGCAACCGTCCTTATGTGCCGTCAGCGTATCGAGAAGATCCTGTGCGATTGCAAGATCTTCCGGCCCTGCCGGTTCGGAAATCTGCGAAAGAAAAATCGGATCGTGGTTGATCTGCCTGACCATATTCTGCATCACCTTTGCCTTTTGATACGGCTATCATACCGCATGGAAGGCGGAGGTACAAGTGGTTTTTAGTTTTTCCTGCAAAGTCGAAAAGAATCTGTGCCGAATTCCGTTGGGCGCGGCAAATGATCGTTTCCGCCACGCTTGGCTCAGAGGCAGGAATAGATTGTTTCAGGCCTGATTGTGTTCTTCGGTTATACGGTGTGCGAGAGATGCCTGAATGAAACCCTTGAAGAGCGGGTGCGGTTTGTTGGGACGGCTCTTGAATTCGGGATGATACTGTACGCCGACATAGAAGTCGCGGCCTGAAAGCTCCACGGTTTCCACAAGCCGTCCGTCTGGGGAAAGACCGCTGGTGCAAAGACCGGCTGCCTGCAAAATGTTGCGGTAGTCGTTGTTGAATTCATAGCGGTGGCGGTGACGCTCGGAGATTTCGTCTTTGCCATAGCAGCGCGCCATGGTGGTTCCGGCGGCGATCCGGCAGGGATAAGCACCCAGACGGAGCGTACCGCCCTTGTTGATCTCATCATTTTGACCGGGCATAAAATCGATGACCTTGTTTTTGCAATGCTCGTCAAATTCGCCGGAGTTGGCATCTGCCAGCCCTGCGGCGTGACGGGCAAATTCAATGACGGCAATCTGCATACCGAGGCAGATGCCGAAATAGGGGAGCTTCTTTTCCCGCGCATACTGCGCAGCCGAAATCATGCCCTCAATGCCGCGGCCGCCGAAGCCGCCGGGGACAAGGATACCGTCCAGTCCGGAAAGGATTTCCTCCGTGTTTTCTGCGGTAATGCTTTCCGAATCAATCCATTGAATATCGACCTTGGCACCAAATTGATAGCCTGCGTGCCGCAGCGCCTCGGCAACGGAAAGGTATGCATCATGCAGCTGCGTGTATTTGCCTACAAGGCCGATAGTGACGGTTTTCTCACTCTGCTTGACACGGGTTACCATCTGCGTCCACTCATCCAGCTCCGGCTGCGGTACATCAAGTCCCAGTTCCCGGCACACAACGCCGGAGAAGTTCGCCTTTTCCAGCATCAAGGGCGCTTCATACAGACACGGAAGCGTGATGTTTTCTATCACGCAGTCAGGCTTCACATTGCAGAACATGGAGATCTTCTGAAAAATGGAAGGCTCCAGCGGCTCGTCGCAGCGCAGAACGATGATGTTGGGATTGATGCCCATGCCCTGCAGTTCCTTGACCGAGTGCTGGGTGGGCTTGGATTTGTGCTCGTCGGAGCCGCGCAGGAAAGGAACCAGCGTGACATGGATGAACAGACTGTTTTCTCTGCCGACCTCCAGCGAGATCTGCCGGACGGCCTCCAGAAACGGCTGGCTTTCGATGTCGCCGATGGTGCCGCCGATCTCTGTGATGACCACGTCCGCTTCTGTTTTTTTGCCGACGTTATAGACAAATTCCTTGATCTCGTTTGTGACGTGCGGAATGACCTGCACGGTGGAGCCGAGATATTCGCCGCGGCGTTCCTTGTTCAGAACGTTCCAGTAGACCTTGCCGGTGGTCAGATTGGAATACTTGTTCAGGTCTTCGTCGATGAAACGCTCGTAGTGGCCCAGGTCCAGATCCGTTTCGGCACCGTCCTCTGTGACATAGACCTCGCCGTGCTGATAGGGACTCATGGTGCCGGGATCGACATTGATATACGGATCGAGCTTCTGTGCAGCGACCTTCAGTCCGCGCGACTTGAGCAGCCGCCCGAGAGAGGCTGCTGTGATGCCTTTGCCGAGACCGGATACGACACCGCCGGTCACAAAAATGTATTTTGTCATTTCTTCTTCCCCCTGCCTTTTTTTTCGAAGTATAGTTTACTCAATTCCTCACGCATACTGAAGAACAGATCCTCATAGCCCGGATACAGTCAAAACTGCTTCAGCATCTCACTGAAAGCACCCGGCTTCCGAAAGCGTGAACCTTTCCCGCCGCTGCAAAAAACGGTTCGCCGAAATACCCCGGGACAGTTTGCGCTATTGCAATTATCCCCCAAAAAAGAGAGAGACGCCCCCCAGATTCATTGATCTGAAAGACGCCATTGCCTTCTTTTTGCGTGATACACAGAAAAAAGGCGTCTCCGAGTCCATAAACTCAAAGACGCCATTGCCTTTATGCGAAGCATTATATCGGATTGTCTGCATTTGTCAAGATGTTTTTTAAAAACAGATACTTTTATTTTTGAGAGGGGTAGATAATTGATGGGGCAGGAAGTATACTATTTCCGATAAACAAATTACGCTTGGTGAAAATATAGCGCAGAATAGCTGCCCAGCGCGGGTGCAGAATTCCGGTGCCCAGAGCTTCGTTCACCGGATTCCACGGCGAATCCGTACATTGTATTTGCACTTCAACTGCTCGAACAAGTATGTTCTTTGCCAAGCATCTGCCGGAAATGATGATCCGGGTATTCTGCGAATAAGAAAACATGAGGGAAAGGGGATGAAACAGCTTGGTGATTGAAGAGCACGCATATCGTACACTGGTTGTTTCGTCCTCTGCCAGATTCACCGATGCCTTGAGGCCGATGCTCACCGCAGCACATTGTGATCCGATAGATACGGCAGAAAGCATCTCACAGGCGAAAGGACTGTCAACAGAAAATCCGTACGATTTTGTCATCGTGAATGCACCGCTGCCGGACGATTTCGGAACAAAGTTTGTAGTGGATGTATCTTCCGGGAAAAGCACAGTCTGTCTGTTTCTTGTGAAGGCGGAAGTTTATGAAGAAATCCGGTCAAAGGTCGTTGACCACGGCGTTTTTGTACTGTCAAGGCCGACTTCCGCAGCTGTGATTTCCCATGCGCTCGATTTTATGGCATCTGCCAGAGAGCGGCTTCGTCGGATGGAAAAGAAAGCAGCTTCCATCGAGGGAAAGATGGAGGAGATCCACCTCGTCAATCGCGCAAAATGGCTTCTGATCGAGAATCTGAAAATGACGGAATCGGATGCCCATCATTATATTGAGAAGGAGGCCATGAACACCTGCGTTTCAAAGCGGGAAATCGCTGAGAGCATTATCGGGAAATACACATGAAGAATCTTACGAAGTGTGAAACGATCATAATATGCGGAAGGCGCGTCTGCTTTCTGGGCGATCCGCATGCGGAAGTTTGGGTAATCCATCCCATAGACGGACGGGAATTTGATGACCGGGAAAACCGGGCGGAGCGGGCTTTCCGGCAGCTGCCGGAAAGCTCTGCCGCGATAGCTGCGGTAGAGGTGCTTGACTGGAATGCTGAACTGACACCTTGGCGTGCGGAAGATATTCCGGGAAGAAACGGTTTTGACGGTTGCGCGCCGGTGCTTTTGCAGACTTTGGAGAATACAATTCTGCCAGAGCTTGAGAGACGGTATGCTGCGAAACCGAAGGAAAGAATTCTGGCCGGATACTCCCTTGCAGGACTGTTTGCACTTTGGGCCTGCAGCCAAAGCGAATTTTTTTCGGCTGCGGCGGCCATGTCACCGTCTGTATGGTATCCCGGTTGGCTGCAATATATAAAAGCGAACGGGATCCAGGCACGGGTTGTCTATCTGAGCCTTGGCGACAGAGAGGAAAAGACAAAAAACAGACTGATGGCTTCGGTTGGCGATGCAATCCGGGAGCAGTATCAATTGTTGCAGGTATCCGGGATAGAGTGCACGCTGGAATGGAATTCGGGTAATCATTTTCAGAACGTGGATGAACGCATTGCTGCCGGTATTGCATGGACGCTGCAGGCAATCAGAACGCGATAACAGAAAAAAGGACGCATCCTTTTGGATGCGTCCTTTTTGAATTTCAATTAGAACAGGTTCTTTTCGGTTTCCTTGTCGAAAACATGAATCAGTTCCGGACGGAAGCTGTACTTGACAGCCTTGTGGCCGCCATGGACACTGTCGACATCGATGTCGGTAGTGGGAACAACGATGACAACGTCCTTGCCGTTGGAGTTGACGTGCAGGTGCAGTTCGCTGCCCATCAGCTCGGAGACGTCGACCTTTGCTTCGATGCCGTCATCAGCCAGGTTGATATGAACGGGACGAACACCAACGATCACATCGGAAGGAACGGAATCCATTGCCTTCAGAGCAGCCTGCTTGTCTTCGGGCAGTTCGAAATCCTTGCCCTGAACGGTAGCGAAGAACTTGCCGTCCTTCTTGGTCAGCTGTGCATCGAAGAAGTTCATCTGCGGAGTGCCGATGAAGCCTGCAACGAACAGGTTGGACGGATGGTTGAAAACTTCCTGCGGGGTGCCGATCTGCTGGATGAAACCGTCACGCATGATGACGATACGATCGCCGAGGGTCATAGCTTCGACCTGGTCATGGGTAACATAGATGAAGGTGGTATCGATCTTCTCGCGGAGCTTGATGATCTCAGCACGCATCTGGTTACGGAGCTTAGCGTCGAGGTTGGACAGAGGTTCGTCCATCAGGAAGACCTTCGGGTTACGGACGATTGCACGACCGATAGCAACACGCTGTCTCTGGCCGCCGGACAGAGCCTTGGGCTTACGGTTGAGGTACTGGGTGATGTCGAGGATTTCAGCAGCTTCACGAACCTTGCGGTCGATCTCTGCCTTCGGGGTCTTCTTCAGCTTGAGGGAGAAGGCCATGTTATCATAAACGGTCATATGCGGATAAAGAGCATAGTTCTGGAAGACCATGGCGATATCGCGGTCCTTGGGAGCAACGTCGTTCATGACCTTGCCGTCGATGAGGAGTTCACCTTCGGTGATCTCTTCCAGACCTGCGACCATGCGGAGAGTCGTGGACTTGCCGCAGCCGGACGGGCCAACGAGCACGATGAATTCCTTGTCTGCAATGTCAAGATTGAATTCCTGAACTGCAACAACGCCCTTGTCGGTGATCTGAAGATTCACTTTTTCCTTTTCGGGATTGTCGTCAACCTTCTTCTTTTTCTTGGACTTCTTCTCTTCGCCGCTGACGAATGGGTAGATCTTCTTAACGTTTACTAATTTGACTTCTGCCATACTTTTCCGACTCTGACTGCGCTGGATTCCCAATGCGCATTCTCGCAAACCGCCGGGCTTGGCGGATGCATTACGGTATGTCTCCACAATACCGCACCGGGAGTCACCCGGAAATGTTTTCCTCCTTATTATTGCCGCAGCAGGCTATTGTTGTGGAGTAGACTGCCCCGACTAAGATGCATGTATTATAACATGAAAACGGCTGTTCGTCTGCCTGTATTTTTCTCTAAAAAAACGGTCTCACTACTGTCGAAATCGCACAAAAAATGAAAGCTTGCCATCCGATTTGGTTCCTGATAGAATACACTCAGGAGGCGAGGAGATGAAAAACACCACGCTCTGTTATCTGGAGAAAGACGGGCAGTATCTGATGCTGCACCGGATCAAAAAGGGAAATGATGAGAACCGCGACAAATGGATCGGCATTGGCGGCAAGTTTGAAAAAGGAGAAAGTCCGGAGGACTGCGTGCTGCGCGAGGTGCGGGAGGAAACGGGACTTCTGCTGACGGATTACCGATACTGCGCCATTGTGACCTTCGTATGCGGTGACTGGACGGAATATATGCATCTGTTCCATGCAACCGGGTTTGAGGGTGAGATCAAGGAATGCGATGAAGGCGTGCTGGAGTGGATCGACAAAGAGAAACTATGCAATCTGCAGCAATGGGAAGGAGATAAGATTTTCCTTCAGCTGATGGAAAAGCATCTGCCGTTTTTCTCGTTAAAACTGGTTTACGACGATGCCGGAGAGCATTTGACGCAGGCAGTATTGAACGGAGAAAGGATCCGGTAATGGAAAGAATTTTGATCAGCGCATGCCTGCTTGGGGCCTGCTGCCGCTATGACGGCAAAAGCAAAGCGGCGGCGGGCATGGAAAAGCTGACGGAAAAATATGAACTGATTCCCATCTGCCCGGAGCAGCTGGGAGGCCTTGCAACACCGCGGCCGCCGGCAGAGATCCGACAGGGCAGGGTGATCACAGAGGATGGAACGGATGTAACGCGGCAGTATGAAAAAGGGGCGCAGGAGGTTTTGCGGCTGGCAGAGCTCTTCGGCAGCCGGCGCGCGATTCTGAAAGCGCGCAGCCCAAGCTGTGGCAGCGGCGAGATCCACAACGGACTGTTTGACGGCGGAATCACAGAAGGTGACGGCATTACGGCAGCGCTTCTGAAATCGGTCGGATTCGAGGTTTTTCGGGAGGATCAGATCGACAGCCTTTTGTAAAGCAAAAAGGAGCAGCTTTTGCTGCTCCTTCGTTGTATCTTATTCCATCTCGGCGATGTCGCAGATGATATCGACACATTTATCAACGCCGAGTGCGCCGGAATCGAGGCAGATGTCGTAATTCTGTGCTTCGCCCCAGTTGCGGTTGGTGTAGTGCTTGTAATAAACCTTGCGCTTGGAGTCCTTATCCTGCAGACGCTTTTCCGGCGACTGCTTCGTTTCGCCGTAAAGACGGACGATGCGCTCTGCGCGATGCTCCATATCGGAATGGATGAAAATATGAAGTGTGTCAGGGCGATCCTTCAGAATGAAGTCCGCGCAGCGGCCGACCAGCACGCAGGGACCCTTTTCGGCAAGATCGCGGATGACATTGGTCTGACAGATATACAGCTTGTCGGAAACGGACATACTGTCTACAAGCCCCATGGGGTGCGCGGAAACAGCGATGTTAAACAGAAAACTGCTGGTGACGGAGGCATACTCGCCGATTTCTTCGATAAATTCGTGAGAAAAACCGGATTCCTTTGCTATGGCATCTACAAGTTCCTTGCCGTAATAGGGGATGCCCAAACGAGCGGCAACTGCCTTACCGATGGTTCTGCCGCCGCTGCCAAACTGACGGCTGATGGTGATTACCTTATTTGTCACAGAAAATGTCCCCTTTCTTTGTATGATCATTTTTTACGGCTCTATTATATAACAAAGAAAAGAGGTTGGCAATCTTTTTTTGCCGGCTCAGAGATAGTGCTTCAGGCAGGAGGAAAGATGCTCCTCCGAGGCAATCAGCTCACCGGCAATGGCTTTGGCCTGCTCGGTGGCTTCTGGATACTGATTGCGGTAGCGCGTGAGGGACTTAATGCCCATGTTGCAGCCGTCAACGATCAGATCTGCAACGGTATGATCGCCGGGCTGCATGGCGAGCTTGGTGTTGGTTTTGACCCAGCTCATGGCGCGTGCCATTGGATTTGCGGGCTTGCCGGGCTCGCCTTCTGCATTCAGAAGGGCGTGCGTGCGGCTGCCGAGCTTCTGATGGGTCTGTTTGCAGGAGATGAGATTCTTGCGAAGTGCATCGTTTTCTACGCTGTCGAGTACATCGTCGATGGAACTGACTGCCATTTTGATGCCGGCGTTACATTCACAGAGCAGTTCATAGGTATCTTTGTTCATTTGAAAACCTCCCGGAAAAAATATAGCCATAGGATATGCGGTTTCGGGGAGAATATGTGGAAGGAAAAAGATAAAAAGGTTATTTCCACAGAAGAAAAAATGTGCTATACTGACAAAAAAGATTAGGAGGATTTACTATGGTTCGTCATGTTATTATGTGGAAATTCCGCGCGGGAGAAGAGGAAAATATGAAGAAGTTTCTCGCGGGCCTGCAGGCGCTGGACGGCGTGATTCCCGAAATCCGTCATATGGAAATCGGCGTCAACTGTAAGGAGGGCAACAACTTTGATGCCTGCCTGATCGCGGATTTTGATGATTTTGAAGCGCTCAGCCGCTATAAGAACGATCCGCGCCATGTTGCCGTTTCTTCTTTGTGCAAGTCCATTCGCGAGGCCAGAGGCGCGGTGGATTTCGAGATCTGATTTTTCTCATACCTGTCAGATTTTCTGTTGCATTTTGTCTGAAAAGTGCATATACTGAATATAAGGCATTTTATTGTTGAGAGTTTGAGTGTAGCAATGCAGCGCCTGCTGCTTTGCTGCACTCATTTTTTATTCTTTTTTGAGGTGATTATATGTATAATGTTCTCATCATCGGCTGCGGCGTGATCGGCGCGGCCTGCGCCTACGAGCTGTCAAAATATGACCTGTCCGTATGCGTGCTGGAAAAGAGCAACGATGTGGCAAACGGAACGACGAAGGCCAATTCCGCCGTCGTTCATGCAGGCTACGATCCGCATCCTGGAACGAATATGGCAAGACTGAATGTGGAGGGCAACCGTCTGATGGGCGAGCTCTGCGAAAAGCTGGATGTTCCCTTCAAACGCATTGGCAGCCACGTGCTGGCGTTTTCCGAGACAGATCTGAAAACACTTGAGGTTCTCTATGACCGCGGCGTCAAAAACGGCGTACCGGGGCTGAAGCTTCTGACGGCAGAGGAAGTCCGCACCATGGAGCCGAATCTGGCGGATACGGTTCTCGGAAGCCTTTGGGCACCTTCTGCAGGCGTGATTTCTCCGTGGGAGCTGACACTTGCCATGGCGGAGGTCGCGGTCAGAAACGGTGTAAAGCTTGTGCTGGAAGCACCCGTGACAGCCATCGAAAAGAAAGACGGCGGCTTTGCCGTGACCACGGACAAGGGCGTTTTTGAAGGACGCTTTGTGCTGAACGCCGCAGGTGTGCATTGCGCCGATGTGGCGGAGCTGATCGCGGAAAAGGAATTTACGATTCAGCCCAACCGCGGCGAGTATTTCCTGCTGGATAAGTCCGAGGGAACGAGAGTCCACTCCACGATTTTCCAGTGCCCGAATGAAAAGGGCAAGGGCGTGTTGGTTTCACCTACGGTGCACGGCAATCTGATCGTCGGTCCGGACGCCGTCAATGTCAGCGATCCCGACAATACCAAAAACACGGCGGAGGGATTGGAGTTTGTGCGTACCATGGCCGTAAAATCCGTGCCGTCCCTCTCCTTCCGGGATAATATCCGTAACTTTACCGGTATCCGTGCCAACCATTCCTCCGATGACTTCCTCATCGGCGAGAGCAAGACCGTTCCCGGTCTTTTCAACCTCGCGGGTATCAAATCGCCCGGCCTTTCCTCTGCACCTGCCATCGCGCTGGAGGCTGTTGCCTATCTGAAGGACAATCTGAACCCGAAGGAAAAGGCAGACTTCCGTGACGGACGGAAGGTGATCCGCTTCAAGCAGCTTTCAAGTGAAGAAAGAAATGCTGTGATCGCAAAGGATCCGCGTTACGGCAGAGTGATCTGCCGCTGCGAGACCGTTACCGAAGGTGAGATCGTTGCGGCGATCCATTCTCCCGTGCCGCCTACCACCATCAATGGCGTCAAGCGCCGTGTGGGCGCAGGCATGGGGCGCTGCCAGGGCGGCTTCTGCGGCCCGAGAGTGCAGGAGATCCTGGCCCGTGAGCTGGGCGTACCCATGGACAGAATTTTGATGGACGGCCCCGGAACCTATATTCTGACCGAGCAGACGAAAGGAGGCGGCGCAAAATGAAACAGTGTGAACTTGCCATCATCGGCGGCGGCCCGGCGGGGCTTGCTGCTGCCTGCGCGGCCTATGACGCGGGGCTGCGCGACATCCTGATTTTGGAACGTGACCGCGTTTTGGGCGGTATTCTCAACCAGTGTATCCACAACGGCTTCGGCCTGCACCATTTCAAGGAGGAGCTGACCGGCCCTGAATATGCCGGACGGTTCATCAAAATGCTGCAGGACACCTCTGTCACGGTTATGTCCGACACCATGGTGCTGGATATTGCACAGGACAAGACCATCCACGCCGTCAATATGAAGGACGGCTATGTGGAGATCAGGCCGCAGGCAGTCATTCTTGCCATGGGCTGCCGGGAACGCACCCGCGGCGCCATTTCCATTCCCGGCACCCGCTGCTCCGGCATTCTGACGGCAGGTGCGGCTCAGCGTTATGTAAACATAGAAGGCTGGATGGTCGGCAAGCGCATCGTGATCCTCGGTTCCGGCGATATCGGCCTCATCATGGCCCGCCGTATGACCCTGGAGGGCGCGAAGGTGCTGGCCTGTGTGGAGCTGATGCCCTATTCCTCGGGCCTCAACCGCAACATCGTGCAGTGCCTGCAGGACTTTGATATTCCACTTTATCTGTCGCATACCATCACGGATATTCAGGGCAACGGCCGCCTGGAGCGGGTCGTGGTTTCCAAGGTCGGCGCAGACAGGAAGCCGATCCCCGGCACGGAAATGATTTTTGACTGCGATACGCTGCTGCTCTCCGTGGGCCTGATCCCGGAAAACGAGCTGACGAAAAACGCCGGCATCGAGATGGACAGACGCACCAACGGAGCCGTGGTCTTTGAAAATATGGAAACATCCATCCCCGGCGTGTTTGCCTGCGGCAACGTGGTACATGTGCATGATCTGGTGGACTTTGTTACGGAGGAATCGGAAAAGGCGGGCCGCAGCGCGGCGGCTTATGTTTTGGGAAAGAGTGCAGCCAAAGGACGCGTTCTGACGCTGAAGAACGGCAGCTGCGTGACCTATACGGTGCCGCAGAACCTCCGCATGGAGAACCTTGATAAGACCACGGAGGTCTCCTTCCGTGTCAACAGAAGCTTTTCAGACAGCCGCATCCTTGTAAAAGCGGGCGAGCAGATCATCGCGCAGTTCAAGCGCAGCCATATGGCGCCCGGCGAGATGGAGCACATCAGCCTGCCGAAGATGCTGCTGGAGCGGACTGAAACGGATGAACTGGTGATTTCCTGCGAGGAGGCGGAAGTATGAAAGAACTGATTTGTATCTGCTGCCCGAACGGCTGCCACTTGAAAATTGATACGGAAAACGGTTATACTGTAACCGGAAACAAATGCGACAAGGGCGCCGAATACGGCAAAAACGAGCTGCTGCATCCGGTGCGTGTTGTCACATCCACGGTCAAGACGGATTCTGCCTTTTTTCCGCGTCTGCCGGTCAAGACCGACCGGGCCATTGACAAGGCAAAGATGTTTGAGGTCATGGCGCTTTTGGAGAATGTAACGGCAAAGGTTCCCGTCAGCTGCGGGGATGTGCTGCTTGCCGGTATTCTCGGCAATGACGCCAACGTCATTGCCTGCCGCGATCTGACAGAATAAACCATTCAGGAGGTATCTCTATGGCCAAATATCTGCTTGCCCTCGATCAGGGTACAACCAGCAGCCGCGCGATCCTATTTGATGAGGAACAGAACATTACGGCGCTTTCTCAGAAAGAGTTTACCCAGTTTTATCCGAAGTCGGGCTGGGTAGGGCATGATCCCATGGAGATATACTCCAGCATTTACAGCGTGATGATGGAGGTGATTGCAAAGTCCGGCATAGATGTACGCGACATTGCAGCCATCGGCATCACGAATCAGCGCGAAACCACCATCGTGTGGGATAAAAACACCGGAAGACCCATCCACAACGCGATCGTATGGCAGTGCCGCCGGACGGCACCCATCTGCGATGAGCTGCGGCAGCGCGGTCTGACGGATTACATCCGGAAAACCACCGGCCTGGTGCTGGACGCCTATTTTTCCGGCACGAAGA
>JAEDIZ010000062.1 GCA_016296635.1 Oscillospiraceae bacterium
TCACGGGAACATCCGCCTGAATGAGCTTCTTTACCAGATTCTCCGCGCAGTATTTTCCCATATCGTCGTTGATGCGGCGGCCGGAGAGGATGATCTGGCTGTGATAGCCGAGCTGTTCCGCTTTATAAGTCAGATAGTACGGATCGACGCCGATGCAGTGTCCGCCGACCAGTCCCGGCTGGAATTTCAGGAAATTCCATTTTGTTCCCGCTGCCTCCAGTACGGACTTTGTGTCAATGCCCATTTTATTGAAGATGATGGACAGCTCGTTCATAAAGGCGATATTGATATCGCGCTGGCTGTTTTCAATGACCTTTGCAGCTTCCGCGACCTTGATGGATTCGGCGCGGTGAACGCCCGCGGCAACGACCAGCTCATAGACCTTTGCGACCTCCTCGAGCGTCTCCGCGTCCATGCCGGAGACAATCTTCGTAATCGTCTCCAAGCGATGCACCTTGTCACCGGGGTTAATGCGCTCAGGCGAATAGCCGACCTTGAAGTCCACGCCGCACTTCATGCCCGATTCCGCTTCCATGATGGGAACGCAGACCTCCTCGGTCACGCCGGGATAAACGGTGGATTCAAAAACAACGATGCTGCCCTTTTGCAGATTGCGTCCGACGATGCGGCTGGCGCCCTCCACCGGCGTTAAGTCCGGCGTATGGTCGTCATTGACCGGCGTCGGGACCGCAACGATTAGGAATTTTGCCTCCCGCAGACGGGTCTCGTCTGCCGTAAAGTCCACCGCACACGCCTTGATCGCTTCGTTACCGACCTCGTTGGTCGGATCGAGCCCGTTTTTATAAAGCTCGATTTTCGCCGCGTTAAGGTCGAAACCGATCACATTGATCTTTTTGGAAAAGGCGACGGCAATCGGCATCCCGACATAGCCCAAGCCCACCAAGGCAAGCTTTTCCTCTTTTGCAACAATCTTCTCATACAGAGACATCTGTTATACCCCCACTTCCAAGGCGGTGGCCGCCTCGATTTGTTCTAAATAACTCCGAATCACGATCTCCCGATCGAATTCTCGCTCCATTTTTTCGCGGGCTTTTTTCCCCATCTCACGGTGTGATTCCTCTTCCAACGCCAAGAAGCGTTCGACCGCCTCCGTCAGCGCCTCCGCGTCCTGTACGCGGAAGGTAAAGCCCGTAACACCTTGCTCAACGATCTCTCGGCATCCGGGGATATCGCTGGCCAGCGTCGGTCTGCCGGCTGCGGCAGCCTCCATAAGGACATTTGCCATTCCCTCATGGTAGGATGGATGACACAGGCAATGACAGCTCTGCAGGACCTCATGGACCTGCGTCTGCGTCAGCTCGCCATGGTAGATCACACGCGGTTCCTTCTCATATTGGGCGAGTTTTTCGCGGTAGGCTTCCTCCTCGACCCAGCCAATGATATGAAAGCGCAGCTTCGGATAGCGGGGCAGCAGCTTCTGCATCATGGCAAAGAACTCATCATAGCCTTTATCTTTTCTGAGCCTTGATATGATAGCGATATCCGTTGTCTCGCGCTCCGGCGGGTATTCGGAAAAAGCATGGAGCGCCAGGTTCACACCGGAGCCCGGAAGCAGCCGCGCCTGCTCGCCGACGATCCCACGCTCTTTGAAGTAACGCAGGTTCCCCTCATTCTGGAAAAAGACACAGGCAGACTTGCGATAGGCGTATTTTTGCAGCCGCAGCATCATTTTTTTCAGGAAGCTCTCCGACTGCATCACGCTGCCTAAACCGGTGATGTTATTGATATACGGCACCTTCCTCGCTGCGGCTGCAATGCTTGCGTAAATATTCGGCTTTACCGTGAAGGTCAGTACGCAATCCGGCGCGGCCTGCTTGATCTGGTCCTTATAGACGCGGATCAGCTTCAATTCCGCAACGGGATTGGTACCGTGGCGGGTGATGGGCGCAGAAATGACGCTGCAGCCCATGTCCGTAAACACATGATTTCGCTCGTCCTCCGGCAGGCTGAGGGTCACCTTATGCCCAAGCTCCAAAAAACGTTCCAGCAGCTCCATGCGGAAATTTGCAATCGTTTTATAGTCGTTGGCAAAAATCAGAATTTTGCTCACTTTAACGCATCCCTTACCCGCTGTGCGATCTTGGTGGCACTCAGGCCGTAGTGGTCGCGCAGATATTTTTGCGTGCCGACGATACAGGAATAGGTGTCCTCGATGCCGACACGCAGGAGCCTTGCGTGCTGCGTCTGCTCCGCCAGCACCTCTGCGACGGCGCTGCCAAAGCCGCCGACGACGGTATTCTCCTCTACGGTGACGATCAGCTCATATTCCTTGGCGCAACGCTCGATGCAAGCGCGGTCAATGGGCTTGACCGTGGGAAAAGTATATGCGGCAGGGGTCAAGCCCTCCTGGCGCAGCAGCTCCATCGCCCCGCTGACCTCGTCAAAAATCGCACCTGTGGAGAAAAACGCGACGCGGCTTCCTTCGCAGACAGGGATGGCTTTTCCTATGGCAAACGGTGCCGGCTGCGGACGGATGAGTGGCTCGCCGCCTCTGCCCAGGCGCAGATAGAAGGTGCCGTCCGTCTCATACATAGCACGGACCGCAGCTTCTGCTTCATCGGCGTCAGCAGGCGCCAGGACCGTTACGCCCGGCAGGGCACGCATTGCGGAAATGTCCTCCGTGGCATGGTGGCTCATGCCCAGAGAGCCGTAGACAAAGCCACCGCCGACACAGATGACTTTGACATTTGCGCCGTGATAGGCGCAGTCGTTGCGGATCTGTTCATAACAGCGCAGGGTCGGGAAGTTGCCGATAGAGTAGGTAAAGACAGTCTTTCCCTCCAGCGCAAGTCCGGCAGCCATGCCTGTCATGTTCTGCTCGGCAATGCCCGCATTGATAAACTGCTTCGGCACAGCCTCCCAGTAGGGCTTCAGCACACCGAAACCAAGGTCGCCGGTCACAAGGACCACATTGGGGTCTTTTTTTGCAAGCTCGACCAGCGTCGCAACTGCCCGTGTTCTCATTGTGCGTCCTCCTTCCCGTAAGGATCGGTGATCCCTGCCGGCATTGCCGCGTGCAGCTCCTTGAGCGCATCGTCATATTCCCAGCCGTCATGGGGGAAGCGGTAATGCCATAAAATGTCAAATTCCATGAAGGAGATCCCCTTGCCCTTGACTGTATCGGCAATGATGACCGTAGGCTTCTCCGAACGCTTTGCCTCATCAAAGGCGGTACGAAGCGCGTTGTGGTCATGACCGTCCACCTGCAGGGCATTCCAACCGAAGGAACGCCATTTTTCAGCAAAGGGTGAGAGCTTCAGCGTATTTTCACAAAAGTCAAGGCTCTGCATTTTATTGTGGTCCACAATGGCGACCAGGTTGTTCAGTCCAAAATGGTTGGCAAACAGCGCGGCCTCCCAAACGGAGCCTTCATCACACTCGCCGTCTCCCAGGACGACATAAACGCGGTGTTCCCTGCCGTCCATTTTTGCCGCCTGTGCCATGCCGGCTGCGACAGGCAGCCCATGGCCGAGGGAGCCGGTAGAGAGTTCCACGCCCGGCACGCCCTTGTGAGAGACATGGCCGGAAAGGATGCTGCCGTTCTGATAGTGAGACTTGAGCTGCTCCGGGTCAAAAAAACCGGATTCGGCAAGGGCGGCATAGATCGCAGCGCCAGCATGCCCCTTGCTGAGGATAAAACGGTCGCGCTCCGGCATTTTAGGTTCCTTCGGGTCGTATCTGAGAACATCGCTGTAAAGGACTGCAATGATATCTGCAACGGAGAGAATGGACGCAATATGACTGCCTCCGGACAGGTGCGTCATTTCAACGCCGTGCCTGCGGATCAGCCAGGCCAACTGTTCACTTGTCATAGGATCATCCTCCAATCAAGCGTGTAAGGATCTTGTGTTTACGGTTTTTCTCAATTCTGTCGATCAATTTAATAATGAGGTAAGGCACAAGCACACCCGAAAGGAAAACAGGCGGCATAATGCACCAATAGGGCAGATGCAAAACTCTCTCCAGGATGACCTCTACAGCAAGCTGACAAGGCCAGGAAAGAATAAATATCGAGTAGGATCTGAAAAGAACGGAATCGGATTTAAGTGGGTGCTTCCTTGAGATCGGGAGCAAAAGCAGGAGAAGACCGATCAGCATCAGGAAAGTAACGATAATTGTACGCAGTGCATTTCCCGCATGGCAGTAATAGAGCAGCAAAAACACTGCTACGCCAAGCAACGAAAAGAGCCCGCCAAAAAGATAGGAAGTCTTTTCGGGAATCTTATCCAAACTGGTAAAAAGGGATGCAGCGCTCATTCCGACGACAAAGTAAAGCATATAGTGCACAATATCATTGATCGCAAACCAGTCTGTCAGGTTCGGCAGGAAGATGCCACAGGCGCAGACTATAATCGCAGGCAATAAAACCCAGCGCCAACGCCGAACAGCTTTTTGCAGCCAGTATCCGATCAGGCCGCAGACGAAGATCATCGGCAAAAACCAAAAATGGCCCCAGATGCTTTCGCGAGGCACGAGAAATGCGCGTACGATCTGCAGGAATTCAAAACGGAGGCTGTCGTTCAGGACCGATGAAAGCAATACCTTTGGGACGATCCCGATAAGTGAAAAAACAAAATACGGCAGCAATAAACGGAGTGCACGTCGCTTCAAATAAGCTGGGAAAGTGTACTTTCTGTCTGCATCCGAAAGCACCAGCAATACACCGCTGCAAAAGACAAAAACCGGCATATGAAATGAATAAACGAACAGCTTCGTCATTTCAAGCGTCTTCGGATATGGGACCGTAAAAGGAAAGCAATGACCATAAATGACGAAGATGCAGCAGAGAAACTGTAACCATGTCAAGACGGGGATCCGTTTAGTTTTCATCGGCAGAAATCTCATGCAAAACGCGCAGCTGTTCCTCGGACAAGTGCCAATCCATTGCCTCTGCGTTGGAAAGAACCTGTTTGGGTTTCTTCGCACCTGCAAGGACAACGCTTTCCGGCAGATAGTCAAGAATAAAACGGATAGCGACCGCAGCGACGCTTCTTCCTGTCCCGGCGGAGATCTTGCGCAGCTCGTCCACAATCTTCAAATTCCGCTCAAGCTTTTCTCCGTGGAAATTGACATAGATCTCCCGGCTGCGGCGGTCATCCTTACCGAAGCTGCAACTGCGGTCATACTTTCCCGTCAGGATCCCCTGACCCAGGCTACCCCAGGTCATAGGCGTCAGTCCCAGAGCATTTCTGATTTGTAAAATATCTTTTTCATGCCTGCGGCAAGCAAGAGAATATTCATCCTGAAAACTCGTGAAGCGACTCACAGTTCCCTGAATTTCAGGAATGTCAGCCGCAAAAATATTAGAAAGCCCGTACGCGCGGATCAGGCCTCTGGTTTTCAATTCTTCCAGCTTCTCCACGACCTCTCCAAGCGGCGTTTTGCCGTCGCGGTAGTGAATCTGGTAAAGGTCGATATAGTCTGTCCTGAGACGTTCCAGGCTCGCACAGACCGCTTTTTCAATATACGCAGGGGAATTATCATAGAAGGTGTGTCCATTTTCCACGCGTACTCCAAATTTGGAGGCGATCACGACATCCTTTCTGGCAGTCCCAAGCGCTTTGCAGAGTGTTCGTTCGCTCTGCCCGAGACCGTAAGTATCAGCGGTGTCAAAGAAAGTCACACCTTCCTCCAGTGCGGTATGTACGGCATCGACAAGCGCCTGCTCATCTACCTCTCCCCAGCCGTAGCCGCCCATGGGGCAGCCGCCCATACACAGACGTGAGACCCGCAGATCAGAGTTTTTCAATGTAATGTATTCCATTACGACGCTCCTTTTCTCTTAAAAACAAATCGGCCGATCTTTTTCAGTACATCCCAGATCGTAATGAACAGCAGTTTGAAATCGGTAGTGAAAGAAACCGTCTTTGCGTACTTAACGCGCAGCTCATTTTTCCGTTTGAGGACGTACTTCTCATACATTTCATCCGCGTTTTCACCGCCGACGATCTCGTCAAGATTGATAAACTCAATAGAGCTGTAGTCCGTGATGCCGGGACGGACGCGGTGGATCAGCAGCTCCTCTCCCTCATATTGCGCGGTATACCGAAGCAGCTCCGGGCGCGGTCCGATAAAGGACATATCGCCCTTGATAATGTTAAAAAGCTGCGGGATCTCATCGAGTTTGGTCTTGCGCAGGACGTTGCCGACCTTGGTAATGCGGCTGTCATTCAGCGCCGTTGTGCCGCCGCCGATCTTGTCAGCATTCTTTACCATGGAGCGAAATTTGAAGATGCGGAAGGGCCGATTGCGGTAGCCGCCCCGCTCTGCACGGTAAAAAACGGGCAACCCGGTGTCGATCACCACGGCAAGGGCCAGGATCAGATAGACCGGTGCCAGGATCACGGCAAAAATCAGTGCCAAAACCAGATCAAGCACACGTTTTATATAGCGGTTATAGATACCGTCAGCTTTGATTTTTTCCGTAACTTGTGTCTGCATGAGATCACTCCGTAAATGTAATGCTCTGTTTTGATAGGCATTCACCTGAGGCAAGTCTGTCAAAGTGCAGCAAAAATGGTATCGACCACATATTGCTGCTCCTCTTCTGTCATTTTAATGTCCGAGGGCAGGCACAGTCCGCGGCTGAAAATGTCCTCGTCCACAGGCTTATCCTCCACATAAATAAAGTCGTTTTTGGCAAAGACCGGCTGCATATGCATGGGCTTCCAGATCGGTCTGGATTCAATATTTGCCTCATTCAGCCGCTCATACAAGTCCATCGGTCTGACTTTGCAGTCTTTCTCCAACAAGATGCAGGAGAGCCAGAAGTTCGGCCTGGTGTACTCCAAATAGGGGTTCATTGTCAAAGGAGAACTGCGGAAAGCTGCTTCATAACGGCGGTAGACCGCCTCTTTGCGCTCCCGGTGTTCCTCCAGATGCTTTAATTGGCCGCGACCGATACCGGCAACGATATTCGACATACGGTAGTTGTAGCCGATCTCCTCATGCTGGTACCAGGGAGCTTTCTCTCTTGACTGGGTCGCCCAGAAATAAGCCTTGCTGCGGGATGCCTCGTCCTCCGTGATCAGCATTCCGCCGCCGGAGGTGGTAATGATCTTATTACCGTTAAAGCTCAGAGCACAAAACTTGCCGAAGGTCCCGCACTTTCTCCCCTTATAAGTCGAAGACAGGGCCTCAGCTGCATCCTCGATCAAAACCGCGTCGTGTCTTTTGCAGATATCCAGGATCTCATCCAACTTACCCGGAGTTCCGTACAAATGCGCAAGAACAACGACCTTTGCCTGGGGATATTTTTCAAAAGCCTTATCCAATGCCACCGGATCAATATTCCAGGAGTCGCGCTCAGAATCGACGAAGACCGGAAGTCCTCCCTCATAGGAAACAGGATTGACCGTCGCAGAAAAAGTCATGTCAGAGCAAAGCACGACATCGCCAGGCTTGACTCCTGCAAGCTTTACGGCCAAATGGATCGCCGAAGTGCCGGATACCAATGCCAAAGCGTGATACGGTTCCGGAAGGTCCGCACTGAGATAGCGGGCCGTCTCTGCTTCAAAGCCGTCACAGTTGAAGCCCAGCGGAGCGACCCAGTTGCGCTCAAAGGCCTCCTGCACATAACGTATCTCGTCACCGTGCATCGTCGGTGTGGAAAACTGAATTCTTTTTCTCATAAAAATAAAGCCTATGCCTATATAATGCTTCTTTAATGTATAGTTGCCGGGCAATGATAAGTAGCGACAATTTCAGAGACCAGATCTTTGATCCCGTCGCTGTTATGATTGCAGGCGTCCTCCAATAATACAAGCTGCCGCCGCAGCTTCTCTTCATCCATCTGTAGCGGTTGACCGATGTGGATCAGATGATTTGCTGTGGAACGAAGCCCCTCCTCATCCATAAGCATCTCCTCATAGAGCTTCTCGCCCGGACGCAGCCCGGTATACTTGATCTCAATATCCACATCCGGCTCAAACCCGGACAGGCGGATCAGATTACGCGCCAGATCGTCAATATGGACAGGCTCCCCCATATCCAGAACGAAGATTTCGCCACGGTTTGCGTAGGCGCCCGCCTGAAGCACCAGTGAGACCGCCTCAGGAATCGTCATAAAATAGCGAATAATATCGGGATGGGTGACCGTGACGGGTCCCCCCTCCTCGATCTGTTTTTTGAAAAGCGGAATAACGCTGCCGTTGCTGCCCAAAACATTGCCGAAACGCACCGCGACAAACTTTGTCTTGGACGCGTTCGCCATCATCTGGACAATCATCTCGCAAATGCGCTTGGACGCGCCCATGATATTCGTCGGGTTGACGGCTTTGTCCGTAGAAATCAGAACAAAGGTGTTGACCCCATACTTGTCTGCCGCCTTTGCGACGTGGTAGGTGCCAAACACATTGTTTTTAATCGCTTCGTTGGGGCTGTCCTCCATCAGAGGAACATGCTTATGGGCCGCAGCATGGAACACGATCTCAGGGCGGTAGATGTCGAAGATCGACTCAACTCTTTCCGTATCACGGACGGAGCCGATCAGCGTGATAAGCTCCAACTGCGGATATGTACGGCGAAGCTCCTGCTGTATCTCATAGGCATTATTCTCATAGATATCAAAAATAATGAGTTTTTGGGGCTCATGGGCGGCGATCTGTCTGCACAGCTCGCTGCCGATGGATCCGCCGCCGCCGGTGACCAGAACGGTCTTTCCCTGCAAATATTCCGCAATCTGCGACAGGTCGACACTGACGGAATCTCTGCCGAGCAGGTCCAAAACGTCAACGTCGCGGATCTTCTGAATGCTGACCTCACCATTGGCAAGCTGAAAAATGCCGGGCAGGATCTTCAGCCGGCAGCCAGTCTCCTGACAGATTTTCAGGATCTCTTTGCGGTCCTTGGCCGGTGCTGCAGGAATGGCGAAGACAATCTCTTCAATGTGGTATTCATCGGCAATGCGAACGATATCATTCCGGTTGCCGACAATTTTCACGTTTCGGATGTACTGTCCGCGTTTACTGTCGTCGTCGTCGATCACGCAGACTACATGATTGTGGGAATTCACGCTGGTCTGGAACTCACGCAGCACGAACATCCCGGCATTTCCTGCGCCAATCAGCATCGTCCGGCGCTGTGAAGCGTTTTCCCCGCTCTCTTTGGGCAAAAAGCTGCGAAGCATACGATAGGAAAACCTCGTAACCGTCGTGAGCAGTGAAAGAATCAGGGCGTTCAGCGCGGGAAAGCTCAGCGGCAACGGTATCCAGTCGAGGGCAACCGTAACAAACAGGATGCCGTTCAGAATGAAAACCGCAATCAGAATATGAAGCAATTCATCAACACTGGCAAACTCCCAAAGGCTGTTATAGAGCTTTAATGGGAAAAAGACACAGATCAGCGCTGCCGCAAAAACCGGGGCCCAATGCAGGAATATATTGAGATAACCACTGGAAATAAGGCTATCCAAGCTGAAATCCAAGCGGATCAGCAGCGCCAAGAAGCCCGCCAGGAAAGACATTACTATATCCACAAGCATCAAAAGCGCTACGCGGATTATTTTTTGCTTATTCCAACGAATCTTCATGATGCTTCACTTCTTTTCTCTTTCATGTTGTGAGCGTTATTCCCTTCATTCATGATCCAAAACATCAATTCGTTTCACACGTCTGTATTGTTTTATGATCTGTCCAGGTTTAGTAAACAGAACGACAAGCCATCTCCAGATCCAATAAAATGGAAGCAAAAACGGAGCTTTTTTTAATGAAGGGAACCGCCCTGACAGTCGGTCATAAGACGGAAAAACGATCTGCATAAAGAAAGAGAACCTGGCGCTCTTTTCTGATTTTCCTTTTTTCATCAAACCCAAGAGTTTGTTTTCATCTATTCCATTCCGCCGTCCATAGGTCGAACCGGAAAAGACATAGTTGGCCATTTTGGCCGCCTTCTCCGACAGAGGAGGACGCTCCTTAGAAAACCAGGACTGCGCCAGAGCCTCCGCCGTCATCGCAAACTCATAGATCTGGAGCTTATTTAACTCGGCCTCAATATAAGCACGATCCAACCGGTCCTGATAATGATTCAGAAAGACAAAGATATCGAGGTAGGAGCGTATACCGGTGCCTCTGAGGCTGTAATGCTTCTCAGAATGGGCAAGCATATAGATGTACTGATCCTCGAGCGTAAGTGAATAGTAATAGGGTGTGTCTGTCGGGACCACTCTTTGCCAGATATTCTCGTAGTAAGAAAACTGCGTCGACTCCTTTGGCGCCATAAACGTATGCAGCTCAAGGACAAGATAGGGCTTTTTGATATACTCCGTATTGTGTGAAGTAGTCGCTTCTTCCAGCATGGTATAACCGGAATCGATCGCTATATCATGGGCACGCTCCGCATCCTCCTCAGGGATCAGGATGTCAAGGTCGCACATCTCCCGCGCAAAAGGCTGTGGATAGAGCGGTCTCACCCAGACACTCTTCACCGGCATATGCGGAATCTCCGCCTGCGCGAGCAACGATGTAAGCATGCTGAGTTCGTGCTCCTGATTGATATACTTATTAATCAGCTTATAATTCAGTGTACGCCATTCTTCGTCCACGGCGGGATCAATGGGCTCCGGCAGACGCGAAACTGACTGCCATGCCAATGCTGAAACGCTGTGGCGCTTGGCAAGCAGGAAGACCTCCTGCCAGGAGACCTCCTCCGGCTTGTCCGACGGGGTCTCGTCATGCAGTGCGCAGCGCAATAGCTCCAACAGATATTCACTTACTTTTGCATCGACTGCCATTCCAACACCCCATTATAATCAGAAGATTCTTGCCAACTTACTACGAAGTGCGAAAAAATACTTTCTGTACCGCAGCAGCCAGGTCCAGGTCATGCGGTAAAACTTATAGAGCAGGTTCTTATTGGTCAGTTTTTTCCCTTTGCGGACATATTCCGTTGCAATTCCGATCATCTGTTCCCGGTGCAGGCCCTTTTCCAGCCACCACTGGTGGTCTCCACAGCAGGTATAGGTTCCGTCCTTGTTGACCTTAACGATACGGTGGAGCACAAAGGTTCCATTCTTTCTGCGGTAGAGCGGTAAATCGTTTTTTTTCAGTTCTCCCGTAATGGGAGCCAGGGTGACACGGTCACGGTTGCCGACGATAAAAGGATACATACTTGTCCCGGTGATCGTCAGAGTAAAGGTACCGCCATTGTCAAGGGTTTCTTTGATCAGCGGATAGTAGTCAGCCAGTTGTATTTTATTCAAGGCAACCAGCTTCCTCCAGCTTGGCAATAAAGTCCGCTGCACAGCTCCGAGCCGTTTTCTCGTCGACCTCATACTCTTTCAGAAGAGCTTCCGTCAGACTGTCCACGTCGGCACCCTTTTCCAACTCACGCCACAAAAACGCACCAGAATCATTGAGGGTGATCATTCCGTTAAACTGAGCAGTGGCTGCGCCCACAGGAACGACGATATTGGAGCCGGCGATGGTGCGAAGGACAAATCCATCTTTCACTTTCATAATTCAAACCTCTTTCCACTCATAGTTTCATATGACAGCTTGGCAGCTGAAATATCCATATTACAAGACAACTCGTAAATCTTCCCCGTAGAAACGATCGCGTCGATGTTATCCATCAGAAGATTCATCAGTTCCGGCAGAATGCTGCGGGCCGTCTGGTTCATGAGCGCGAAGATTGCCTCATCTGCCGGAAGTACACGCATGGAATTCTCGGCGGCACGTTTCACGACGGCAATGCCGCCCAACTCCACTTTCGCATTGCGGCTGCAGTCGTTTTTCCCGCTCCAGGGCGTTCCGTAGGCGAAAACCTTTCCATCCAGAACACGCAGAGCGGGCTTATCATCATTCAGAATATAGGCCTTGTCGCCAAAAAGCTTCAGCCAAAGCTGCACATGGGTGGATTTTCCCGTTCCGCAGGGGGCAGAGAATAGATAGGCCTTTTCATCCACCACAACGCACGAGGCGTGAAGCATAATACCGTGAAAACGAATCAATTGACGGTAAAAATTGCCGCCGGTGGACATATACTCGCAGTCCTCCAGGGAAAGCTGGGGATTTTTCAGCCGCAATTCCTCCGCATTGGAGGCGATCGTTATATCAGGCGCGGCATCCTCACACAAATAGGGCGCGGCCTGGCTGACAGTACGGCCAAAAGAGTCCATCTGCACAAAAAGATCAGCAATCTTGTATGTAGCCATGGCGTGTACCTCGCTTTTTCATACTCACATTATCTGAAAACTTAATAAGTTTATCACATGTATTCGCAAAAAGCAACTTAAAAATGCGATAGATCTAATTCAAAAATGCGATAGATCTAATTCGATTTACGGTTTGTAAGAAAAAATGGCGAAC
>JAEDIZ010000203.1 GCA_016296635.1 Oscillospiraceae bacterium
CCAGGAGGCTATGGAGCAACGGGTTTTGAGCCGTTCCGAGCAGGAAAAACTGCGCAAAGCATCGCTGAACCAGGATGATTTGCCCACTTTGCTTAGCCTGTACACCGGTATGCGCTTAGGCGAGGTGTGCGCGCTCAAATGGTCGGATATCGATTGGGAAAAGAGAACGATTACGGTACGAAGAACGGCGCAGAGAACCGCCAGGTTCGAAAATGGCACCGGTAAACGCACGGTGTTGATGATCGGAACGCCGAAGTCAAAGCGTTCGCACCGAATTTTGCCCATACCGGACTTTTTGTTTGTGATGTTGCAAAAAGCCTGCCGCGCTGCCGGCAATACGGATGCGTATGTTTTCGGAAAGGTCGGTCATGCGGCAGAGCCGCGCACGATCCAACGCCATTTCCAACGCAAAATGCAGGTATTGGGTTTTGCGCGGGTGCATTTCCATACACTTCGTCATAGTTTTGCCACACGTCTGATGGAACTGGGCATCGATATTCAAACGATCAGCGCCCTGCTTGGACATCAGTCAGCCAAAACAACGCTGGATTTCTACGGGCACAGTTTATCAGAGCGGCAGATTTACGCCGCCAGCCTGCTTGCCTCTTGCTGATAAGCCGTCAAAAGCCGTATGATGGCTCCTAAAAGTACGGTATAGCAAGGCTTTTTGCCCTGCCGCAAAGTCAGATATTTTGTGACATTTTCATGGATTTCGCATTTCATCAGAGATCAAACTATAAAAAGCCTGATTGCCCGCATTATAAGCAGACCATCAGGCCTTTTCGTTATTAGTTTTTATTGTGGATACTCACATTTCATTCCGTTTCTGAAACAGAACCCCATGTGTCCGTCATGTTGGATGATCACCTTATCCACCAGTGCCACGAACATTCCCGGTTCAAAGTCCGCGCACTCTTTCTGCTCTTCCAGCATATGAAGGAATATCTCGATGCGCCGCCGGCGTTCTGCCTTATCTTTTTTCTGCTCCGCAATGGTCCGGATTTTCTCGCTGAGCCTTGCGTGCTCGGCGAGCAGCGCCTCGTAATCGTTCTTAAACTCATCCTGATCCCTTTGCACCCGGGCGTTTTCATCCACCAGCTGCCTGACGCGCGCCGCCATGCCCAGCGCCTGATCCTGCAGCCGCGTGGCAGCCTTATCGAGTTCCATGGTATCAAAGGCTTCATCCAGCGCTTCGCGGCAGGCGGTCAGGATTCTGTCTTTCTGAGAAAGCATCTGCTGTATGACCTGCACGAAGGCTTTTTCCAGTGCCTCCTGCGTCACATGGGGCGTTGCGCATTTTGTTTCGCCCGCGTACTTATTGTTGCAGCGCCAGATCGTGCGCCGATATTCGTCCGTGCTGTGCCAGACCTTACTGCCGTAAAACGCGCCGCAATCCCCGCAAACGACGCGCGAGGCAAAGCAGCTTCTTCCGCTGTATCGGCCATTCAGACTTCTGCGCCACGCCAGCTCCTGCTGCGCCAGATCGAACACCTCCGGGCTGACGATGGCGGGATGGCTGTTCTGCGCGTAATACTTGGGCACCACGCTGCCGTCGTTTACCACAAAGGTTTTCAGAAGATAATCCGTGCAGTACGTCTTTTGCAGGATCGCGTCGCCCTTGTATTTTTCATTGGCAAGGATGTTCTCCACCGTAGACGTGCCCCAGCGGGAGGTTTTCTTTCGCGCCTTGGCGATTGCTTCTTCATTCTCACTCAGCAGACTTTTGCGGGAGGGGCAGGGAATGCCGGCCAGATTGAGTTCTCTGGAGATCATCGCCGGGGTTGCGCCCTCCAGAAAGCGCCGGAAGATGGTGCGCACGACGTCCGCCTCCGCTTCCACAACCTCCGGCGTTCCGTCCTTGCCGCGGCGATAGCCCATGAACTGTCCGTAGGGCATGGTCACCTTGCCGTCCGCGAAGCGCTTCCGCATCCCCCAGGTCACGTTTTCGGAAATATTCCGGCTTTCTTCCTGCGCGATGCTGGACATGATGGTCAGCAGCAGCTCGCCCTTGCCGTCCAGCGTGTAGATGTTCTGTTCCTCGAAGTAGACCTCCACGCCGTATTCTTTCAGTTTTCGAATGGCAGTCAGCGTGTCCACGGTATTTCTGGCGAAGCGGGAGACGCTCTTGGTGATGATCAGGTCAATCCTGCCCGCCAGCGCATCCTGAATCATGCGGTTAAAACCCTCGCGCTTTTTGGTGCTCACGCCCGTAATGCCCTTATCCGTATACACATCCACGAACTGCCAGTTGTCTGAAGTTTCCTTGGACTTGATATACTCGGTATAGTGCTTCACCTGCGCCTCATAGCTGGTCAGCTGTTCCTCGCTGCTGGTGGAGACACGGGCGTAAGCCGCCACGCGCCTGGGGCGCGCTGAAAAGGCAGGAATGTCGGATAACGGCTGAATGGTCGGCGGGATGACCCGAACCGTTTT